>CAZVAR010000025.1:0-29661 GCA_964625225.1 uncultured Alphaproteobacteria bacterium | reverse complement strand
CGCTCGGCGCGCGGCACGCCCCACATCTCGAGCCCGAAGCCGACATTCTCGGCGGCGGTCATGTGCGGGAACAGCGCATAGCTCTGGAACACGAGGCCGAGCCCGCGGCGGTTGGGCTTGACCCGGAGCAGGTCGCTGCCGTCCAGGGTGATGCGCCCGCCGGTCGGCTCGACGAATCCGGCGATCATCTGCAGCGTGGTCGTCTTGCCGCAGCCCGAGGGGCCGAGCAGCGAGACGAACTCGCCGCGCTCGACGGCAAGGTCGAGCCCGGCGACCGCGACATGGTCGCCGAAGCTCTTGCTCAGCTTGTCGATAACGAGGAAGGACATCCGACAGCTATGCCATTCCCGGTGGTCCGCCCCGGCGTTCGGCAGCGCGCCCGCTTCCGCCGGCTCCGCGGGGCGAGGCCCTTCGACATGTGGGCCTCTGCGCTACCGCCGCCGGGCCGCCCGTTCGGACGGGCCCGCGAAGCGAGCCGCTCGAAGGGCGGGCCCGGCCGGGATGCGAACGGTCACCATGCTGCGGGGAAGCGTCCGCTCAGCGCTCGACCTCGCGGGTCCAGCGCTTGTTCCACTCGTCGCGGTTCTGATTGATGGTGTCCCAATCCGCGACGAGCAGCTTGTCCGCCCGCTCGCCGATCGGCGCCATGCGGGAGGCTTCCGCCGGCACATCGGTCTTCCGGTTCACCGGCCCGTAGCCATATTGGACGGCCAGCACCCTCTGGAAGTCGGGCTGGACCAGCGCGTTGACGAACTCGTGCGCGAGGGGCGAGGCGTTCGGCTTCGCAACCGGACAGACCGATGCGAGGAGCGTCACCGCACCCTCCTCCGGATAGACGAAGTCCACCGGGAAGCCCGTATCCGCGAAGGCCTTCACGCGAGCGGAGCCCCACACCGCGATGGCCGCCTGGCCGCTCTGGAACAGCTCCGTCATCTTGCCCGGCGACGGCTCATAGGCCAGCACGATCGGATTGACCTGCTCGGCCATGATCTTGAAGCCGGGGTCGATGTTCTTCTCGCCGCCCCCGTTGAGGCGAGCCATCATGACGACGGTGTGCAGGCCGTAGGTGTTGTTGAGCGGCGGAATGACCAGAAGGCCCTTATATTTCGGGTCCTTGATGTCGTTCCAGGACGAGGGCGGGGCCCACCCCTTCTCCTCGAAATATTTGGTGTTGTACATCAGGCCGGTGGCGACGAGGCCGATGCCGACCGCCTTGTCGTCCGGATAACGGGCGGCATTGACGATATCCTCGGTCGGCAGGCCTTCGATCGGCGCGCAGAATCCGAGCGCGATCGCCTGATACATTGGGCCGTCGTCGACGATGGCGACGTCGATCTGCTGATTGCCCTTCTGCGCCTGCAGCTTCGCCAGCGTGTCGGTCGAGTTTCCGGCGACGTACTCGACCTTCACTCCGTGCTTCTGCTCGAAGGCGGGGATGACCTCCTTGCGCATCGTCTGCTCGAAGGAGCCGCCATAGCCGGCGACGTAGAAGGTCTTGTCCTGAGCCTGCGCCGTGACCGTTCCGAGCAGGATCGCCGCGCCGACCAGCGCCGTCTGGCGAATCGTAACCGTCATCCAACCGCCTCCTCGTTATTGGCTGCGGCCGCGCCTGGCCGCACGTCACCGTCCCATGCGCAACCGAAGGCGTCAAATTCATTTAAGCGCACGCCCCATAACGGATTATTATGACCTCTCCGAGGCCCGGACGACGATGCCGAAGATCAATCCGCGCCAGATCGAGGCGTTTCGTGCCGTCATGCTGACCGGCAGCGTGACCGAGGCGGCCGGGATGATGAACGTGACCCAGCCCGCGGTCAGCCGGCTCCTGCGCGACCTGCAGCAGACGCTCGACATCGCGCTCTTCGAGCGCCGTGGCGCGCGGCTGCTGCCGACCAGCGAGGCATTGTCCCTCTACGGCGAGGTCGAGCGCTCGTTCGTCGGGCTCGACCGGATCGTCCAGGCGGCGGAGGACCTGCGCGGCCGGCGCGCCGGTGCGCTGCGGATCGCGGCGCTGCCTGCGCTCGCCAACGGCTTCCTGCCGCGCTTCGCCGGGCGCTTCCTGGCCGACCGGCCGAAGCTGGACCTCGCCCTGTTCGGGCTGGTGTCGCATCTGGTCCTCGACTGGGTCGCGAGCGGTCAGTGCGATCTCGGCTTCGCGGCGACGCCGGTCGAGCACCCCGCCGTGATGCTGGAGCGCATGCCGCCGGCCATGGCGGTCGCGGCGCTGCCGGAAGGGCATCGGCTGACGGCGAAGCGGACGTTGCGGCCGGAGGATTTCGAGGGGGAGGTGTTCATCTCGCTCGGCCAGTTCACCCTGCTGCGGCATCGCATCGACGACCTCTTCAATGCCCGCGGAGTGAGGCGCGACCTGCGGGTGGAGACCCCGCTGACCGAGATTGCCTGCGGTCTGGTGGCCACCGGGGTGGGGGTTTCGCTCGTCGACCCGTTCACCGCGCAGGAATATGCTGGCCGCGGCGTCGTGGCCCGCGCGTTCGAGCCGCGCATCGACTTCGAGTTCGCGGCGCTCTACGGGAAGCATCGGGCGCTGTCCCGGATCGGGCGCGAATTCGTCGATGCCTTCACCGACCACCTCGAGGCGTTCCTGCGCCGGCTTGGGTGAACCGCGCCGCCGGATCGAGGCGGAGCGCAGCGCGGGCGACCGCGGTCCGGCCGGTCGGTGCGGGCGATCGTGCCGGCCGGCATGATCGCGTCGTTGCCCGACCCGGGGCTGCCGCGACCGCGGCCGTACCGGTTGCCGACTTCGGATAGCCGCTGCCTTCGGCGGTCTCACGGCTCCGCCAGCTCGGCGTAGAGCGCGGCATAGCGTTCCGCCGCGGCCTCCCAGCCGAAGCGGCGGGTCATCGCCCGGCGCTGCATCGCGGTCCAGACCGGACGCTCGCGATAGGTGGCGGCGGCGCGGCGGGCGGCGGCGAGCAGGCTGTCCGGGTCGGGGCGGTCGAAGGCGAACCCGGTCGCAGTGCCGTCGCGCAGGCTGCGCTCGTCCGCATCGACCACCGTATCCGCAAGGCCGCCGGTCCGGCGCACGAGCGGCAGGGCCCCGTAGCGGAGCGCGTAGAGTTGGGTCAGGCCGCAGGGCTCGAATCGCGACGGGACCAGCACGATGTCGGCGCCGCCCATGATCCGATGGGCGAATGCCTCGTCGTAGCCGAAGCGGACGGAAACGGCCCGCGGGAAGCGGCGGGCGAGGGCGCGGAAGCCGTCCTCGAGTTCGGGATCGCCGGCACCCAACAGGACGAGCTGACCGCCGAGCGCGACGATCTCCGGCGCGGCCGCCAGCACGAGGTCGAACCCCTTCTGATGGGTGAGGCGGGTCACGGCGCCGAACAGCACCGCCTCCGGGGCCGGCTCGATGCCGGCTTCCGCCTGCAGCGCCGCCTTGACGGCCTGCTTCGGTGCGGGGTCGTCGGCATCGTAGGGCCGGGCGAGGTGAGGGTCGGCCGCGGGGTTCCAGACGCCGTAGTCGACCCCGTTGAGGATGCCGGAGACCACGGCGGCGCGCGCCCGCAGCAGACCGTCGAGTCCCGCGCCGTGCTCGGGAGTCTGGATTTCCCGGGCATAGGTCGGGCTCACCGTGGTGATCCGGTCGGCGAACTGCAGCCCCGCCTTCATGAACGAGACCTTGCCGTAGAACTCGATGCCCTCCATGGCGAAGAAAGCGTCCGGCAGGCCCAGCTCCGGCAGCACCTCCGGCGGGAACAACCCCTGAAAGGCGAGATTGTGGATCGTGAACACGCTCGCCGCCGGCCGGCCGGCGGCAGCGAGATAGGCGGGCGCCAGTCCGGCGTGCCAGTCGTGGCCGTGGATGATCGCGGGCTGCCAGCCGTCGATTCCGCCTTCGGCGAACCGCGCCGCGATCCGGCCGAGCAGCGCGAAGCGGCGGTGATTGTCGGCCCAATCGCGCCCGTCCGGGCCGAGATAGGGATTGCCCGGCCGGTCGTAGAGGTCGGGGGCGTCGATGACGTAGGCGGGAACGCCGCTGTCGGGGACCGTGCCGCGCCGCAGCGTCACGCCCGCGAGGCCGGCCCCGGCGCCGAACTCGGCGACCGGCGCCGTCTCCCGCAGGCCCGACAGGATGCCGGGAAGCCCCGGCAGCAGCAGCCGCACGTCGAGGCCCCGGGCGCGCAGCGCCGGCGGCAGCGCCGCCGTCACGTCGGCGAGTCCGCCCGTCTTCACCAGCGGATAGATCTCGCTGGCGGCGTAGAGGATTCGCATCGGGCGGCTACCCGCCGAGCCGGTCGAGCATCTCCCGGGTGATCAGGACGACGCCGTTCTCGGTCCGTCGGAACCGCCGGGCGTCCTCCTCCGGGTCCTCGCCCGCGACGAAGCCGTCCGGGATGCGGCAGCCGCGGTCGACCACGACCCGGGTCAGCCGTGCGTTGCGGCCGACCCGCACGTCCGGCAGCAGCACCGCCCCGTCGAGCTGGGCGCATTCCTCCACCCGGCACTTCGAGAACAGCAGTGAGCGGCGGAGCGCTCCGCCGGCGATGATGCAGCCGCCCGACACCATGGAGTCGATCGCATAGCCGCAGCGATGTTCCTCGTCGTAGACGAACTTCGCCGGCGGGAGCTGTTCCTGATGCGTGAAGATCGGCCAGGCGCTGTCATACATGTCGAGGGCGGGGCGGGCTTCGATCAGATCGATATTGGCCTCGTAGTAGGCGTCGATGGTCCCGACGTCGCGCCAGTAGGGCTCCGGCGCGTCCGGGCTGGTCACGGCGCTGAGCCCGAACGGGTGCGCCATTGCCAGGCCGCGGCCGACGATCTCCGGGATCACGTCCTTGCCGAAATCGTGGCTCGTGTCCTCGTCCTGCGCGTCGCGCGCGAGCGCGTCGTAGAGGAAGGCGGCATCGAAGATGTAGAGGCCCATGCTGGCGAGCGCCCGGTCCGGCTTGCCCGGCATCGGCGGCGGGTCCTTCGGCTTCTCGACGAAATCGGTGATCCGGAAGCTCTCGTCCACGGCCATGACGCCGAAGGCGGTCGCCTCCTGCAGCGGCACCTCGATGCAGCCTACGGTGCAGGGCGCGCCGTGCTCGACATGCGCCGCCAGCATGCGTGCATAGTCCTGTTTGTAGATGTGATCGCCGGCTAGCACGATGATGTATTCGGGCTCGTGGCTGCGGATGATGTCGAGATTCTGGTAGACGGCATCGGCCGTCCCCCGGTACCACATCGCTTCGTCGAGGCGCTGCTGCGCCGGTAGCAGGTCGATGAACTCGTTGGCTTCCGAGCGCAGGAAGGACCAGCCGCGCTGCAGATGCCGCAGCAGGCTGTGCGACTTATACTGTGTCGCGACACCGATGCGGCGGATACCGGAATTGATGCAGTTGGACAGCACGAAATCGATGATCCGGAACTTGCCGCCGAAAAAGACCGCCGGCTTCACGCGCCGGTCGGTCAACTCGTGCAGGCGGCTGCCGCGGCCGCCGGCGAGGACCAAGGCGACGGCGCGCTTCGGAAGCTGCAGGCTTCGATACTCCTCGTGCATCATTGCCGTCCGTCCCGCTGTCGCACCGGCCGGCGCATGAAACGCTGCCGCGCGGTGGCGGTTCGAACCCGGCCGGGCCGGTCCGGAGGTCCCTGCCATACACGCGGCGGCGCGTCGGCCGCCCGGCGTTCAGCATAGCATGGACGAGCGGGAACACCGTCATGCGGCGATGCGCGCGGCGCGGCAGCCGGTGTTCAACGCGCCGCCCGGCACGCTCTGGCTCTGCCTTGCGCTCCTGATCGCGTACGGGCTGTTCGTGCTCGCCCCCGCCCGTTGGCAGGAGTGGGCGGTGGCCCATCTCGCCTTCGTCCCGGCCTTCTTTCTGGCGCAGTTCTCGGCGGAAGGACCCGGTATCTCGGCGGCCGGCCTGGCGCCGCTGGTCACCTACATGTTCCTGCACGGGGACCTGCTGCACGTCGTCGTCAATGCCGGCATGCTGCTCGCCTTCGGGGCCCTGGTCGAGCGGGCGATCGGGACCGGCCGATTCCTGTTTCTGTTCTTCGCTTCCGGCATCGCTGCCGCGGTCGTGCAGGCGCTCGCAGTCGGGCCGGTGCTCGTCGCCGTGGTCGGCGCGTCGGGCGGCGGCTACGGTATGATCGGTGCAGGGGTCCGCTTCCTGTTCCGTGGCGGCGCCTCCGAGGGCCGGCGCGGCGCCCTGGTCTTCGTGGCCGCCATCATGGGTCTCAACCTGCTGTTCGGCCTCGCCGGGCTCGGGGCCTTCGTGACCGGGGCGGCAATCGCCTGGCAGGCGCATATCGGCGGCTTCGTTGCCGGGCTGGTCCTGGTCACGCTGCTGGGGCGGCGCGCCTGAGGCGGCCTATTCCCGCCAGATCCGCGACAGCGCGATGCGCAGGATGCCGTCGTGGCCGGCCGGATCCTCCCAGTCGCGATCGTTGTTGAGTGCGTCCTCGACCTCGCGGATCCATGCCGGATCGTGCTTGTTCTCCTCGTAGAGGGTTCCCCACGGTACCGAATCCGGCTTCTCGGCGCCCTCCCGATAGATCAGGACTTCCTGCGTCGAGGGTATCATCGCAGCCTCCTCCGGCTCCATCTTCCACCGAACGCCGGAGACGCCGCTTCGGTTGCGGCCCGACCGCCCCGGCCCCGCGACCGCGGATGCCTGTCCGGACCCGGCCTTCGCTTTTCCGTGATCCCGGGTTGGCAGCCTCAGGAAAATCGCCGACCATCGCCGGCGCGTGCCGTCGACGAAGTGCGGGCCGGCGCGCGGGACGCGGCAGGGTCTTGTCGAATGCAGCCAGTCACGCGCCGACGCCGATCGGGGCTCGGTCGCGTCCGTCTCGCGGCCGGGATGGTCGCGCTGCTCGCGGCGAGCGGACGTCCCGCGATCCCGGCCGTTCCGGTGGATCTCGCCCTCGTGCTGGCGGTCGACTGCTCGCGCAGCGTCGACGACAGCGAGTTCCGAATGCAGATGGACGGGATCGCCGCCGCCATGCGCCAGCCGACTCTCGCCCAGGCGGTCGAGAATGCGGCCGGGGGAATCGCGGTGACGTTGATCCAGTGGTCGGGCGCCCGGACGCATGTGCAGGCGATCCCCTGGGTCGCGCTGCGCCGCGCTCGCGACGTCGCCCGCTTGGCGGACCGGATCGCGGCAACCGGGCGGGTTGCCGTGCCGGGCTCGACCGCGATCGGCGACGCGCTCGCCTTCGCCCTGCACCTCCTCGAGACCGGACCCTTCCGCGGCCGGCGACGCATCATCGACCTGTCAGGCGACGGTATGAGCAACCAGGGCGAGTGGCCCGAATTCGTCCGCCCCAAGCTGCTGGCTGCGGGCGTCACCGTCAATGCGCTCGCCATCCTCGACCAGGAGCCCGCGCTCGACCGCTATTTCGAGGAGCGGATCGTCGGGGGGCCGGGCGCGTTCGTCGTTCGCGCCGCCGGGTTCGCCGCATTTACCGACGCGATGACGCGAAAATTGGCCCGCGAGATCGCCGGGCGGTCGGCGGCCGGGGACTTGGCGTCCGCCGCCGCGCCTCGGGCCATCCGCGTCGGTGACCGCTGATGGGGCGCGGCGGGGTCCGGGCCGGCCTCCTTGCCGCCGCATTGTCCTGCGGCTCGATCCAGGCGGCCGAGCGCCCGGTCGAGCTGGAGTTGGTGCTCGCGGTCGATGCGTCCTACAGCATCACGGACGCCGAGTTCGCGCTGCAGATGAGGGGCCTCGTCGAGGCATTCCGCAGCCCGGCGCTGGCCGACGCGCTCGGCGCCGCGCCCGGCGGCATCGCGGTGACACTGCTGCAATGGTCCGGCACGGCCGCCGGGGCGGTGCAGGCGGTGCCCTGGACCGCGATATCCGACGGGACCGAGGCGCGTGCGTTCGCGCAGCGTCTCGCCGCGGCCGGTCGGCAAGTCGCGTCCGGCCCCACCGCGCTCGGCTATGCGATCGAGGCGGCGATGCGCCTGTTCGAGGCGAACGGGTTCGCCGGGCGGCGCTTGGCGATCGACGTATCGGGGGACGGCCGCGCCAATCAGGGAGTCCCGCCCTCGCTGGCCCGCGACCGTGCGGTCGCCAAGGGGATCGTCGTCAACGGCCTTGCCATCGAGGCGGAGGAGCCCGGCTTGCTCGACTATTACCGGGCCAGGGTGATCGGGGGCGACGGCGCGTTCGCGCTCGCCGCGCGCGACCACGCCGACTTCGCGCCGGCGATCCTGGGGAAGCTGATCCGCGAGATCACCGGGCGGCCGCTCGCGCGGCACGCGCCGGCCGACGGGCCGGCCAGCGTCACGTTTGCAGGAAGCGGCGGGTCGTCCCCTCCAGGACGAGACAGGTGAGGTGGCCGGTTGCGAAGGCGCCGGTATCCACGGCGATGCGGTTGCCCAGGATCTGCGGGCGGTCGACGATGGTATGGCCGTGCACCACCACCTTGCCGTGGTCGGCGTCGCTGCCGAGGAACGGCTCCCGGATCCAGAGCAGGTCTTCCGGCCGCTGCTGGTCGAGGGGCACGCCCGGGCGGATGCCGGCATGCACGAACAGATAGTCGCCTTCGATGTGCATCGGCACGAGGCCGGCGAGGAAATCCCGATGTGCGGCCGGCAGCGCCCGGCGGAGCCCGGCCTGCACCGCGGCCAGCCGGTCCGGCAGCGGGGCGCCGAGATCGCCTTGGCCGACGCCGTAGCTGTACAGCGTCGCGCTGCCGCCGTTCGCGATCCAGGCCAGGCCGCAGGCGGTGTCCTCGAGGAACTCCAGCATCCAGGCGTCGTGGTTGCCGCGCAGGTGCACCCGCTCGAAGCCCTCCAGCGGCGTGGCCGTCAGCATCTCGAGCACCTGGCGCGATTCGAGGCCGCGATCCACATAGTCGCCGAGATAGACGAGAACCCGCCGCAGATCTGCGGCGGACGCGGCGTCCTCGCGAATCCGCTCGTGCAGCGCGGTCAGCGGCTCGATGCAGCCGTGAATGTCGCCGACGGCGTAAACCCGCGTCCCCTCCGGAACCCGGGACTCGGCCCCGGGCGTGTCGCGCCGCCGGAACATCCGCAGGATCATCGCCGCCCGCCGCCCTTCACGGCCGGCCGCCTACTCGCGGGGTGCGTGCTTGGCCAGGATTCGTTGCAGGGTGCGACGGTGCATCCGCAGCCGCCGCGCCGTCTCCGAAACGTTGCGGTCGCACTGTTCGTAGATGCGCTGGATGTGCTCCCAGCGGACCCGGTCGGCGGACATCGGAAGCTCCGGCGGCGGCGGTGGCTCGCCCTCGTCGCGCTGCATCAGTGCGGCTTCGATGGCGTCGGCATCCGCCGGTTTGGTGAGATAGTCGACCGCACCGGCCTTCACGGCCGCGACCGCGGTCGCGATGTTGCCGTATCCGGTCAGCATCACGACCCGGCTGTCCGGTCGGACCTCGCGCAGGGCCGCCACCACATCGAGGCCGCTGCCGTCGCCCAGCCGCAAATCCACCACGGCATAGGACGGCTTGACCATCCGTGCAGCCGCGGTGCCGCTCGCCACGCTTTCGGCCGTGCTCACCGTGAAGCCGCGCCGTTCCATTGCCCGGGCGAGCCGCCCGAGAAAGATTGCATCGTCCTCGACGATCAGCAGCGAGCGCTCGCTCTGCGGGACTCCCTTGCCGTCGGTTTTCACGCTCATACCGCTCCCGCTACGTGCACGTTTCTTTCGTCCCCGCCGCTCTCCAATATGGCGCGCGCCCATCGGACAGCAACCTCCGCTCCGCCCTGTCGCCGGTTGGAGAAGCGGACTTTCGCCCCGGTGCGCTGCAGCAGCGTTTGGGCGATGAAGATGCCGAGACCCATATGCCCGCCCTGGCCGCTGCGGCTCGAGAGATAGGGCTCGCCGAGCCGGCTCAGCAGGTAGGACGGGAAGCCGGGGCCGTCATCGGCGACGGTCAGCCTCACCTCGGTCGCATTCCACGCCATCAGCACCTCGACCCGACTATTCGCGAATTGGATCGCGTTGGCCAGCAGGTTGCCGAGTCCGTGAACCAGCTCCGGGGTGCGGGCGATCTGCGGTTCGGGGCCTTCGGTCGCCTCCGCCACGATCTCGACGGACACTTCGGGGCGCTGGTGAGGTGCTGCCGCCTCGTCGATCAGGTCGGCGAGCGGCAGCCTGAGGAAGGGGTCGCCGCCCTGCGCCTCGGGGCGCCGGGCGAGCTCGGCGATGATATCGCGGCAGCGCGCCGTCTGGCTCAGCAGCAGTTCCATGTCCTCGGCCAGCGGACTGTCGGGCGGCAGGTCGCGTGCGATCTCGCGGGCGACGACGGCGATGGTGGCGAGGGGAGAACCGAGTTCGTGCGCTGCGGCCGCCGCGAGCGTGCCGAGCGCGGAGATGCGCTGCTCGCGGGCGAGCGCGAGCTGGGCGGCGGCCAGCGCGTCGGACATCCGGCGCGCTTCGGTCGCAACCTGGCTGACATAGGCGGCGATGAAGCCGATGGCGCAGACGACCGCCGCCCATTTCGCCAGGAGATACAGGGCCGGCAGGTCGGGCGGTCCGCCGTCCCAGGGCAGCGGCAGATGCAGCACCGCGAGCAGGCTGGCGCAGCCGATCGCGAGAAGGGCGAGCCCGACCGTGCTGCGGGTCGAGAGAATGGAGGCCGAGACGGTTACCGGTGCGATCAGCAGCAGATCGAACGGATTGCGCAGCCCGCCGGTCAGATAGAGGAGCAGCGCAAGCTGCATGATATCGAAGGCAAGATGGAACGCGGCGACCTCTTCGCTCAGCCGTGCGCCGAGGCCGTGGCGCCGCGCGATCAGGAGGTTCAGCGCCGCCGATGCGCCGACGACCAGCAGCGCCGGGACGATCGGCAGGGTGAAGCCGAACCCGAAATGTACCAGCAGAAGGGTGATCGCCTGGCCGGCGACGGCAACCCAGCGGATGAGCACCAGGGTCCGCAACTGCACCTGGACGCCGTTGCGCGCAGCGATGGCGTCGCCCACGGGTGCCCCTACCGGGTTTGCCGCCGCGTTGCCGCCGCCGGCCGATGGGTGTTGCCGCGCGTCCATCCTCTCCCGCTGCCCGTGCGTCGTCCGCTGCGGTTCGTTATGTCATCGCCCGCGCTTCCGTCGCAATGACTTGGTATCCCATCTGGACGGGCCGTGGCCGGACCATGGAGCCGGGTCCATACGGTTGCGTGACGACGGTCGAGCGGCCGCCGCCCGGTTCCGGTCGGATACCGGACCGGCTGCGGGTGTCGCGGCAGCGCCGCCGCCGGCCCCGACTCCGGTTCCCGGAGGAGTGACCCGGCCGGAGGCTCACAGACCGCTGACGGCGTCCTTGAAGCGGCGGATCGCCTCGATATGCGCGCCGACGGAGTCGAAACCGGCACGCATCGTGTTGACCGAGATGTGCGTGGCGCCGGCCGCCTTCCAGGCGCGCGCCTCCTCGGCCCAGGCGTCCGGGTCGCGGCCGGCGATGGTGATCCAGCTCTCGATACCGATTGCGTCCGGGTCGCGGCCCGCTTGCCGGGCATAGTTGCGCAGCCGCTCGATCATGGCGCGGCCCTGTTCGTCCGGGCCGACGCGGACCGGGATCCAGCCGTCGCCGAGCCGGGCGCAGCGCTGCAGCACCGCCTCTGCATGGCCGCCGAACCAGATCGGGATCGGTCGCTGCACGGGCAGCGGGTTGATCCCGGCGTCGCTGATCTTGTGCCACTTTCCCTCGTAGGTGACGAGCTCCTGCGTCCAGAGCCGACGCAGGACCTCCACCTGCTCCTCGGAGCGGCGGCCGCGGTCGTGGAAGCTCTGGCCGAGCGCCTCGTACTCGACCGGGTTCCAGCCGATGCCGACGCCGAGGCGCAGCCGGCCGCCGCTCAGAACGTCCACCTCGGCCGCCTGTTTCGCAACCAGTGCCGTCTGTCGCTGCGGCAGGATGAGGATTCCGGTGGTGAAGCCGATGCGCTTCGTGATGCCGGCGAGGAATCCGAACAGCACGAACGGTTCGTGGAATGGATCGTGGTGCCGGTACGGCCCGCTGAGGTCCGGCCAGGTGGCAGCGTTGGCGCCGAGCACATGATCGTAGGCCAGCAGATAATCGAAGCCCAGATCCTCGGCCGCCTGGGCATAGTCGCGGATCGACTGCGGATCGGCGCCGATCTCGATTTGCGGGAACACCACTCCGATCTGCATGTGCTGTCCTCCCTAGCTGGACTCCCGTGTGCATCGAGCCGGAGTGTCGGCTCTTTAGTGTCCGGCCGACCGGACCGGAAGTGCATCGCCGTCGGGTCTACGGCCCTCGGTGCGGAGCCGGCGAGGCCGGACCGGCATTCAGGCCAACGGCTGCGCTCCGCGCGGGTTCCGGTGGCCCGCCCCCGACCCGGTCGGGCCGGCATGCTTTTCGACGGCCGCGAGGTACGTGCTTGCCCTTGGTCGAGGGCGGCGCCGCATCGCGGCCGACCCGGATCGCTGCGCGGACGGCCCACCCGCAGGGCGGAGGCCGCGGCGCGCACCGGGAGCGCCGGTCGAAAGGAAAAAGGCCCCGGAGCTGGTCCGGGGCCTTGCGCGAGGAGCACCGCTTCCGGTGCGTTCCGGGCTTAGAACGTCTTCCAGACCGGCGCGTGACCGGCGGCCTCCATGCCCGCGTAGCGCTTCTCCATCCAGGCGCTGTAGAACGCCTCGGTGTCGCTCGGCGGGTTGCTGTCGAGGAACTCCTTCCAGAGCTTCTGCAGGACCTGCTGCCGCTCGACCAGCTTGTCGTTGTGTGCCTGGAGCTCCGGCGTCCACTTCCCGGCCTCCTTGTAGTAGCGGATCGCGCCCTCGTGGAACGGCACCACCCAGTCGAGCACCTGGCGGTCGAGCGCGTAGCCGCTGGCCGCCGGCGCGGCGTCCTTGAAGTTCGGGTACTGCTCGAAATGCGCCTTCGTGAAGACGTATGCCTTGTCGGCATCGTCGTTCACATAGTTGATCACCACGGGGTAGGGATAGCTCGCCCCCTCCCAGGCCGGCATGTTGCCCGCCGACTCCTTGCAGATGTGCGGCGTGAAGTGCGGTGCCACCTCCTTCACGCGCGCCCAGCCTTCCTTGTCGTCGTGCGGCAGGGGCGGGTAGAACACGCCGCGCGGGCTGTTCTGGACCTTCAGGACGTTGCCGGAATTGGTGGTGGAGAAGAACGAGTCGGCCTGGTTGTTCAGCACGGCGTCGAACGCACCGTTGTTGCCGCCGACCACTACCTGCTCGACATCGTCCCAGGTCAATCCGCCGAAGCGCAGATGCGCAAAGGTGTTCTGGTTGAGGGCCGGCGAGCCCTTGACATAGGCGACCCGCTTGCCCTTCAGCTCCGCCAGCGTCTTGACGCCGGAATCGACCGTGACGAATTGGCCGAGGCAATTGTCTCCCATCGACATCAGCAGGACGCGGACCTCCTGCGGCCCCCAGTCCTTCGTACCGAAGACGTCTACGCCCTCCTGGCCGAAATAGGTGCCGATTCCGTTGTAGGAGAAATCGACCTTGCCCTCGCGCAGCGGAACCATGCGCGAGACGTCGTTCTTGCCCGGCAGCACACGCAGCGTGACGCCGAGATGATTCTTGAAGGCCGCTCCGACCGCGACCGCCTGGCTGTAGCCGGAGGATCCGACGTCATAGGCGGTGACCGCCAGGTTCTTCGGCAATTCGGGTGCCGCGAGTGCGGTGCCGGCGGCAAGCAGCGCCGCCGTCGCGCAGCCTGTGGCGAAAACTCGTTGCAACAGACGCATCGTCGTAACCTCCCGGAGGTAGTGGACCGTGCTCGGCCAAAGATCAGGCCGTGCAATTTGCCGACCGACCCGGAACTTGTCAAATCGGCGGCAAGTAAGCCGTTGCATGTAGGCGTGCAAATGTTGCTACGAGGTTTCCGCTGCGGCACTCCGATTCGGGCCGTGGGGCCGGGCACCGGCAGCGCCCCGGCTGCGACGGCACGTCGCAGCCGCCGGCACGGCAGCGCGGCCGGGCCTCAGTGGGCGTGCTCGTCCGCGGCGTACCGGTTGATGTGATGCGGAACCCGGGCGAGGCCGGGACAGAAGGTTCCGACCACCGTCTCCAGCCGCTCGTAGAGGGCCTTGTTGGGCAGGTTGGCCGCGGCGAGGCGGACGCGCGCGGACTCGACCCGGGCCGCGAGGCCGGCGAGGTCGACGGTCAGATGCCGCCCGCCGTCGACCACGAGGCGGCCGCCGATCATCACCTTGTCGACGCCGGTGCCGTCTTCGGTGTGGACGAGCTGGTTGGTCGCGTCGTTGAGCGGCAGCCAGTTGATCGTGGCGAGGTCGAGGAAGACGATGTCCGCCTTGTAGCCGGCGGCGAGGCGGCCGCATTTCTCGAAGCCGAGCGCGCGGGCGCTGCCCTCGGTCGCGGCGGTCAGCACCTCCTCGGTGGTCAGCCAGCTGCGCCAGTCCGGCGTGCGCACCTTCGACGCGAAGGAGGCGAGCCGCATCGCCTCGTACATGTTCTGATTGTCGGAGCAGGACGCGCCGTCGGTGCCGATGCCGAGATTGACGCCCAGCTCCAGCATCCGTCGCGCATGGGCGATGCCGCTGCCGAGCCGCATGTTGCTGCCGGGATTGTGCGCGACCGAGGCGCCATGATCGGCCAGCCGCCGCATGTCGTCGTCGTCGAGCCAGACGCCGTGCGCGACCGTGAAGTCGGGCCCCAGCAGGCCGAGGCGGTCGAGATGCGCGGTCGGGCTCCAGCCCCAGTGGCGGATCGCGGCGACGGCCTGAACCTTCGACTCGGAGACGTGGCTGTGCAGCCCGACGCCGTATTCCCGCGCGAGATCGCGGCAGCCGGTCAGGAACGCGTCCGAGCAGTGCATCGGGATGGTCGGTGCCACGGCGAGGCGGACCCGGTCGCGGTCGTGCGTCCATCCCTGCAGCGCCCGGCGGATGTTGGCGAGCGTCGTGTCGTACGGCGCGAGACGCAGCGCCTCCACCTCCTTTTGCAGCGGCGGCGGCAGGGCGTCCATCAGGCCGGGGATCGCCTCGAAGAAGGTGCGGTCGGCCACCATCGGCGCCACGACGGCGCGCATGCCCGCCTCCTCGTAGGCGCGGGCGACCGCGTCGAGCCCCTCGAGCGAGGGGGTGGGAAACTCGAAGAACAGGTCGTAGGCGGCGGTGCAGCCCTTCAGCACCATCTCCACGGCGCCGATCAGCGTCGTGAGATATTTGTCCTCCAGCGTGCGGTTGCCGCCGATCCAGGGCGCCGCCGTCAGCAGCAGCTCCAGCGTCCAGCGGTCGCCCATGCCCTTGGCGAGATTGCCGTGGCCGTGGGTGTGGGCGTTGATCAGGCCGGGGTGGAGTAGGCGGCCCGTCGCGTCGATCACGGTCGCGTCGGCGGGCGCTTCCATGCCGGGCTGGCCGATCGCGACGATCGAATCGTCCTCGACGAGGATGTCTGCAGGCTCGGCGCGGTGGCGGCGGATGTCCACGACGCGGCCGTGGCGGATGACGGTATGGCTCATTGGACCCCTCCCTTGGAGCGCGGACCTCCCGGTCCGCATGGTTCACGGGATCCTCGAGGGGCGGACCCGACGGCCGGCGCTCCGGTTAGACGACCACCGTTTCCTGCCCCGAGGACCAGGGGAAGAAGACGCGCTCGACGATCACCACGAGCTGGAACAGCACGATCCCCATCAGCGATAGCAGGATCATCGCGCCGAAGGCCAGCGGCGTCCGGAAGAACGCGGTGGACGAGGTGATGAGATAGCCAAGTCCCTGGTCGGCGGCGACGAACTCGCCGACCACCGCGCCCACCACCGCCAGCGCGATCGCCACCTTGAGGCCGCTGAAGATGAACGGCACCGCATAGGGCAGGCGGATGCGCCACAGCTCCTGGAGGCGCGAGGCGCGGTAGGAGCGGCCGAGTTCGATCAGATCCGCCGGGACCGAGAGCAGGCCGGCCGCGACCGCGATCACCAGCGGGAAGAACGCGACCAGGAACGTGACGACGATCCGTGGCAGCTCGTTGGCGCCCAATGCGATCACCAGGATTGGCGCCAGCGCCACCTTCGGGATCGACTGGGTCAGCACCAGCAGCGGGTAAATCGCGCTCGAGATCCAGGGCGACGCGGTGATCAGCACGGCGAGCGGCAGGCTGATCGCGATCGACACGACGAAGCCGATCATCACCGTGTTGAGCGTCGCCAGCGTGTGCTGCAGCACCGTGTCCGGGATCGCCATCGTCTCCGCCCAGATCACGCTGGGCGCGGGCAGGATGAAGACCGGGATCGCGAAGATGCGGACCGCGACCTCCCAGGCGATCACCAGCACCACCAGCACCAGGGAGGGCAGGAGCACGTCCCATCCGGTCGTCAGCAGGCGGCGCAGGCTATTCGGCGGCCGCGACGCGGCGCTGCCGGGCACCGAAGATGCGCTCGCGGATCCGGTGGGTGCAGTCCTGGAACTCACGGCGGGCCTCCACGTCGAAATCGCGCGGTCGCGGCAGCGGCACGTCGATGACGTCGGCGATCCGGCCGGGCCGCGGCGACATCACCACCACCCGGTCGGCCAGCAGGACCGCCTCGGTGATGGAATGGGTGACGAAGACGATCGCTTTCGGCCGTTCGGTCCAGATGCGCAGGAGTTCGAGGCTCATCTCCTCGCGCGTGAGCGCATCGAGCGCACCGAACGGCTCGTCCATCAGCAGGATCGCCGGGTCGGAGATCAGGGCGCGGCAGATCGCGGCGCGCTGCTGCATGCCGCCGGACAGCTCGCGCGGATACTTCCCGGCGAAGCCGGCCAGCCCGACCAGCTCGATCAGCGCATGGGCCTTGTCCCGGCTGTCCGGCCGCATCGCGTGCATCATGCGCAGCGGGAACAGCACGTTGTCGATGACGGTGGCCCAGGGCAGCAGCGTCGGGCTCTGGAACACGATCCCGATGTCCTGCCGTGGCCCGCGCACCTCGGCACCGTCGATCGCGATCCGGCCGGACGAGCAGGGGATCAGCCCGGCGACGAGGCGCAGCAGCGTGGACTTTCCGCAACCGGAGGACCCGACGATGGTGACGAACTCGTGGTCGCCGATGGTCAACGAGATGTCGTCGAGCGCCGCTACCCCGGCACCGTCGCGGGAACGGAAGGTCTTGGAGACGCGCTCGATGCGGATCACGGGGCCCCGCCGCCTCCTCTGCTGCCGCCGCCCGACGGTCGTCCGTGGGCTCCATCCGCGTCCACCGGCGGCACGGCGCCGACTCCGGCCGCCGCCCTCATCCCGGCGGGATCAGGCTGGTGTCGACCGCCTGCATGTAGTCCCATTCCTTCGGCAGCTCCTGCGCCTCGGCCACCACCTCCCAGGTGAACGCGAGGCGCTCGGGGTCAAGCCGGCCGAGGCCGGTCCCGGTCGAATGGTCGTTGAAGACGAACCCCATGGTCGCCTTCAGACTGCCCTGACAGTCGTCGAGATCGACCTCCGGGTTCTTCTGGACGTGCAGCTCGCACGCTTCCTGCTGATTGTCCCTGGCCCAGCGGAAGCTCTTGTGGGCGCCGGCGAGGAAGCGACGGACCAGGTCCGGGTTCTCCTCGATGTTCCGGTCGGTGGTGATCAGCGAGGCGGAGTAGATGGCGAAGCCGACCGATTCGAACGGCAGGACCAGGATCTCCTTGCCTGCCTTCTGCGCCGCCTTGTTCTGGTAGTAGTGATGAATGGAATAGAAAGGCGCCGCGTCGATGCGGCCGGCGATCAGCATCGCCGCCATGGCGGAGGCGTCGGTGTTGACCCAGACGATCTTCTCCGGGTCGGTGCCGGCGCGCTCGGCGACCTTCGGGAAGTAGAGCTTGTGGCTGTTGCCCGGGGTGATGCCGATCTTCTTGCCTTCGAGCCCCTTGAACTCCCGGATGCCGGAGTCGGCCAGCACGAACAGCGAATGGGGCGAGTGCGTATAGACAGCGCTGATCGTCTTGACCGGGGCGCCGGTGCGGGCGCGCGCCGTCATCACTGCGGCAATGTCCGCCACGCCGAAGTCGGTGGCGCCGCCGGCCATCTTCGCCACCGTGTCGCCGGAGCCGTCGCCGCGCGAGATGTCGATGTTGATGCCGTGCTCGGTCCAGAAGCCTTTCTGCCACCCGGCGAAATAGGCGGCATGTTCGCCGGTCGGGATCCAGTCGAGCTGCAGGCGGACCGTATCGGCGGCCTGCGCCGCCGCGCCGAGGACCGTGGCGCCGGTCAGCGCCAACGCGGTCGTGAGGAGCCGATGTCGAACGGTGCGCATGGCCTCTCCCCTTTCTGCCTCCGCCCCGTCCGGCCGGCAGATCGAGACTCTTGCCGGCGACGCGCCGGCAGACGGGGCACCCGGGCAGCGGGCAGAGACGCCGCGCTTGCCCGCGGGTCCGTCCGGCCAGTATGCAGCCGGTGCGACACTTTGGCAAAGGCGGTCCGCCGTTCGGCAGGACGAGGGACCCGCGCGCCGGTCCGGCCGTTCGCCGGCCCGACGGCGAGGCGCGGACGGCGGATCGGCATTGCGGTAATTGCCGTCTCTTCCTCGCGCGGCCGGCCGGCGGCCACGCGCGGGCGCCGGAGGCGAGTACCCACGGGCGGTGCGGCGAGCGGAAGCGTTGCCTCCCGGACCCGCCCGCGGTCGATCCCGGGTTTCCGGTGCAGTGGGCGGCTGCGGGGGGTGGATCAGGGGCGGCCGACGCGGGCCTCGGCCAAGCCGGCCATTCCGGTGTGCGTCTCCACCGCCGCGCGCAGGATAGGGATGCAGAGCGCTGCCGCCGAGCCCTCGCCCAGGCGCATGCCGAGATCGAGCAGCGGGGCCTTGCCGAGCCGGTCCAGCAGCGCAGCGTGGCCGGGCTCGTCGGCACGGTGCGCCACCAGGCAATGATCGAGACCGGCCGGGTCGGCCGCGAAGACGACGGCGGCGGCCGCGGTGCAGGCGAATCCGTCGAGCAGGACCGGGGTGCGCGCCATCCGCGCCGCAATCACGGCGCCGGCGATCGCTGCCAGCTCCTGGCCCCCGACACAGGTCAGCGCCAGCAGCGGGTCGCGCATGGCCTCACGGTGGCGTGCCACGCCGGCCGCGACCGTCTCCACCTTGCGCGCCAGGGCCGCATCCCGGACCCCCGGACCGGAGCCGGCCCAGGTTTCCGCCGTACCGCCGAACAGGGCCAGGCAGAGGGCGGCGGCGGCGGTCGTGTTGCCGACGCCGATGTCGCCGAGGGCGAGCAGGTCGAGCCCCTCATCGACCGCCATCATGCCGTAGGCCATGGCGCGGGCGCACTCGTCCTCCTCCATCGCCGGCGCTTCGGTGAAGTCGCGCGTCGGCTGCTCGAGCGCCATCTCGTAGACCCGCAGCTCGGCATCGGCCACGCGGCAGAGCTGGTTCACCGCGGCCCCGCCCGCGACGATGGTCTGCACCATCTGCCTCGTGGCCCCGGCCGGATAGGCGGAGACGCCGCGTGCGGCGATGCCGTGATTGGCGGCGAACACGGCGACCCGCGGCCGTTGCAGCCGCGGCGGATAGCGGCCCTGCCAGGCAGCCAACCACGCAGCCAGCTCCTCCAGGCGGCCGAGCGCCCCGGCGGGTTTGGCGAGTTCGGCTTCGCGGGACGCGGCCGCACCGGCTGCGTCGTGGTCGGCACCGGGAAGCTTCGGCAACAGCCCGCGGATTTCGTCGAGGCTGGCGACGGGGCTATCGGCGGGCATGGCAGGCTCCGGGGCGCGGGGGCGCGGATCGACCGCGGAAACACCCTCCTATAGCCAAGGCCGGGCCATCGCAACCGCCCGGCCTCGCCGTGTGGCCCGAGGGTCGTGCATCGCGCTAATATGGATGGGCCGCACTCCCCCTTCGTGGCGGAACATTCCTGATTCGGGAACCGAAATGACCATGCGATTTGCCAGCCTGCTTCCGGCCGCCCTCGCGCTCGTGGCCGCCCTGTTCGTCGCCGCGCCCGCATCGGCCCAGAGCAGCAATGCCCTCGATGCCGAAGAGATCATCGAGAAGGCGCGCTTCACTGTACAGCGCGTCGCCTCCGAACGGGAGCTGGAGCAGAACATCCCTCGGCTGCTGTCCCGCGCGAAGGGGGTGATGATCTTCCCGCAACTTCTGAAGGGCGCCTTCCTGATCGGCGGCGAGGGCGGCAGCGGCGTGCTGCTCACCCGGGACGAGCAGGGCAATTGGAGCCATCCGGCCTTCTATACGCTGGGCGCGATCAGCTTCGGCCTCCAGCTCGGCGGGCAGGCGTCCGAAGCCGTCTTGATCATCATGACCGACAAGGCGCTGCAGGCGATCATCGACAATCAGGTCAAGCTGGGCGGCGACATCAGCGCCGCGGCCGGCCCGGTGGGCGTCGGGCTCGCCGCCGGCACGACCACCAATCTCGGCGTCGACGTCTATACCTACTCGACCAACAAGGGCCTGTTCCTGGGTGCCTCGCTGGAGGGGGCGGTGGTCGCCCGGCGCGAGGACTGGAACAAGGCGCTGTACGGGCCGGATGCCACCGTCCGCGGCATCGTCATCGACCGCCGATTCGGCGACCGTCGGGCCGACGCGCTGCGCGAGACCCTGGCCCGGCTGGCGCAGGCGGGCTGAGCGCCGGGGAGCCGGGCGCGGCGTCAGCGGCCGCCCGCCTGCTGCAACAGACGGTGCACGCGGGCGCCGCCCCGCTTGGCAGCCCAGTCCGTCGCGCTGCGGCCGGAATAGTCGGTCCGGCTCGGATCGGCCCCGGCCTCGAGCAGCAGGGCCACGATATCGGCGTGGCCTTCGCCCGCGGCGAGCATCAGCGCCGTGACCCCGTTGCGGTCGTCCGCGTCGACCTCGGCATCGGCCTCGAGCAGCCGGGCGACGACGTCGGGATTGCCGCTGAGCGCCGCCTCGTGCAGGGCGGTGTAGCCCCGGCGGTCCTTCATTCGCACGCGCGCGCCGTGTTCCAGCAGCAGATGGACCGCTTCGAAGTTGCCGGCCGCGGCAGCGAACATCAGCGCCGAGCGCCCGTTGCGGTCGGTGGCGTTGGCGGAGGCTCCGGTCACCAGCATTCCGCGCAGGCTGACCGTGTTGCCGGCCCGGATCGCGCCGAGCAGCGGATCGGTCGGCAGCAGGTCGATCTCGATCTCGGCACGCGCCACCCCGGTGACGAGCAGGGCGGCGCCGAGCAGGAGGACGGCGAGCCGGAGCGGCCCCCGGCGGCGGTGCGGATGGATCGGCATGCGCCATTTCTCGGCTGCCGGCCGGAACGCGTCAAGTGTCGCCATCGCCCGGTGCTTGCGTCAGAGAAAAAATTCCTTTATCCTATCGTTTTGTCCAGTCGCGGCGAGGAGGGCCCATGCGCCAGATCCAGGACCGTCTCACCCTGCCCCCGGCGCGGGCCGGGCTGCACGAGGTCACCGCGAGCGTGGCCGACTGGCTGACGGCACAGGCCGTGGGGCAGGGACTGCTTACCCTGTTCGTCCGCCATACCTCCGCTTCACTGCTGATCCAGGAGAATGCCGATCCGGACGTGCGGCGCGATCTGGAGGCGTTCTTCCGCCGCCTCGTGCCGGAAGGGGATCCGCTCTACCGCCACACCGTCGAGGGGCCGGACGACATGCCCGCCCATATCCGCTCCGCACTGACGCAGACCCATCTTGCGATCCCGGTCGCACATGGCCGCATGCTGCTGGGCACCTGGCAGGGAATCTATCTCTTCGAGCATCGTGCCGCCCCGCACCGGCGCGAACTGGTGCTGCATTATCTCGGCGAATGACGCTATCAAGACCGGCCGACCCCCAGTCGACCCCCATGAACCCCCACGGAACCCCATAAATCCCCACGGACCCCCATAGCCCCATCACGCGAGCGATCATGGCCATCCTGTTCAAGGCGAGTGCCGACAATGCCGAACTCTGGCGTCGTGAGATTGCGGCCCGCATTCCCGATCTCCCGTTCCGTATCTGGCCGGACGTCGGCGATCCCGCGCAGGTCGAGTTCGCCCTGTTGTTCCGCGCCGAGCCGGGCATGCTCGGCCAGTTTCCGAACCTGAAGGCGGTCCTGTCCACCGGTGCCGGGGTGGATGGCATTCTCTCGGACCCCTCGCTGCCGCGGCACGTGCCGATCGCCCGCATCGTCGATCCCTGGATGACCACGGCCATGGGGCAGTGGGTGGTGCATGCCGTGCTGCATCTCCATCGGCAGATGGACGCCTATGCCGAACAGCAGCGCCGCGGCGAATGGAAGGAGCTCGAGGAATGGACCGAGGCGACCCCGCGGGTCGGGATCCTCGGCTGCGGCGAGATCGGCGGCTTCGCCGGCCGTGCGCTCGCCGGGCTCGGCTTCGAGGTGGTGGGCTGGACGCGCGCGCCGAAGGACCTCGGGCCGATCCGGAACTTCGCCGGCGCCGCCGAGCTGCCGGCGTTCCTGGCGGTCTCGGAGTTCCTGGTCTGCCTGCTGCCGCTGACCCCTGAAACGGAGGGCATCCTCGATGCGCGCACGTTCGCGATGCTGCCGAAGGGGGCGTTCGTGATCAACGCCGCCCGCGGCCGCCACTTGGTCCAGCCCGACCTGCTGGCGGCACTCGATTCGGGCCACCTCGCCGGTGCCTTCCTCGACGTCACCGACCCGGAGCCGCTGCCGCCGGACCATCCCCTCTGGCGGCATCCGAAGGTCACGATCACGCCCCATGTCGCCGGGGTCACGAATCCGTACACGGCCACGGCCCAGGTCGCGGAGAACATCCGCCGGGTCCGCGCCGGCGCGCCGATGCTGAACCTCGTGGACCGGGACAGCGGGTATTGAGCGGCGGCCGCGTCCGGCGCCCGCGGCGGGCTCCCCCTCCCGGTCCCGCCGGGGCCCGGAGCGGGGCCGATCTCCTCGTGCCTACCGCCCGTAGCGCTCCTTGAGCATCGCGAAGGCGGCGCGGATGACCTGGGCCTCGCCGCCGCGCGGGCGGCCCGGGCGATCCTTCTGGTTCCAGGCGAACAGGTCGAAATGCGCCCACTTCGTCTCCTTCGAGACGAAGGCCTGGAGATAGAGGGCCGCGGTGATCGCGCCGGCGAAGCCTCCCTCGGACACGTTGTTCAGGTCGGCCACGTCGCTGTCGAGCATTCTGCGATAGCCCTCGTGCAGCGGCAGGCGCCACATCGGGTCGCTCTCCGCCGCTCCGTGCCGCAGCAGGTCCTCCGCCAGCCGGTCGTCGTTGGAGAACAGGGCTGGCAGATCCGGGCCGAGCGCCACCCGCGCCGCGCCCGTGAGCGTGGCGGCGTCGAGGATCAGTTCCGGCTTCTCGCTGTCCGCCTCGGCGAGCGCGTCGCAGAGGACGATGCGCCCCTCGGCGTCGGTGTTGCCGACCTCGACCGTGAGCCCCTTGCGCGTGCGCAGCACGTCCGCCGGGCGCATGGCGCTGCCGGAACTGCTGTTCTCGACCGCCGGGATCAGGACGCGCAGGCGCACCGGCAGGTCGGCCGCCATGATCATCGACGCGAGGCCGAGCATGTTGGCGGCGCCGCCCATGTCCTTCTTCATCAGGCGCATGCCGGCGGCAGGCTTGATGTCGAGCCCGCCGGTATCGAAGCAGACGCCCTTGCCGACCAGCGTCACCTTCGGGTCGCCGCCCTTGCCCCAGCGCAGGTCGATCAGTCGGGGCGCCCGCGCGCTGGCGCGGCCGACCGCGTGGATCGCCGGATAGTTCGCCTTCAGGAGGTCGTCGCCGACGATCACGCTGACCCGCGCCTTGTATCGGCGCCCGAGTTGGCGGACGCTCTCGGCCAGTTCCTCGGGACCGAGATCGTTGGCCGGCGTATTGATCAGGTCGCGGGCCAGGAACACCGCCTCGATCGTCCGCGTTGCCGCGTCGCGGTCGGCGGCGTTCGGCCACGCCAGCGTGGCGAAGGTCTGCTCGCTCTTCCGGTAGCGCTTGAACCGGTAGGTGCCGAGCGCCCAGCCGATCGCGGCGCGGGTGGCGGCCTCGGGCGTGAGGGTACGATCGAGCGCGTAGGTTCCGGTTCCGAGCTTCGCCGCCAGGTCGCCGTAGGACCAGAGTTCGTTCGGATCGCCGACGCCGGCGACGACCCGGCTGAGGCGGCCCCGCTCGTCGGGAATGCGGGCGAGCGTGCCCGGCTTCGCCGTGAACCCGCCGGCCTCCAGCCACGCGCGCACCTCCGGCGGCTGCCCGTCGAGCCAGTCGGTCAGCTCTGCCGTCGTCAGGGGAGTCAGGGGCACGGCGTTGCGGGCGCTGGCAGTGAGGAATTCCATCGACCTGTCTCCGTCGGCTCGTCGCGAAGGGGGCGGAGAATGACCCGGAACCGCGCCTCTGAAAAGACGGGCCGGCGTGCGCCCGCTGCGGTCGCGCATGGCGGGGCCGGCGGCCGAGTCCGGACCGGTTCGCGGGAACCATTCTTCGGTCCTCGCGGTTGAATCCGCGGACAGGACGGCGGGACCGGGGAATTCCCAGACGACGGGTGACCGCATCCGCTCTCGCCACGAATGGAGGATGGGACGATGAAGCTTCTGACCCCGGGTGTTCTGGTGTGCAGCCTTGGCCTTTTGCTGGCAGGCTGCGGTTCCTCGACGACCGACCGTGCGCTCAGCGGCGCCGGCATCGGCGCGGCCGGCGGTGCCGCCGTCGGCGGTCTCACTGGCGGCAGCGTGCTGGGCGGCGCGCTGATCGGCGGGGCCGCGGGCGGGGCCGCGGGCGCGCTGACCGACCGCGACGATATCGATCTCGGCCGGCCGATCTGGGACTGACCGGGGCCGAGGCAAGGCGCCGCACGAGGGCCGCTCGAAAGGGCGGCCCTTTTCGCTGCGACGCGCTACACTCCGGCGGCAGTTCCCAGCGAAGGACCCGGCATGCCGCCGATCATGTTCAACGCCATCCGGGCGCCGACGGGTTTCACCGAGGCCAGCGGCGCGACGCGGCTTATTCCCGGATCGCACCGCCGCGACCGGGCTCCGGCCTACGGCCGGCACTACCCGTCGGCGGTGGCGGATATGACGGCGGGCAGCGTCCTGATCTTCGACACTACCCTGTGGCACGGCGGTGGGGCCAACCGGACGGACCGGCGCCGGACCGGCATCGCCTGTTACTACTGCGCGGGCTGGATCCCGCAGCAGGAGAATCTGCAACGCGGCCTGCCGCGCGAAAGGGTTGCCGGTTCTCCGCCAAAGCTGCAGGACTTGTACGGCTACGGCGTTCACAAGGGCCGGTACGGCCACATCGAGGGGAGGAGTCCGGGAGGGGTGCTGCTCGATCCTCGGCCGGAGCGCGGGATGGTCTGGGATACGCCGCTGCCGCGCGAGCCCGCGGCGAACTGACGGAGTAGGGAGGCGAGATGGCCAAGAGCGACATCGAGATCGCCCGTGCGGCGCGGCTCGCGCCGATCGTGGAGGTGGGGGCCCGGCTCGACATTCCGGCCGATGCCATCCTGCCCTATGGGCGGGCCAAGGCGAAGCTGGCGGAGGACTTTCTCGCCGGGCTCGAGGAGCGGACCGACGGCAAGCTGGTCCTGGTCACGGCGATCAGTCCGACTCCGGCCGGCGAGGGCAAGACGACGACCACCGTCGGACTCGGCGACGGCCTTAACCGCATCGGCAAGCGCGCCGCCATCTGCCTGCGCGAGCCGAGCCTCGGGCCCTGCTTCGGCATGAAGGGCGGGGCCGCCGGCGGCGGTTACGCCCAGGTCGTGCCGATGGAGGATATCAACCTGCACTTCACCGGGGACTTCCACGCCATCACCGCCGCGCACAACCTGCTCGCCGCGATGATCGACAACTCGGTCTATTGGGGGAATCCGCTCGATCTCGACGTCCGCCGTATCACCTGGCGGCGCGTGCTCGACATGAACGATCGGGCACTGCGCGAGATCGTCGTCTCCCTCGGCGGGGTCGCGAACGGCTTTCCGCGCGAGGCCGGGTTCGACATCACCGTCGCGTCCGAGATCATGGCGATCCTCTGCCTCGCCCGGAACCTGCACGACCTCGAGCGGCGGCTCGGAAACATCGTGGTCGGGCAGACGCGCAAAGGCGATTCGGTCACGGCCCGGGACCTCAAGGCCGATGGCGCCATGGCGGTGCTGCTCAAGGATGCCGTCCTCCCGAACCTGGTGCAGACGCTCGAGAACAATCCCGCCTTCGTGCATGGCGGCCCCTTTGCCAACATCGCGCATGGCTGCAACTCGGTGGCCGCGACCCGGGCCGCGCTGAAGCTGGCCGATTTCGTTGTCACGGAAGCCGGGTTCGGCGCCGATCTCGGCGCCGAGAAGTTCTTCGACATCAAGTGCCGCAAGGCCGGGCTTCGGCCGGACGCCGTGGTCGTGGTGGCGACCGTGCGCGCGCTCAAGTTCCACGGCGGCGTCCCGCGCGAAGAGCTCTCCCGGGAGGACCCCGAAGCGGTGCGCCGCGGCCTCGCCAATCTCGACCGCCACCTGCGCAACGTCGCCCGGTTCGGGGTCCCGGCGGCGGTCGCGGTCAACCGCTTCACGGCCGATACCGAGGCCGAGTTGGACGTGGTGCGCGCCTTCTGCACGACGCTGGGCGTGCCGATGTCGGTCTGCACCCATTGGGCCGACGGGGGCGCCGGGACCGAGGATCTAGCGCGGATCGTCGTCGATCTCGCCGAATCGGGCCGCGCCGACTTCCGTCCGCTCTACCCGGACGAGATGCCGCTGGTCGAGAAGACCCGGACCATCGCCCGGGAGATTTACGGTGCTGCCGACATCGCGATGCCTCCGCGCGTGGCGGCACAGTACCGCCGCTTTCAGGACGGCGGTTTCGGCCACCTTCCGGTCTGCATGGCAAAGACCCAGTACAGCTTCTCGACCGACCCCGGGCTCAAGGGGGCGCCTTCGGGTCACATCGTCGAGATCCGCGAGCTCCGTCTGGCCGCGGGTGCCGAGTTCGTCGTTGCCGTGTGCGGCGATATCATGACGATGCCCGGCCTGCCGCGCGCGCCCGCGGCCGAGACGATCCGCCTCGGCCCGGCAGGGGAGGTCGAGGGGCTGTCCTAGCGCCATCGTCGGCGTCCGACCACGGCCTCCGGCAGCGCCCGCAGAACCGCCAAGATGCTGCGTCCGACGTCCGCCGCGCCCGTGGCCGGGGCAATGATGTGGCGGACGGCCTTCGCGGGCCTGTGCGCCCTGTTGGTCGGCATCGGTCTTGCCCGGTTCGCCTACACGCCCCTGATCCCGGTGCTGATCGCCGCCTCCTGGTTCACCCCGTCGGAGGCGGCCTATCTCGGCGCCGCCAATCTCGCCGGCTATCTGGGCGGAGCCGCTGCGGCGCGCCGCCTGGCGATCCGCTTCTCCGCCCCGGCCGTGCTCCGTGCCGCCATGGCGATCGCTGCCGTCACCTTCCTCGCCTGCGCCTGGAACCCGGGCTTCTGGTGGTTCTTCCCCTGGCGGTTTGCCTCCGGCTTCGTCGGGGCGGTGCTGATGGTGCTGTCCGCGCCCACGGCGCTCGCCCAAGCGGTACCGGGACGGCGGGGACGGGTGGGCGGCATCGTGTTCACCGGTGTCGGGCTCGGCATCGCGGTTTCGGGGACGATCGTGCCGGCGCTGGCGGGCTCCGGCGTGACCGCGGTGTGGTTCGGGCTGGCCGGGGCCAGCGCCGTGCTGACGGCGCTCGCCTGGCCGAACTGGCCGGCGGCGGCTCCGCGCCCGGCCGCGGGTCCGGCCCGCGAGCGCGTGCAGCTCTCGGCCCCGGTTGTGCTATTGCTGTCGGCCTATGCCTGCGACGGCCTCGGCTTCGTGCCGCACACCGTGTTCTGGGTCGACTATCTGGCGCGCGGCCTCGATCTCGGCCTGGAGGTCGGCGGCGCTTACTGGATCCTCTTCGGCCTCGGTGCTGCAGCCGGCCCGATCGTCGCCGGCCTCCTGGCCGATCGGGTCGGGCTCGCGGCGAGCTTTGCGCTGGCGATGCTGGTCAAGGGGCTTGGTGTCGCGCTGCCGCTGCTCGATACCGGGCCGGTGGCGCTCGCCGCCTCGTCCGTGGTGGTTGGCGCGCTCGTGCCAGGGACCTCCGCCTTGCTGTCGGCACGCACCGCCGAGTTGGTCGGGCCGCGTCCGCAGCAACGGGTCTGGGGCTGGATGACCGGCAGCTTCGCTCTCGCGCAGGCGGCCGGTGCCTATGCCTTCGCCTGGCTGTTCGACCGGACGGAGTCGTATGCGGTCCTGTTCGCGCTCGGCGCCGGGGCTCTGGGTGCGGGTGCGGTGCTGGCGGCCTGTGCCCGCTCGCCAAGGACCTGACGACCGGGCTCGCGCCGCTCAGGCGAACCAGCCCCAACGGCTGCCGACGATCAGGAACAGCCCGATGATCGCGGCGGCCCCGGCCAATGCGGTCACGATTCGGTCCGAGACGACCAGCCGCTGCGGCGGCTGATAGTGGAAAGCGCTGCCCTGCGCGGCCGGGCTGAGTGCGCGCTGGGCCCGACCGAGCGAGCGGTCGATCTCGCGCAGCCACCATCGCCGCCGCGCGTAGCCCCAGGCGCCCCAGGCGATGACGAGTGCCAATCCGATCCAGAACCACATGGGCCGCCGCTCCCCCTGGTGGAAGGCGATCCATCTTACCGGGGCGCGGCCGGCATGCCAGCGCCGACCTGCAAATCATTGTGGCGATGGCCGCGGAAGTTTCAGTAATGTGGGGCCGAGAAAGCCTGCGGACGGCCGCCGAAGTCCGGCACCGGCGATAGGCCAAGAACACGAATTCAGGGAGACGCCATGGCCGGGGACTACATCCTCGAGACCAGCAATCTGACCAAGGAGTTCCGCGGCTTCGTCGCGGTGCGGAACGTCAACCTGCGGGTCCGCCGGCACAGCATCCATGCGCTGATCGGCCCGAACGGCGCCGGCAAGACGACGGTCTTCAATCTGCTGACCAAGTTCCTGACGCCGACCATGGGGCAGATCCACTACAACGGCGAAGACATCACGCACACCCGGCCGAGCGCGATTGCCCGCAGCGGGATGGTCCGCTCATTCCAGATTTCGGCGGTGTTCCCGCACCTGACGGTGCTCGAGAACGTCCTCGTCGCGCTGCAGCGGCCGCTCGGCACCTCATTCCATTTCTGGCGCTCGGAGCGGAGTCTCGCCGCGCTCGACGAGCGGGTGGATGAACTGGTCGAGGCGGTCGGGCTGAGCGAGTATAGCAGCCGGCCCGCGGTGGAGTTGCCCTATGGTCGAAAGCGGGCGCTCGAGATCGCGACGACACTGGCGCTCGAGCCGCAGCTGCTGCTGCTGGACGAGCCGATGGCGGGACTCGCGCACGAAGATATTCCCCGTATCAGCAGCCTCATCAAGCGTGTCGCGCGGAACCGGACCGTGCTGATGGTCGAGCACAATATGAGCGTGGTCGCCGATCTCTCCGACTGTATCACCGTGCTGCAGCGCGGGGAGATCCTGGCGGAAGGGCCGTATGAGGCCGTCTCGAAGGACCCGCGGGTGGTCGAGGCCTATGTCGGAACCGGCTATGCGTGATGATTCCGGCAGCTACGAGCTCCTCCGCGTCGAGGAGCTGAACGCCTTCTACGGCGAGTCTCATGTTCTGCACGGAGTGGATTTCCACGTCAGTCGTGGAGAGTGCGTCTGTCTGCTGGGCCGCAATGGGGTCGGTAAGACCACGACCCTGCGGGCGGTCATGGGGATCATACCCAGGCGGTCCGGCTCGGTCCGCTACGACGGCGAGGAGCTGATCTCGCTCAGCTCGAACCGCATCGCCCGGCGCGGCATCGCATATTGCCCGGAGGAGCGCGGCATCTTCGCCAGCCTCGACGTCGAGGAGAACCTGATGCTCCCGCCGGCGGTCAAGCCGGGCGGGGTCTCGGTCGAGGAGATCT
>CAZVAR010000024.1:0-29762 GCA_964625225.1 uncultured Alphaproteobacteria bacterium | reverse complement strand
GATCGGGATCTCCCCCTCCGAAAGCCGCCGAATCTTCTCCGCGTCCGAATCGACGCAGCAGACCTCGACCCCGAACTCGGAAAAACACGCACCCGTCACCAGACCGACATAGCCGGTCCCGATCATCGCTACCCGCATGGTTCGCTCGCTGCGTGTTGTGCCGCCTCGTCAGCTGCCGCCGCGCCGTGTGCGGACAGCCGGATCTCCTCGCCTACCGGTATCGCTCCAGAATCGCCCGCATCGCCGGGGCGAGCTGCGGGTGCTCCAACGCGAATGCGACGTTCGCGGCCAGGAAGCCGGCCTTGTCGCCGCAGTCGAACCGCTCGCCTTCGAAGCGCAGCCCGTGGAACGGCTTTCGGCCCAACATCGCCGCCATGCCGTCCGTGAGCTGGATCTCGTTCCCCGCGCCGCGACCCTGCCGTTCCAGCAAGGCGAAGATCTCCGGCAGCAGCACATAGCGCCCGATGATCGAAAGGGTGGACGGTGCCGATTCCGGGGCCGGCTTCTCGACCAGACCTCGAACCTCGGCCAACCGGCCGTCATCGTGGGCGACATCGAGAATGCCGTAGCGATTCGTGTGCTCCCGCGGCACGTCCATCACCGCAACGACGTTGCCGCCAGTGCGCTCGTGCACCTCGATGAGTTGCCCGATACAGGGCTGCTTGGACTGCACGAGATCGTCGGGCAACACCACCGCGAACGGCTCGTCGCCGACGATATGGCGGGCGCACCAGACGGCGTGACCGAGGCCGAGCGGCTCCTGCTGGCGAACATAGACGATCGCGCCCGGCGCCCCGACCATCGCTCCGGAAATTTCGAGCTCCTTGCTCTTGCCGCGCTGCCGGAGCGTGTCGTCCAGCTCGTAGGCACGGTCAAAATGATCCTCGAGCGCCGACTTGCCGCGGCCGGTGACGAAGATGCACTGCTCGATGCCCGCGGCGCGCGCCTCCTCCACCGCGTATTGGATCAGCGGCTTGTCGACGACGGGCAGCATCTCTTTCGGGATCGCCTTGGTGGCCGGAAGAAAGCGCGTTCCGAGGCCGGCCACGGGAAACACGGCTTTACGGACTCGTCGAGACATTGGGTTCCCTGCTCTGCGGCGGATCGAATTTTGACGGCACCCTACAAGCGGGAGCCATTCGGAACAATGCGGGTGCGGTGCACGGTTTAGAAAAACGCGGCCGGCGGAATCAGGTTCGCAGCAGCAAATCCTTTGCTTCGTTGATCTTGGCCGCCAGATAAGAGGAGCCGCCGCGATCGGGGTGGACCTTCTGCATCAATTCACGGTGTGCTTTCTTGATTGCCGCCTCGTCGGCACCCGGCTCCAAGCCCAGAATTCGGTACGCTTCTTCCTGCGTCATGCCCGCCGCCGGGCCGCGACTGGCCTCTGCATCCGCCGTACGCCAGCCCGGGTCGGTCCGATCGAGGTAGGATTCCAAGAGGGTCGCGGACTGTGGATCCTCGATCCGGCACTGCCGCAGAAGGTCGATCAGCTCTGCCCCGGTCAGCTCCTGCAAGGTGCGGCCGCGGAACGGTCCGTCGAGGACGACGCCCGAGACCAAGCCGGTGTCGTGGTCGAGACTCATCCGAAGAAACCGGGTCGTCACCTCCGATTGCTGCCCGGGGCTGGGCCCGGCGGCATTCCGCCACATCCGACCGAGCGCCCTCCACCGCGCCAGCAGGGGCAGCAGCCCGAACAGCACCATGGAAGCGATCCCGATCCGGCCGGTCAGGGAGAGGTACAGCACGACCGCACCTCCGACGAGGATCGCGATCACCCGCACGATCTTCGCCAGCCGGCGGGGATCGGCAGAGACGAACGATCGGCCGATCAGCAGAAGGCCAGCCAGCAGAAGGACGCCGAGAGCGAAGTAGGCGATCATCGGATAGGATCAGCCGCGCCCTTGAGGCAAAGCCTTGAGCCGTGCCGAGAGCCTCGCGGCTTCGCCGCCATGGCGTCTTCCATAATTTTCGAGAGCGAGTCGCCCGCCTGCGGCGAACACCGCGACTGCCCGCAGCAGTTCGCGAAGCTGCTGGGCGCTGCCGGAGTCAAAGCGGCAATAGGCCCCGTTGCTCAGCCGTGCGATCTGCTCGAACGCCCGCCGTGCCACCGGGTCGTTTCCCTCGTGGAACATGAACGCGGGCACACCGAGCACACCGAGTTCGCCGGCATGGGCGCAGACCGCATCGATCTCTTCCTCGAACGCGTCGCCGACGAAAACGAGGGCGTTCACTTTCTGCCGCCTGGCCTCCGCGGTGACGTGGCGCAGCACCTTACCGATCTGCGTCTGGCCGCCGAGGCAGGTCACTGAAGTCATCTTGCGCCGGAGAACCGCAGGATCCGACACCCAAGGACTGGCCTTGCACTCGCCGAAACCACGATAGAAGACGAGTTGAACGTCGAGGCCACCGAGAGTTTCGGCTTCCCGGAACATCTCGGCCTGGATATGACAGGCGCGGTCCCAGGTCGGCTCGCGGCTTGCCGTCGCGTCGAGGGCGAAGACCAGCCGCCCGCGACTGCCGGCCGCGTGCACAGCGGGCGCGGCCGCGACCTTCCTCAGGAACGCGTCGATCTCGGCACTGCTCGACCGGCCCGGCCGGGCCGGGAGCCTGTCTTTCTCATTCCCCATGGCGCAACGGTACCGAGGATGCCACTGACGGTCTGTCGATAGATATAGTCGCGACCGCCGGGGGATCACATCCTTGGGCCCCGCCGCTTGACCGCTCGGCACCCCTCCGGCGAAATTCCGCGGTCCGGACGAAACGGGGCAACAGACTATGGCCGAGCGGGTGGATTGCGTCGTCATCGGCGCCGGGGTCGTGGGGCTCGCGGTCGCGCGGCGACTTGCCATGGCCGGCCGCGAGGTCATCGTGCTCGAGGCGGCCGACACGATCGGAACCGAGACGAGTTCCCGGAACAGCGAAGTCATTCACGCCGGCATCTACTATCCGACCGGCAGCTTCAAGGCCCGGGCCTGCGTCGCCGGCAAGCTCTGGCTTTACAACTACTGCGCCGCTCACGGCGTCCCGCACAAGCGGCTCGGCAAGCTGATCGTCGCCAGCGAGCAGAGCCAAGTGCCACGCCTGGCTGCCTTGCGCGAGTTGGCGGCGGCCAACGGTGTCGACGACCTGGAGTGGCTCGACGCGGAGGCCGTCAAGCGGCTGGAGCCGGCGGTGCGGGCGGTTGCCGGGCTGTTCTCGCCCTCGACCGGGATCATCGACAGCCACGGACTGATGCTTGCCTATCAGGGCGACGCCGAAGCGCACGGGGCGATGATCGCGTTCCGCTCGCCGGTCGAGCGCGGCATGGTCACGGCCGACGGCATCCTGCTCCATGTCGGCGGCGCCGAGGCGACGGAACTGCTGTGCCGCACCGTCGTCAACAGCGCCGGGCTGCATGCGCCGCAGCTCGCCGCCGCGATCGAGGGCATGCCGCGCAACCTGATCCCGAAGGCCTATCTCGCCAAAGGCAATTACTTCTCGGTCGCCGGCAAGCAGCCCTTCACGCACCTCGTCTATCCCATGCCGGAGGCTTCGGTGCTCGGGGTCCATGTGACGCTCGACCTCGCCGGTCAGTGCAAGTTCGGACCGGATCTCGAATGGGTCGACAGATTGGACTACGAGGTCGACCCGAAACGGGCGGAGCGCTTCTACGCCGCGATCCGCACCTACTATCCCGATCTGAAGGACGGTACCCTCCAACCCGCCTATGCCGGCATCCGGCCGAAGATTCACGGGCCCGGCGAGCCGCAGCCGGACTTCATGCTCCAGGGCCCGCGGACGCACGGCATTCCCGGCCTCGTCAATCTGTTCGGCATCGAATCCCCCGGCCTGACGGCGTCGCCCGCAATCGCCGACGCCGTATTGCAAATGACGAGCGAGTAGGAACGGAGGCCGCGCCCCGATAGAATAGCCGGAGGAGCAGGCGGGAGGAGCCACAAGATGCTGCAGCGGGCCGGCACCTACGACGAGATCTATCGCGACTTCCGCTGGCAGATCCCCTCCCAGTACAACATCGCGGTCGATGTCTGCGACCGGCAGCCGCCGGAGCAGCTCGCGCTCGTCTACCGTGACGAGAACGGGGTGGTTCGGAACTACAGCTTCGGCGACCTGGCGCGGTGGTCGAACCGCTGTGCGAACGTCCTGGCGGCACAGGGGATCGGCCGCGGCGATCGGGTCGGTATCCTGCTTCCGCAATGCCCGGAAACGGCCATCGCGCACCTCGCCGTCTACAAGCTCGGGGCAGTGGCGGTACCGCTGTTCACGCTGTTTGGCGAGGACGCCCTCGAATACCGTCTGACGGACAGCGGCGCCCGGGCGATCGTCACGAACGGCGCCAATCTGCCGAAGCTGACTGCCCTGCGCGACCGGTTGCCGGCTCTCGAGTGCCTCCTGGTCGCCGGAGGGGACACGGGCGGTGCGCTCGATTTCTGGGACACGCTGGAGCGGGGATCGGACCGGTTCCGGCCAGTCGCGACGGCCGCCGACGACCCGGCAATGCTGATCTACACCTCCGGCACGACCGGACCACCCAAGGGAGCGCTTCACGCGCATCGCGTGCTGCTCGGCCATCTGCCGGGCGTGGAGATGCCGCAGGAATTCTTCCCCGAACCGGGAGACTTGTTCTGGACTCCGGCCGACTGGGCCTGGGCCGGCGGCCTGCTGGACGTGCTGCTGCCCTCCTGGCATCACGGCGTGCCGGTGCTGGCCCACCGTTCGAGCAAGTTCGACCCGGAGGAGGCGTTCGCGCTGATGGCGGCGCACGGTGTGCGCAATGCCTTCCTCCCGCCGACGGCGCTGAAGCTGATGCGGCAGGTGCCAAGTCCGCAGACGCGTCACCGCGTCGCACTGCGCAGCATCGGCAGCGGTGGGGAAAGCCTCGGATCCGAGCTCCTGGACTGGGGCCGCGAGACCTTCGGCCTCACCATCAACGAGTTCTACGGCCAGACCGAGTGCAATCTGGTCCTGGCCAATTGCGCGTCGCTGCTGCCGGTGCGGCCCGGTGCGATGGGGCGGCCGGTGCCCGGCCATGTCGTCGAAGTGGTCGACGAGGAGGGCCGGTTGCTGCCGCCGGGCGTGCCCGGGCAGGTCGCTGTCCGGCGTCCGGACCCGGTCATGTTCCTGGAATACTGGAGGAACCCGGAGGCCACACGGCGGAAGTTCGCCGGTGATTGGCTCCTGACCGGCGACACGGCAACCCGGGACGAGGACGGCTATTTCCGTTTCGTCGGCCGCGACGATGACATCATCACCAGCTCCGGATACCGGATCGGGCCGGGCGAGATCGAGGAATGCCTAATGCGGCATCCGGCGGTGGCGCTGGCCGCCGCGGTCGGTGTGCCGGACCCGGTCCGGACCGAGATCGTCAAGGCGTTCGTCGTGCTGCGGCCCGGCCACGTGCCGGACGCGTCCCTCGAACAGGAGATGCGGGATTTCGTCAGGGCCCGATTGTCGGCCCACGAGTATCCGCGGCAGGTGGCGTTCGTCGAAGAACTGCCGATGACCGCCACCGGCAAGATCCGGCGCCGGGAGCTGCGGGAACGCGAAATCGCCCGGCAGCAGGCGGAGACATGAGAAGGAGACGGGCGTGAGCGAGAAGACGGTCGACTACTACTTCACCGTCACATCCCCTTGGACCTATCTCGGGCACGACCTCCTACTGACGATGGCTCGGCGTCGGGAGGCCCGGGTCGTTCACAAGCCAGTCAATATGGCCGCCGTCTTCCAGGTCTCCGGCGGGCTGCCGCTGGACAAGCGGCCGGTGCAGCGGCAGCACTACCGGCTGATCGAACTGCAGCGCTGGCGTGCATACCGCGACCGGCCGCTCAACCTGCGTCCGAGATACTTCCCCGCGGATGCGACGCTGGCGAACCGGATGGTGCTCGCCGCGCAGCAGGCAGGCGACGATGCCGGAAGACTGGCCGGCGCGCTGATGCGCGCGGTCTGGGTCGAGGATCGCAATGTCGCCGACCCCGGAACGCTGAAGGCGATCGCCGACGCGGCCGGCATGGACGGCGCCCGTCTCCTGGAGGCGGCCGGCGAGCCCGCCACCGAGGCGGAGTATCGGCGGCTCACCGAGGAGGCCCAAGCGCGCAAAGTTTTCGGCGCTCCGACCTACATCTACCGCGACGAGCCGTTCTGGGGCCAGGACCGGCTCGAGTTCCTGGAGCGGGCGCTCGCGGACGAGAGCGAGCCGCTGCGGCTGCCGTGATCGGAAACCGGGACCTGTCGCATGACCAAGACCATCGACTATTTCTTCTGCCTCAATTCGCCCTGGGTCTATCTCGGCCAGCGGCGGCTGGAGGCGATCGCCAAGGCCGCCGGCGCCTCGATCCGCTACAAGCCGGTCGATCTCAAGGAGATGATGCTGCGGCTGATCGGCAGCGAGGATCCACCGGAGCGGTCCGAGGCGCACCGGAAATACGGCAAGGCCGAAATGCAGCGCTGGGCCGACTTCTACGGCCTGCCGATCAATCTCCGTCCCCGCTATTATCCGGTCGCGCAGCAACGGGCGGCGCGGCTGACCATTGCCGCCGATCGGCTGGGCGCCGACCCCGGACCGCTGGTGTTTGCCCTGCCCAGGGCCGTCTGGGCGGAGGACCGGGACATCAACGACCCGCGAACACTGGCAGCCATCGCCGAGGAGAACGGCCTGCCGGGCGACGTGCTCCTGGCCGCCTCCGATGATGCCGGCGTACGCGAGACGTTCGAGGCCAACACCGAGGAGGCGCTAAAGCGCGACGTCTTCGGCATCCCGACCTATATCTACGGCGATCTTCTGCTCTGGGGGCAGGACCGACTCGACTTTCTGGAGCGTGCCCTGGCGCGCTGACGCGGAACCACCGCCCCCCTCCCCTGCATTATTTCGAGACGAGCCTCTTACAGCAGCAGGCAGGTTATGACTGTCTTCTCCGCCCCCGGCTTCGCCGGGCACGAGCAGGTCGCGTTCTTCGCCGATGCGGCCACCGGGCTGCGCGCGATCGTGGCGATCCACGATACGCGGCTGGGGCCGGCGCTCGGCGGCTGCCGGTTCTGGCCGTATCCGGACGACGAGGCAGCGTTGCACGACGTGCTCCGGCTTGCCCGCGGCATGACCTACAAGTCGGCACTGGCCGGACTGCCGCTCGGCGGCGGGAAGTCGGTGATCATCGGCGATCCGCGGACGGCGAAAACCCCGGAGCTGCTGACCACGTTCGGCCGCTGTGTCGAGCGGCTGGGCGGGCTCTACATCGTTGCCGAGGATGTGGGCACCACCACGGCGGATATGGCCGTGATCCGTCAAGCGACGCGCCATGTCGCCGGGCTCACCGGCCCGGACTACAGCGGCGACCCGTCGCCCGCGACCGCGTTCGGAGTGTTCGAGGGCATCCGGGCCGCGGTGCGGCATCGGCTGCGGCGGCACGATCTGGCCGGGGTTCATGTTGTGGTGCAAGGGCTCGGGGCGGTCGGCCGGAAGCTGTCCGAGCGGCTCGCCGCGGCCGGCGCGCGGCTGACGGTCAGCGACATCGACGCGGCTCGGACGGCGGCGGCCGAACGCGAGCTGGGCGCAACGGTCGTCCCGCCCGATGCCGTGCTCGACGTGGCGGCGGACGTGTTCGCGCCGTGCGCCCTGGGCGGCATCATCGACGACGAGACCGTCGCACGGCTGCGGGTGGCGGTGGTGGCCGGCTCGGCCAACAACCAGCTCGCCGAAAGCCGGCACGGCGCCGCGCTCGCGGCGCGCGGCATCCTCTATGCGCCGGACTATGTGATCAATGCCGGCGGCGTGATCAACGTCGCCCACGAACCGCTCGGGCGGCCGGGCCGGCGCTACGACCGGGAGCGGGCCTTCGCGCAAGTCGCCGCCATCGGCCCGACGCTGGCAGCGATCTTCGAGCGGGCGGCGCGCGAGGGCCTTCCAACCGATGTCGTGGCCGACCATATTGCCGAGGAGCGGCTCCAGAATCGGGACCGGCGCGTGGCCTGAGCCCGCGCCCGCCGGGCCGCAGCGGTGAGGGAGCACGCGATGACCGGTACCGCCACCACCACGACCCCCAAGGAGGCCACGCAGCTCGCGATTCTGGGCGTGGTCGCCCGGGCCCCGGCACTCGGAACGGAAATCGTTTCCCTGGTCAAGCACGTGGTCGGTCGGGCCTGGCAGCCGACCTCCGACGTGATCGCGGTCAATCTCGAAGAACTGCGCAGCCGCCGCTTGGTGGAGCAGGCCGATCCCGGCCGGGACTGGGACACGACCCGCTATGCCATCACCGCGGAGGGCCGCCGGGTCCTGCAAGACCTGCTACAAGCCCCCCTGCCCGCCTCGACGGTCGGGCTCGACGCCGCCGCGGTCGCGCTCAAGGTCTGCTTCCTCGACCTTCTGAGCCCGGGCGAGCAGGCGGAGCAGGTGGCCGACCTCCTGGAACGGTACGAGGCGGAGATCCGACACTTCCGCGATGCGGTGGCCCGCTGTGCCTGCGACTGGGCCTATGTGCCGGGCTGGATCGGACTCGAGGTGGCGCGGCTGACGGCCGAACGGGACTGGTTCCGCGACCTGTATCGCCGCCTGCGGGCCGAAGCGGCAGCGCCTGCGGTCGGTTGATCCGGTCAGGCGGTCGCCTGCGCCTCCGGCCTCGGCGTCGCCGCCTCCCGGAGCCGTTCGCGCATGGTGGGGATGCACTTGCCGCACTTCGGCACGCAGCCGTGGCACTTGTAGATCCGGCCGACGGACGAAGCGCCGGCGGCAATCGCCTCATCGACCTTGCGCTCGTTGAGCGCGTTGCACATGCAGATGTACAAGGAGACAGCCTTATCCGATGCGGGTGCTGCCGATCGTAGGCAAGATGCGAATCATTGTCAATCGCATCCGTGCTCACGCGTCCTCTCCCAGGGTGATCAGGGCTGCGTTTCCGCCGGCGGCGGCGGTATTGGTTGATATGACGCGTTCGGTCGCGAAGCGGGGCAGATAGTAAGGACCCCCGGCCTTGGGACCCGTACCCGACAGCCCCTCGCCGCCGAACGGCTGGACGCCGACCACGGCGCCGATCATGTTCCGATTGACGTAGATGTTGCCGACGCGGACGCGGTCGGTGATGTAACGCACCGTCGCGTCGATGCGGCTGTGGATGCCGAGCGTCAGACCGTAGCCGGTGGCGTGAATCGCATCGATGACCTTGTCGAGATCGTCGGCACGCCAGCGGACCACATGCAGGATCGGTCCGAACTCCTCGCGCTCCAGCACGTGCAGGCCGTCGATCTCGAAGGCATGCGGCGCAACGAAGCAGCCATGGTCCGTCTCCCTGTCGAGCGGTGAGGCGTGAAGCAGTCGGCCATCGCGCTTCATCCGCTCGATATGGGCCACCAACGCCGTCCGGGCATCCTCGTCGATCACCGGGCCGAGGTCGGTCGCGAGCAGGCCGGGATCGCCGATGCGCAGCTCGGCCATGGCGCCGGTCAGCATCTCGATGAGGCGCGGTGCGACCTCGCTCTGCACGAACAGCACGCGCAGTGCCGAACAGCGCTGGCCGGCACTGTCGAAGGCGGAATAGATCGCATCGTCGACGACCTGTTCGGGCAGGGCCGAGGAATCGACGATCATGACGTTCTGGCCGCCGGTTTCGGCGATCAGCGGGACGATCGGCCCCGGCCGAGCCGCCAGCGTCGCGGCGATATGCCGAGACGTCACGTTGGAGCCGGTGAAGGCGACCCCCGCGATGCGCGGGTCGGCGACCAGACGCGCGCCGACCTCCTCCCCCGTGCCGGGAAGCAGGTGCAGCACGTCCCCGGGCACGCCGGCGGCGTGCAGCAGACGCACGGCGAGCGCCGCGGTGAGCGGCGTCTGTTCGGCCGGCTTCGCGATCACCGCATTGCCGGCCGCGAGCGCTGCCGAGACCTGGCCAGTGAAGATGGCGACCGGGAAGTTCCAGGGGCTGATGCAGGCGAAGACGCCGCGGCCGTGCAGCCGGAGCCGGTTTTCCTCGCCGGTCGGTCCCGGCAGGGTGCGCGCGACAAACTCCTCTTCAGCCCGACCCGCATAGTAGCGGAGAAAATCGACGGCCTCGCGCAGGTCCGCGAGCGCGGCGCCGATCGTCTTGCCGGCCTCGCGGATGCAGAGAAGCATGAAGTCGGCACGATTCGCCTCGAACAGATCGGCGGCACGGCGCAAGACGGCGGCGCGCTCGGCGGCGGGCCGCCGGTCCCAGTCGGGCGCCGCCGCGGATGCGAGCTGCAGCGCCCGTTCCACCTCCTCCGGCGTCGCCGCGCGGACCTCGCCGACGATGCGGCGCCGGTCGGCCGGATCGCGCACCGGCTCGCCCCCACCGTCCGCCGCCCTGCCGCCGACGATCGGTGCGGCGCGCCAGGTCCTCCGGGCAGACTCGGCCAGCGCCGACCGGAGCTCGGCCAGCACGATCGGATCGGCCAGCTCGAGCCCGGCGGCATTGCGTCGGCCCGGTCCGTACAGGTCCGCCGGGAGCGGAATCTTCGGGTGCGGCTTGACGGGCAGCGCCCGCACCCGCGCCACCGGATCCGCGACGATCTCGGCGATTGGCAGCTCCTCGTGGACGATGCGGTTGACGAAGGAGGTGTTCGCGCCGTTCTCCAGCAGCCGCCGGACCAGATAGGCGAGCAGATCCTCGTGACCGCCGACCGGCGCATAGATCCGCGACGGCAGGCCGAAGCCTCCTTCCTCCGGCGGCGCCACGACACGGTCGTGCAACGCCTCGCCCATACCGTAGAGGCGTTGGAACTCGAAATCGCGGCGGTTGCCCGCGAGCTCCAGTACGGCGGCGATGCTATGCGCGTTATGGGTGGCGAACTGCGGGTAGACGGCGTCCGCCGCCGCGAGCAGCCGGCGGGCGCAGGCGAGATAGGAGACGTCGGTCGCGGCCTTGCGCGTGAAGACCGGATAACCGGGATGGCCGCCCACCTGCGCCCGCTTGATCTCCGTGTCCCAATAGGCGCCTTTGACGAGTCGCACCGGGATCCGGCGACCGACGTCGCGGGCCAGCGCGACCAGCCAGTCGATCACGAAGGGCGCCCGCTTCTGGTAGGCCTGCACCACCATGCCGAGCCCGTCCCAGCCCGCAAGCGTCGGGGAGCGGTAGGCCGCCTCGAACAGATCGAGCGAGAGATCGAGCCGGTCGGCCTCTTCGGCGTCGATGCTGAGGCCGATATCCGCCGCCTTCGCCGCCTCGGCGAGCGCCAGCAGGCGCGGCCCCAGCTCCGCCATGACCCGCGCCCGCTGTGCGAACTGGTAGCGTGGATGGAGCGCCGAAAGCTTGACCGAGATGCTGGGCGCCGTCAGCGCCCCGGCCTCGGCGGCCCGGCCAATCGCGGCGATCGCGTCGACATAGGACTGCAGATAGCGCGCCGCATCCTGCGCGGTGCGGGCGCCCTCACCCAGCATATCGAAGGAGAAACGATAGCCACGCCGCTCGCCTTCCGAGGCCCGCTCCAGTGCCTCAGCTATGGTGCGGCCCATCACGAACTGCCGCCCCACGATTCGCATCGCCGCGCGCACCGCCTGACGGACGACCGGCCTGCCGCCACGCGCGGCGAGACGGCGGAAGGCGGCCCGGAGATCGCCTTCCTCGTCCTCGGACCGCATTAGCTGACCGGTCAGCATCAGCGCCCAGGTCGACGCGTTGACGAAGGGCGAGGTGCTGCGGCCGAGATGGCGCTCCCAGTCGGCATCGAACAGCTTGTCGGCGATCAGGCGGTCGGCCGTCTCGGGGTCCGGGATGCGCAGCAGCGCCTCGGCGAGGCACATCAGTGCCACGCCCTCGCGGCTCGAAAGATCGTACTCGTGCAGGAAGGCGTCGAGACCGCCCTCCCTGCGCGCCCGGCGGCGAACCTCCTCGACCAGGCGCGTCGCGGTCTCCTCGACACGCCGCACCGCCTCCGGCGGCAATGCGGCCTCTTCGGTCAAGGCCTCGATGCGCTCGGTCTCGTCAGCGTGCCAGTGCGCGGCGATCGCCCGGCGCAGCGGTTCGAGCGCAGGCGGCGGATCGCGGAAGATCAGCGGCGGTACGTCCATGCCTCGCTCCCGTCATCGAGGCCGCGCCTCGGAACGGCGCCCTGGCCCCCATTCGCGACCTCGGTTGGGATCCTTATACCGAATACCGATATGGGGTACCGCGTATGGCATTGCCCGACAGCGCGATGCCAGCGGCGCCCCCTCGACGCCGGCGTCGCCGCGGCGGAACTGCTGAGCCCGCTGCGGCCGACCGTCGCCGTCGCCTATTTGATCATCTTCGCCGGGCTGGCGCTGCACCGATATCCGCGGTGTCGGAAACGGCTCCTGGTCGGCCATGACGACGATCCGGAGACGTTCGTACGGGAGGACCGCCGGTTCTACCCGTTCTTTCCGTCCATCGCCGGGCGCGTGCGAAGAGTGTTCGATCGCGAGGGCGTCCGGTTCGACACGAGAACACGGGTCGTGCCGGATCCGCACGGCACACCACCATTCGCGACGATCCCGGTTCCGGGCTAACGTTCCGTGAGCACCAGCCTCGGCCGTTTCGGCCCTCTTCCCACCGCCGCGACGGAGGCTCCGCGATCTTCACGCATCGTCACCGGCGTCGCCGCCGCCGGTCCGCGCTCGGATCGTTCGGCGTCATTGCCCTCCCTTATGGTCACGATGTACGAATTCAGAAAAAGACGAATTTTCCCCATGACGGGTTCCAATATCCACTCGCCATATACTATTGCGATCCCGAATAGAGAATGGCTTACTAACGGGAGACATCACAACAGGGCGCCCGAATTCTGCTAAACTCCTCCCGCCAACGATAAATCGGGAGGTCACGATGAACGGCGCGACGAGTTTGCGGGTCGCGGCCACGGCTGCCGCTTTGCTGGCCATCAATGCGGCCGAGGCGGCCGACCAGGTGGTCTGGAACTATTCCGTCTGGGGAAATCCCCGCGCGGTCACGCGGAACATCGAGCACATCGCGCAGCAGGTCGACAAAGTGACCGACGGTGCGTTCACGATCAGGATCCATTACGGCGAGACGATCGCCCCGGCCAAGGAGGCGCTCGACGGGCTCAAGATCGGTGCCTTCGAGGCGGCACATTTCTGCGCCTCCTATCATCCTGGCAAGAATCCGGCGATGAACGCGCTCGACCTGCCGTTCCTACCGATGTCCACGCTGGAGGCGATGCAGTCAGTGCACGACGCCTACTACAACCACCCCGTCGTGCGGGAAGAGCTCGCCCGCTGGAACGCGATTCCCTTCATGTCCAACATCCTGCCGCAATACGAGTTCATGGGAGTCGGAACGGCTCCGCGGACGCTCGAAAGCTGGAAGGGCAAGCGGGTGCGTGCGCTGGGCGGCCTCGGCGAAGCCATGCGCGCACTCGGCGCGGTACCGACGACAGTGCCGGCGCCGGAGGTCTATACCGCCCTGGAGCGCGGCATGGTCGAGGCGGCGTCCTTCCCCTTCTCCTATGCCCATGCCGCCTACAAGCTCGACGAGATCGGAAAATGGTACACGGCCAACATGGCGCCGGGCACGCTCGGGGGTTGCGGCACGGCGATCAACAGGTCGGCCTACGAGGCCCTGCCCGAAGCCTTCCGGCAGGCGCTGCTCGACGCCAAGCCCGGAGCGTATGACGCGCTCAAGACCGCCTACCGGGATGCCGACAAGAAATACATCCCGGAATTTCAGAAGCGCGGCCTGACGGCGATCGAGTACAGCGACGAGGAACTGGCCCGGTTCCACGAGATCGCCGGCAGGCCGGTCTGGAACGCCTGGGTCAAGGAGACGACCGCAAAGGGCCTGCCGGCGGAGGAGTTGCTGGGCTTCATCCTGGCCGAGGCGAAAAAGGCCGAGGAGCGGTGACGGACAGCCCCTGGCGGCCCGCCTTCCCCTCCCGAGCCCGACACGCGAGCGAAAGGCATTCCGAGGAAGAAGGCGAGCGGTGAAGCGTCAGCGGCCGTCGAGCATCCCAGCCTGCTCCCGGAGGCGGCGGCCGCGCGTTCCCCCTGTGTCCGGCCAGTGGCGCCGCCATCCCGTCGGAGGTCGCGCCGCTGGACCCGCCGAGCATGTCGCCCTGCCCCCGCATGCGGCTCGGGTTCTGCGGCGACGGTGCTGTTGCGCGGAACGGTGTGTCCGACCGTAACCCGATCCATGACCGCATCCTCCCGTCTGTCGGACCGTCGGCGCCGCGGCCTCCGGACGGGCCGAGGCGTCGCCCTTGCATCCGGCCACGGTCTCACCCACGGGTCCGTGACGCGCACCGCGGAAGGGACATTCGGATCGTCGGGCAGGATCGCAGCAGCGCGGCATCGGCCTGTACGCGGACCTCCGCTTGCGCCATGCTTCCGGCGATCGCAACGATGCCGACAGCACAGGAATCGCCCATGACCGAGCCCCTTCTCACCGCCGACGAACTCGCGGCGCTGCGCGCGCTCGACACCCCGACCGTCTGCAACGCGCTGGAGGTTGTCGCACCCGAGCGTCGCGGTTACGGCTACACGACCGATCCCCTCGTCTGCGCCTTCCCCGAGCTGCCGCCGATGGTCGGCTACGCCCGCACGGCGACGATCCGGTCGATACGGCCGTCCGGACAGAGCGACATCGAATCGCGCGATCGGCGGATCGGCTATTACGAGTATGTCAGCAAGGGCAGCGAGCCGAAGATCACGGTGATCCAGGACATCGACGGCACGCGGGCCGGCTACGGCGCCTTCTGGGGCGAGGTCAATTCGAACATCCACAAGGCGCTCGGCTGCCTGGGCGTCGTCACCGACGGCTGCATCCGCGACCTGACCGCGATTCCGGAAGGCTTCCAGATGCTGGCGGGAAGCATCAAGCCGAGCCACGCCTATGTGCACATCGTCGATTTCGGGTGCCAGGTGAACGTGGCCGGGATGACGGTGAGCCATGCCGACCTGATCCATGCCGACCGGCACGGCGCCGTGGTGATCCCCGCCGCCGTCGCGCGCAAGGTCGTGCAGGCGGCACACGAGATCGCCGAGAAGGAGGCGCGCATCCTCAAGGCCTGCCGCGATCCGGACTTCAGCTTCGACAAGCTCAAGGCGGCGATCGTCGGGCCGCAGGACATCCATTGACGCCGCGGCTGCCGCCGGACAATGCGCGCGGCGCGGTGCCGCTCGGCCGCCGTGATCTGGAGGCGCTGCGGGCGTTCTCGACCGCGACCGTTTGCGATGCGATCGCCGAGCTCGCTCCCGAGCGCCGCGGCCTCGGCTTCACGACCGATCCGCTGGTCGCCGCGCGGCCGACCCTGCCGCCGATCGCCGGGTATGCCCGGGTCGCGGCGATCCGGACGGCCGCTCCCAGCGGCCTGCCGGCGGCCGAGGAGACGGCCCGGACGAGGGAATGGCTCGACCATGTCGCCCACGGCCCTCGCCCGGCCATCATCGTCCTACAGGATCTCGATGGCCCGCGGCACGGGCACGGCGCCTGCTGGGACGGCGTTCTGGCGACGATCCATGCAGCGCTCGGTTGCGTCGGCGTGCTGACCGACGGCGCCGTGCGCGACATGGATCTGATGCCGGAGGGGTTCCAGGCGCTCGCGGCCGCGGTCAAGCCGTCGCGCGGCTGGCTGCACTGGGTCCGGATCGGCGGCACGGTGAACCTGGCGGGCATGGAGGTCGCCGACGACGACGTGCTGCACGCGGACGCCAGCGGGGCGGTCGTGGTACCATCGGAGCTGGTGCGCGAGGTTCCTGGCAGCGCCGCCCGGCTTCGTGCGCAGGACGCAGAACTTCTGGCCGCGTGTCGACGCCCCGGGGTAGAATTTGCCGATATCAAGGCCGCCCTTCTGGGTCGGCGGCCGAGTCGCTGGTGTCCGTGATGCGTATCCGCCTGACCGTTGCTGCTACCGTCCTGCTCGCCGCCGCGTCAATGCCGGCGCTCGCACGCTGCCCCGACCGGCCGCCCCTGTTCCCCGACGGGCAGGTGCAGTTCGAAACGGCAAGCGCGCTGCCGGGACCGGCCGAGGTGCAGGCGATACGCCAAATCGCACAGGCGGCCCTGACGCGCCGGGTCGGCCATGTCTGCGTGTACGGCTCGGCCAGCCGGCGCGAAGAGGGCGGCTTCGGCAGCGGGCTCGCGTTGGACCGGGCCGAAGCCGTAGCGGCGGAACTGCGGGCGGCGGGGCTCCCGATGTTCGCGATCGAGGTCGTGCCGCCGGCCGGGCGCTCGGACCTGCTTCTGGGCTCCCTGAGCGGCGACAGCGAGCAGCGGGTCGATATCGTCTTCGACCCGTGAGCCGTCACAGATAGGCGATCAGCCGCCCACAGGCGGCAGTGCCGAACCAGAACAGGATCGAGAGTGCGGCGGCGATCCGGGCCGCCGGCGGCGTCCGGTCACCCCATGCGGCGACGCGGCGCCAGGCGCCCCGATGCAGCACCGCCACGTTGACCAGCGCCGCCGCGATCAGCAGGAGCTTGAGCCGGAAGGCCGGGTTCCCGGCGATCGCGACCGCATCCGAAGCGAACAGGAGGACCCCCATCGGGACTGCCAGCAGGAAACCGCCGATGGCGACCGGCAGCAGCAGGCGCGCAAGCGGCGCCACCGGCAGGGTACGCCCGCCGAACAGAAGGCGCAGATCGAGTGCCGCGATGGCGCCAATCAGCAACGAGAAGCCGAGGATGTGCAGGATCTCGACTGCCGGGTAGAGCGCGACCGACTGCCGCATCGCCCGGCCGACGGCGCCGTCCTGCAACCACAGCAGGACGGCCGGCGCCGCGGCCGTGGCATGCTCCATCAGCGCAGCTCGATGGTCCGGCCGTCGATGGTGATCCGTTCCGCCCGCATCTCGGCCGGATCCGACTTGTGCGGATAGCCCTCCACGGTCGCCGCGGTGCCCGGCGCGAGCATCTCGGCCGACAGGCCGCGGTTCCGCATCCGCGACGGCGGCGCCAGGATCACGTGCCAGGTCTTGTCCGATGCCCGTAGCTCGAGCGTGCCGTGCGGATTCTCAAAGCTGGCCTGCTCGATCGTGCCGTCGAGGCGGAGCGGCTGGCTGGAATCGTAGCTGCCCCAACCGTGATGCGCGACCGCGGCACCGCCCGCCAACAGAGTGGCGGCCAGGGCGACACCGGCCAGGCTGCGTCCTGCGATGGTCATGGCACACTCTCCTTACGATCCTGACGAACACCCGATTTCGCAGGAGCATGGCCGGGTGCACCGGCGGATGCAACCGCACTCGCCGCCGCCGGAAATGCAACCGGCGGCGAGCACCGGCTCACACCACGACACCGAATCCCGGACGCGTCACAGCGCCCGGAACCACAGGGTCGTCCAGGGCATGTAGGACACGACCATGAGCACGACGAACATGGTCAGCAGGAACCATTTGCCGTAGTGCATCACGTCCTGGATGCGCAGGCCGGTGATCGAGCACACGGTCAGCAGCACCGTCGCGACCGGCGGTGTCTGCTGGCCGATGCCGAGGTTGAGGCAGACGATGATGCCGAAATGGACCGGGTCGACCCCGATCTGGGTCGCCAGCGGTAGCAGGATCGGCACCACGACGATAATCGCCGCCGCCGCCTGCAGGAACATGCCGAGGCCGAGCAGGAAGAGATTGATCATCAGGAGCGCCAGCACCGGCGAGTCGGCGAACACCTGCAGCCCCTCCGCCACCTTCTGCGGGATGCGCTCGTTGGCGAGGAACAGGCTGAGCGCCGCCGAGCCGGCGACCAGCATCATCACCACCGCCGACTGCCGCGCCGTCAGCACCAGGATGTCGAACAGCCGCCGCGCGGTCAGCTCGCGCGACATCACCAAGCCGAAGATCAGCGCCAGTGCCACGCCGACGCCCGCCGCCTCGGTCGGCGTGAACACACCGCCGATCAGGCCGCCCACCACCAGGACCGGAATGAGCAGCGGCACAAGCGCCCGACGGAACGCAACACCCACCCGCTTCAGCTCGAAGCGCTCGTCGACGGGATGGTTCTCTTTCCGGGCGAAGATCCAGCAGGTCACCATGAAGGCACCGCCGAGGATCAGGCCCGGCACGATGCCGGCGATGAAGAGGTCGCGGATCGAGGTATTGGTGGTGACGCCGTAGAGCACCATCGGGATCGACGGCGGGATGATGATGCCGAGCGTCGCCGTCACCGCGGTGACCGTCGCCGCGTATTTGCGGCTGTAGCCGGCGCGCTCCATGCCCGGGACGAAGATCTTGCTCATCGCCGCCGCGTCGGCGACGGCGGAGCCGCTCATCTCCGCCATGAACATGCTGGTGACGACGTTGACGTGGGCGAGGCCGCCGCGCATCCACCCGACCAGCGCAATCGACAGGTCGATCAGCCGGTGCGCGATGGTGCTGGCGCTCATCAGCTCGCCCATCAGGATGAAGAGCGGCACGGCCAGAATCACGAAATTGCTGGTGCCGCGGAAGAGCTGGATCGGCAGCGTCATCAGGTCGATGCCGGCGACCCACATGGACACGCCGGCCATCACCATCAGCGAGAAGCCGATCGGGAAGCCGACCAGGATCAGCGCGATCAGCAGCCAGAGGATCGAGCCGCTCATGCGCGCCGCACCAACCCGGCGATGTCGGCGATCAGCGCGACGATGATCACCGCCGACGAGACCGGCAGCACCGCCATGAACACTCCTTGCGGAATCTCGGCCGTCTCGATCTCGGTGGCGCCGACCACTGAGATCATCCGGATCGACAGCACCAGGATGATCGCGAAGAAGCCGATCAGGATCAGGTCGATCAGCACGCGGACGCCGCGCTCCGCCGGGCGCGGCAGCTTCTCCAGCAGCATGTCGAAGCTGATGTGCCCGTCACGCCGCAGCGCCAGATAGGCCCCGAGAAAGCTGATCCAGACGAGGAGATAGCCTGCCACCTCCTCGGGCCAGGGCAGGGCCGCGTTCATCACGTAACGGAAGAACACGGCGGCGCAGGTGATGACGACGGTGGCGGCGACCAGCAGCGCCGCCGCCGCCGCCACCGCACTGTCGATCAGGCGGAGCAGCACAACCGATCCGGCCGGCGACGCGTCAGGACGAGGTCCGCGCGGCGTCGATCAGCTTGATCCACTCGTCGCCCTGGCTGTCGATATAGCCCTGGTAGACCGGACGGGTCGCCTTCTGGAACGCGTCGAAGTCGACCTCGTTGACCTGCACTCCGGCCTTCTTCATCTGCTCGAGCGCCTGCTCTTCCAGCTCGGCGGCCGCCGCGTAGGCGCGTTCGGTGATCGCCTTGCCGGCCTCGACGAACGCCTCACGCTGTTCGTCCGTCAGGCTGTTCATGAAGCTCTTCGAGGCGACGAGGAAGGTCGGCGAATAGACGTGCTTGGTGAGGCTCAGCTTGTCGGCCGCCTCGTAGAGCTTGGCCGAGTTGAAGCCGTAGATGGCCGCCTCGGCGCCATCGACCACGCCGGTCTGCAGCGCGCTGAACGTCTCGGTCCACGCGACCGGCGCCGGATTGGCGCCCATCTTCGCGAAAACGTCCTGCCGGAACTTGCCACCGGTGATACGGATCTTCAGGCCCTCCATGTCCTCCGGCTTGACGATCGGCCGCACCTTGTTGAGCACGTGGCGGAAGCCGTTCTCGTAGGCGCCGAGCACCTCGATCCCCGCCGCCTTCTCCAGGCGCTCCTCGACCTGCTCGCCGAGCGGCCCCGACATCGCCCTGATCACGTGCTCGCGGCTCTCGAACAGCCAGGGCAGGTCGAAGACCCCGATCTTCCTGTCGAGCTTCATCGCCCCGGAGGCGATCACCGACATGTCCTGCGAGCCAAGCCGGACCGCGTCGATCTGCGCCGCCTCCTTGCCGAGCTGGCCGCCCGGGAAGATCGAGATGGTGATCTGGCCGGGCAGCCGCCGCTCGATCTCCTCCTTGAACAGCAGCGCCTGCTGGTGCAGCGGCGTGTTGGTCTCGACATGGTGTCCGAGCTTGACCTCGCGCGGCGCCGCGGTCGCAGCGGTCGCAAGGGCGGCAAGCGCGGTGGCGGCGAGCAGGAACGGCTTCAACATGATCCCTCCGATGTTCTGGTATCGAGCGGCGGCGGCCTCCCCTGCCGCGTCAGACCGTCGCGACCGGCGTCACCGGCGACCCCACGGCCCCGGTCAATCTTAACGGCGGGGCGGTCAACAGGAAGCGGTTTCTGCCGTTCGCGCGCAACCATGCCGCCAGCTCGGTCAGATACCAGAGCTCGCCGAGCGGGACTCCGAGCTTGAACAGGCAATGCTCGTGCAGCGGAACGCGGGAGCCCTGAAAGCCGGGCGGGTTCGGCTTGCGCGCGTCCTCGACCGCGAAATTGTCGGCGGCGAGCGCCGCGATCCCGCTGTCCGTCACCCATTGCAGGAGCTTCGGATCGCGGCTGTCGAGCACCGCGCAGGAGGCGTGCAGCCGCGCCGCGTCCGGACTCTTGCCCATGGCCAGCACCATCGCCGCCCAGCCGGTGTGGAGCAGCAGCATGTCGCCGGGCTCGACGACGACGCCGTCCGCCTCCATTACCCGCATCAGCGCATCGTAGCCGACCTCGGTGCGACCCTCGCCGAAGTGGGCGTGCAGGTCGATCAGGACGCCCCTCCCCTGCACGCAGGTCGCCGCCATGGTCTCGATGCCGAGCGCCTTGGCGCCGACCTCGCCGGCCGCGTCCGGGTCGGGGATGTCGGTCCCCGCGCGCCAGCCATTGTAGTAGACGCGCTCTGGCGTGCCGTCCCCGTCCGCATCAAACAGCGAGCCGACATGGGCGAGGCTGTCCCATTGGGTCGAATATTGGGTGTGGAGCAGGACCGCGTCGTCCGCCGAGACGTCGGTCAGGCCCGGCACATGATCGGCCCAGGCCATGTTGTAGTAAGGCGCCCTGCCCTCGTGCAGGGTCGGCCGCAGCCGCGGCGGGTGGCGCTTCGGGTTGACCGCATTGCCGCCCGGATAGTCGAGCGGCAGGCTGAGGCAGAAGCTCCGCCCGACCTTCACCTCGGCGATGCCCTGCAGCACCTTCTCCGGGGTCAGCAGGTTGAGGCGGCCGATCTGATCGTCCGGTCCGAACTCGCCCCAGTTCGACCCGGCCGGGCGGTTCTTCCAGCGCGGATTGGTCATGATGCCCTCCTCAGACGGTCGCGATCGGCGTCACCGGCGAGCCAACCGCGCCGGGCATGCGCAGCGGCGGCGCGGTCAGGAAGAAGCGGCTGCGACCATGCGCCCGCAGCCAGTTCGCGAGCTCGGTCAGGTACCAGAGCTCACCCAGATGGACGCCGAGCTTGAAGAGGCAGTGCTCGTGGAGGGGCAGCACGGGCCCCGGCTCGGTCAAGGAGCGGGGAAGCTGGGACGAAACCTCGACCGCCAGCGCGTCAGAAGCGATCGCCACCAGCCCGCTGTCGGTCACCCACTGCCGCAGGCGCGGGTCGTTGCCGTCGAGCACCGGATAGCTGACGCGCAGCTTCGGGTCGGGCCGTCCGCGCATGTCCAGGATCGCCTGGCCCAGACCGGTGTGGACGCAGAGCATGTCGCCCTCCTCGACCACGACGCCGTCCTGCTCCATGATCCGCATCAGCGCGTCGTAGCCGACGATCGCGCGCTCGGCGCCGTAATGGGCGAACAGGTCGATGAGGACGCCGCGGCCCTGGACGCCGGCTTCGGCCATATTGTGGATGCCGAGCGCCACCGCGCCGACGGCCCCATGCGTGCCCTGCCCGTCCGGTCCGACGATGCGCCAGCCGTTATAGCAAACCGGCTCCGGCTCGCCGTCGCCGTCGGCGTCGAAGGTCGAGCCGACATGGGCGAGGCTGTCCCACTGGGTCGAATACTGGCTGAAGAAGGTCATCGCCTCGTCGGAGATGACGTCCGTGTAGAGCGGATTCATCTCGCGCAGCGCCAGGTTGAAGGAGGTGCGCCCGTCGCGCTCCACCGGGAGGAGCTGCGGCGGCCGCCGGCGGTTGTTCAGCACCGAGCCGCCCGGCAGGTCGAGCGGCAGGCTGAGGCAGAAGCGGATGCCCTCCCGGATCTCGGCAGCGGCCCGCTTGACCCGCTCCGGTGTCAGCAGGTTCATGCGGCCGCGCTGGTCGTCGGGTCCGAACTCGCCCCAGTTCGACCCGGGCGGACGGTTCTTCCAGCGTTGTGTCACGTCATGCCTCCCGTTCGGCTGGTCCGGTCGTCGCAGCGCCGCTCCGGTCCGGCCGGCGGCGCTGCGGTCGGGGTACGCCCCTTATAGCGGCTTCCGGCCGCGTCCGGAGCCCTCGCCGCACATCGTCGCCGCAGCAGGCGCCGACGTCACGCGTGCGCGGCCGGCCCGCACCGGGGCCGCCCGACCCGGACCCGTGCCTCGGCCCGGCGGGACGGAACGAGCGAGGTTCAGGGATCGCGCCGTGGGGGTGTGGGGCTTTGTGGGGAAATATGGGGGTGCGATGGGGGTCGGCGGGCGGAGGATGCGAGCAACGGGATTGCGGAACGGTTCGGGCATGCGGCGCTCCGGACGGAAAGGCACGCACACCATATCATGAATTCAATCCTATATCCAGGGTTGCTCGCCGCGGCCTCCCGGCACCGAGGCCGGCCGTCACGACGCTCGGATGAACTCCCGAATCCGGGGCAGAATCTCGTTGCGCCAGCGGCGGCCGTTGAAGATGCCGTAATGGCCGACGCCCTTCTGCAGCCAGTGGCGCCGGCGCTCGTCCGGGATGCCGGGGCACAGATCGTGCGCCGCCCGGGTCTGGCCGACACCGGAGATATCGTCGAGCTCGCCCTCGACCGTCATCAGCGCGGTCCGCGTGATCGCAGCGGGCTCCACCCGTTCGCCCCGCGACACCATCGTTCCCCGCGGCAGCGCATGCTGCTGGAACACCGTCTCCACCGTCTGGAGATAGTACTCGGCCGGCAAGTCCATCACCGACAGATACTCGTCGTAGAATCGCCGGTGGGTCGCCGCACTCTCGCCGTCGCCCCTGATCAGATGCTCGAAGAGCTGGAGATGAGCCCCGACATGGCGGTCGAGATTCATGCTCATGAATCCGGTAAGCTGAATGAACCCCGGATAGACGCGTCGCATGATGCCGGGATAGCCGGCCGGAACGGTATGCACGACGGTACGCTCGAACCAGCCGATCGAGCGGGTCTTGGCCAGGGCATTGACCTTGGTCGGGTTGCGCCGGGTGTCGATCGGGCCACCCATCAACGTCATCGAGCGCGGCTGGGCCGGGTCGCCCGCCGCCGCCATCAGCGCCACCGCCGCCAGCACCGGCACCGCAGGCTGACAGACGGCGATCACATGGGTATCGGGGCCCAGGAGCCGCAGGAACTGGATCACATAGTCGATATAGTCGTCGAGGTCGAAGGCGCCTTCCCGCAGCGGCACCTCGCGCGCGTCGATCCAATCGGTGATGTAGACATCGTGATCCGGCAACAGGCCGCGCACGGTGTCACGCAGCAGCGTCGCGAAGTGACCGGACAGCGGCGCCACCACCAGCACGCGCGGGTCGTCGCTTGCGACGTCGCGGCGGAAGTGGACGAGTTCGCAGAAAGGGCGCTGCAGAACCACCTCCTCCCGGACCGCGACCTCGCGCTCCCCAACGACCGTGGTATCGAGGCCGAAGCTCGGCTTGCCCCGGCGGCGCGTCACCCGCTCGAACACCTCGCAGGCCGCCGCAACGGTCCGTCCGTAGGTGGTGTAGGCGATCGGCACCAGCGGATTCCGGAAGATCTGCAGCGTCGCTTCCGCCGCCGCGCGCGCCGGCACCCAAGCGAGATGCTGCATTTCATGGAGCTGGTAGAGCATTCTTCCCCCGTCTGCGTCGACCCGCCGCCGGCTCGACACGCGGACGCGGGAACCGGATCACTCCTGACGCCGGACTTTACCCCGATCCGGCTCCAGGTAAACCAGCAGGCATCTGGAGTGTTTCATTTTTCCCGAACGCAGCCGGCTCACAAGAACTTTCGGATGGCCGCGGCCATGTCCTCGGGCGCGGTACCGCGCCCGAAATGGCTGAGGAACCGCCCATCGCGCCCCATCAGATAAATGATGGAGCTGTGGTCCACCAGGTAGTCGGTCGCCGATTCGCTTTCATTCTTGCGGTAGTAAACGCGATAGGCGCGGGCCGCCGCCGCCACCTGCTCGGGCGTGCCCGTCAGACCGATCAGCGCGTCACCGAAGCTCTCGACATAGGCTCCGACCTGGGCCGGCGTGTCCCGTTCCGGATCCACGCTGATGAAGATCGGCTGGACCTCCGCCGCCGCGTCCGGACCGAGAAGATCGTGCGCCTGCATCATGCTCTGCAACTCGGTCGGGCAGACGTCCGGGCAGTAGGTATAGCCGAAATAGATCAGCATCAGCTTGCCTCGGAAGTCGGCGTCAGTGCGCGTTCGACCCTCGCCATCGACCAGTGTGAACGGCCCGCCGATCGCCGCCTCGCCGATCACGCTGCCGGCCCCGTCGCCGGACAGCGTCCGGACCGCCGTCCAGCCGAGCAAGGCCGCCGCCAGGAGCGCGACACCGACCAGGGTGATCAGAAGAATCCGCGATGCCGAAGTCATCTCCGGGTCCGCAAGGTGATAAGGTCATCCCGCGCCCCCGCATCGGGCCGCGGGCACGCTCTCCATGTAGCGTGCCCGGGCGGTCGATGCCACGCCCGATCAGGCGCCCGCGGCGAGCAGTCGTGCCAGCACCCCGAGCGCGGCGACCATCTGCAGCAGGTTGAGCAGCGCGCTTTGCCGATGGACGCGGGCGAACCGCTCGGCGGCCCCCGGCTGGCCGGCCTCGCGCGCCGCGTAGAGCCGCTGGGCCCAGGGCATCAACCACTCACGCGCGAACACGAAGCCGGCGGCGGCAATGGCGAGGGCGAGGGCATCCCACGGTCGGATCGCCGCCAGCGCCGCCGCGCCGATTGCGGCGAAGACGGCCATCAGCAGGTAATAGGACGGGAATACCGCCCGGATGAAGTCGCGCGCCGTCTCGTCGGGCAGCTTGGCGAACACCTGTCGCGCGAAGAAGGCGGTGAACGTGACCATGCCGCCGAGCAGCAGCGCGCCGGCGATGCCGCCGATCACGCCCAGAACCGTGTGCTCCATGCCGTCGCGACCCGCTGGCCGAGTCAGGGTGCCCCGGCGTCCGGCATCGCGCGCCGGATCAAGGCGCAGATCACCACCATCTTTCCGATCGGACGCGTGGTGAAATCGTGGAGGGCCGTGCGCATCTCCGCCCGGACCGCCGCCGTCAAGGTGGAGTCCGCGGGCCCCAGCCGTGGAATCAAGCTGCCGGCATGGGTGCGCGCCCGCTTCAGCCCTGCCGCGATGACGGCCGACAGACGGCCGTCCGCGTCGAGCGGTGCGATCAGGGTCCAGGCGAGGGCGAGGAAGGCGGGCCAGTGCGCGAGATGCCGGTACATGCTGGCGAGAATGCGGGCGTCGTCGCCGTCGCCGAGCAGGTTGAGCTGCTGCACCAGCCGGGCCGTGGCCGGCGCCATCTCCGCCAGCGTGAGCAGACGGGGAAGCTCGCCGACGACGGAACCGAGCTCGGCCGCGGCCGGCGCTCCGCGACGCTCGCCACCATCTCCGTCGGTACCGTCGAGCTCCATCAGCAGTGTCAGGAGCGCCACCAGGTTCATGGCATTGCTGCGGTCGTAGGAGGCGAGCACGGTGCGGATGCGCGCCTCGTCCTCGGCAGCGATCCCGGCGGCCCGAAGCACCGACTCCGGCCACGGCGGCAGCGTCGGCAGCGGCAGGTCGGCACGCACCAGCGCCGCCTCCCGGGCGATCGTGCCGTCAGCGTAGAGCGGCCTCACCCGCGCCCACGCCCAGGGCAACGCTCCGGGCATGGTAGCCAGATGGCGCCAGACGAGATTGACCACCGGCACGCCGAGCGTGCCGCGCAAATCCGCGAAAAGGCTCGCAATCTCGCCGGTGGCATCCTCTTCCCGGATGGCCGGGACCGGATCTCCGCTCTCGCTCGTCATCGGGTCGTGCTCAAGTGCTCGGGGGGCACAGAAGAACCCAGATGCGCCGCTGCGTCAAAGCCTCGATCGCCGCAGCGACCGGCGGCACGACGACGGCGGGCGGCGGGGACGACGGGCAGTCGCCGGGGCGCGGCCGTCCCGGCCGTTCCCGGGTAACGCGAAGGGGAAGGCAAGCGGGGAGGCAGGACACCCGCGCTTCCAGGACATGCGGCAGGAGGGGAAAGCGTGCAGACGGAGCGGCTCAGCGCGGCATCTGGCTCTCGATCAGGGCGGCGAACCAGCTCGCGCCGATCGGCAGCACCTCGTCGTTGAAATCGTAGGTCGGGTTGTGGACCATCGCTTGCGACGGGCCACCGGCCTGACCGAGCCAGATGTAGCACCCGGGCCGCTCGTCGAGCATGAAGGAGAAGTCCTCGGCGCCCATAGTGGGCGGGGCGCCGCGCACGACATTGTCGGCCCCCACCACGGCGGCCTCGGCCGCGATCCGCGCCGGCTCTTCCGCATTCTCGGTGACCGGATAGCCACGGCGATAGCTGAACTCGACCTCGGCGCCGAAGCTCCGTGCGACGCCGGTCGCGATCTCGGCCATCATCCGCTCCGTGCGGTCGCGGGTGGTCTCCTGCAAGGTACGGACCGTCCCGGCCAAGCTCGCCGTCTCCGGGATGACGTTGTAGGCGGTGCCGGCCTCGAACCGGGTCACGCTGACGACCACCGCATCGACCGGATCGGCGACGCGGCTGACCAGCCCCTGAAAGGCCGAGACGATCTGCGCACCGACGAAGATCGGGTCGGCCGAGAGATGGGGCATGGCGGCGTGCCCGCCCTTACCCTTGATGAGGAGGTCGAAGCGATCGGACGCCGCCATGATCGGCCCCGGCCGCACCCCGATCTGCCCGGCCGGCAGCAGCGGCCAGTTGTGCAGGGCGTAGACCTGATCGCAGGGAAACCGGTCGAACAGTCCCTCCTCCACCATCCTGCGGCCGCCACCCAGCACCTCCTCGGCCGGCTGGAAGACGAAGCGGACCGTGCCCGAGAAGTTGCGGGTCTCCGCGAGATACCGCGCCGCGCCCAGCAGCATGGCGGTGTGGCCGTCATGGCCGCAGGCATGCATGCGGCCGGGATTCCGGCTCTTGTACGGGAGGTCGTTCTCCTCCGTGATCGGCAGGCAGTCCATGTCGGCGCGCAGCCCGATCACCTTGCCGCCCGGACCCTGGCCGCGCAGGGTGCCGACCACCCCGGTGCCGGCGATGCCGCGCGTCACCTCGATGCCCCAGGACGCCAGCTTCTCGGCGACGATCCGGCTGGTCCGGTGCTCCTCGAACCCGAGTTCCGGATGGGCATGGAAATCCCGCCGCCACGCGGTCATCTCGTCCTTCATGGCGGCAATGGAGTTGATCACGGGCATAGCGACAGTCCCGGCCGGCGCACGATTCAGACGCGCCGTCAGCGTAGGACGCGCGCTCGGGCCTGTCACGCGCCGGCGGGAGTCTCGAATCTCGGGGGACCTGGCCGCGGGATCGTGCGGCCCCGCGACGCGGCAAAGCCGCCGGGCCGAGCCCCGAGTCACGGTTCCGGCATACCCGGTCTCGGCGGATCGGGACGCCAACATTGCGGACCTGAAGGTCCGCCCTCCGATGTGCTAGTTTCCCCTCATGCACGGACCTCTACCCGAGGAGCGCCCGCCGGTGGATGCGGCCGCCGCGACGCCGATGCTGGCGCACTATCTCGATCTCAAGCGCCAGCATCCGGACTCCCTCCTGTTCTACCGGATGGGCGACTTCTACGAGCTGTTCTTCGACGACGCCGTCACGGCGGCGCAGGCCCTCGACATCACGCTGACCCGGCGCGGCAAGGTCGGCGACGCCGACGTGCCGATGGCGGGCGTGCCGGTCAAGGCCTATGAGAGCTATCTGGAGCGCCTGATCCGCAAGGGGTTCAAGGTCGCGATCTGCGAGCAACTCGAGGATCCCGCCGAAGCCAAGCGGCGCGGCGGCAAGGCGCTGGTGCGGCGCGATATCGTCCGGCTGGTGACACCCGGCACGCTGACCGAGGACACGCTTCTCGACGCGCGGCGGCACAATTATCTGGCTGCCTTGGCGGACGTGGCCGGCACGATGGCGCTTGCCTGGCTCGACATGTCCACTGGCGAGTTCGCGGTGCAGCCGGTCGCCGTCGGCGAGGTGGCGGCGGCGCTCGCCCGGCTCGACCCGGGCGAGCTGTTGCTGCCCGATCGGCTGTTGCAGCGCCCCGAGCTGTTCGAGACCTTCCGCGACTGGAAGGCGCAGCTCACGCCGCTCCCCGGCAGCCGCTTCGACAGCGCCAATGCCCGGGCGCGGCTGGAAAGCCTCTACGGCGTGCGCGCTCTGGATGCATTCGGCGATTTCGGCCGGGCGGAGCACGCCGCCTGCGGCGCCCTGATCGACTATGTCGAGCTGACCCAGAAGGGCCGGATGCCGCGGCTCGCCCCGCCCCGGCGGGCGGAGGCCGGCGATGCGCTGGCGATCGACGCGGCGACCCGGCGCAATCTCGAACTGACCCGCACGCTCGCCGGCGAGCGGCGCGGCAGTCTGCTCGACGCGATCGACCGGACGGTGACGGGTGCGGGCGCACGGCTGCTGGGAGCCTGGCTGGCGGCGCCGCTGACCGACCCGGAACGGATCAACCGGCGGCTCGACGCCGTGCAGTTCCTGACCGAGCAGGAGGCGACGCGCGCCGCGCTGCGCGATGCGTTGCGGCGCTGCCCGGATCTGGAGCGAGCCCTGTCGCGGATCTCGCTCGGGCGCGGCGGCCCGCGCGATCTGGCCGCGGTACGGGACGCGCTCGAGATCGCGGCCGCGCTGCGGGCGACGATGGAAGCGGCGCTGGCCGGCGACCGCCTCGACGGCGGGCCGCCGTTCCTGGCCCGCGCGGCCGCCGATCTCGGCGATCACCGGCCGCTGGCGGACCGGCTGCGGCGCGCGCTCGGTGCGGACCTGCCGCTGCTGGCACGCGACGGCGGGTTCATCGCGGCCGGCTATGCGGCGGAGCTGGACGAGCTGCGGACGCTGCGCGACGACAGCCGGCGGCTGATCGCCGCCCTGCAGGGGCGGTATGCGAGCGAGACGGGCATCCCCACGCTCAAGATCCGGCACAACAATCTGCTCGGCTATTTCGTCGAGGTTTCCGCCAGCGCCGCGGCGAAACTCAAGGACGACACGCGCTTCATCCACCGTCAGACGATGGCGAGCGCGATGCGCTACACGACGGTGGAGCTCGGTGAGCTGGAGAGCCGCATCGCGAGCGCCGCTGAGCGGGCGCTGGCCCTCGAGCTGGAGCTGTTCGAGGGTCTGGTCGGCGAGGTCGAGGCGCGGGCGGAGGATCTGGCGCGGACCGCGCGCGGGCTCGCGCTCCTGGACTGCGCCGCCGGGCTGGCGGAACTGGCGGCGGAGGGACGCTGGGTGCGGCCGCAGGTCGACGCGGGCCTCGACTTCGCTGTCGCCGGCGGCCGGCATCCGGTCGTGGAAGCGGCCCTGGCGCGCGAGGGCAAGCCCTTCGTCGCCAACGACTGCGACCTCGGGGAGGCGGGCGGGCGGCTCTGGCTGGTGACTGGCCCCAACATGGCCGGCAAGAGCACCTTCCTGCGGCAGAACGCCCTGATCGCCATCCTGGCGCAAATGGGCTCCTTCGTGCCGGCCGACGCGGTGCGTCTCGGCGTCGTCGACCGGCTGTTCAGCCGGGTCGGCGCGGCGGACGACCTGGCACGCGGGCGGTCCACCTTCATGGTCGAGATGGTCGAGGCGGCGGCGATCCTGAACCAGGCGACCGAAAAGAGCCTCGTCATCCTGGACGAGATCGGCCGCGGCACCGCGACCTTCGACGGGCTGTCGATCGCCTGGGCCTGCGTCGAGCATCTGCACGAGGTCA
>CAZVAR010000023.1:0-30247 GCA_964625225.1 uncultured Alphaproteobacteria bacterium | reverse complement strand
CCGTGTAGAAGATGTTGACCTTGTGCTTGTCCACCACCTGCCAGAAGCGGCTGGCGTCCGGGTAGTTGGGCACGCCCTCGAACATCACGGTGGTGGCGCCGTTGGCGAGCGGCCCGTAGAGGATGTAGCTGTGGCCCGTTACCCAGCCGACATCCGCCGTGCACCAGTAGATGTCCCCCTCGTGATAATCGAAGATGTGTTGGTGGGTCAGCGAAACGAAGACGAGATAGCCGCCGGTCGTGTGCAGCACGCCCTTCGGCTTACCGGTCGAGCCGGAGGTGTAGAGGATGAACAGCGGATCCTCCGCGTTCATCTCCACGGGCGGGCAGTCGGCGGACGCCTCGGCCATCAGCCGGTCGTACCGGTGGTCGCGTCCCTCGACCCAGTCCACATCGGCACCGGTATGGGCGACGACGATACAGTGCTTCACGGACGGGCAGGCCTTCAGAGCCTCGTCGGTGTTGCGCTTGAGCGGGACGACCCGGCCGCCGCGCAGGCCCTCGTCGGCCGTGATGACGATCGAGGAATCGCAGTCCTGGATGCGCCCCGCCAGGCTCTCCGGGGAGAAGCCTCCGAATACCACCGAATGGATCGCGCCGATGCGGGCGCAGGCGAGCACCGCCACCGCGATCTGCGGAATCATCGGCAGATAGATTGTGACCCGGTCGCCCTTCTCCACGCCGAACGACTTCAGCACGTTGGCGAACTTGCAGACCTGCTCGTGGAGCTGGCGGTAGGTGATGTACTCGTGCCTGGACGGGTCGTCCGCCTCCCAGATGATCGCCACCTGATCGCCGCGCGTCGCCAGGTGCCGGTCGAGGCAGTTGTAGGCGGCGTTGAGCGTGCCGTCGTAAAACCAGCGGATGTGCAGATCCCGCGAATCGTAGGAGACGTCCTTGACCTTGGTGTAGGGCCGGAACCAGTCGATCCGCTTGCCCTGCTCCGCCCAAAAGCCCTCCGGATCGTCGATCGAACGCCGGTACATCTCCTCGTATCGGCGCTGGTCGACGTGCGCATTGCGGGCGAATTCGGGATCGACGGGGATCAGCTCGTCGGCCATGGTGCGCTCGTCTCCTCTGCCGGGCACCGCTTCACGCGGCGCTCTCGATTACCGAGTATGAGAAAGAACCGACCGCCCGGCAAGGCGGCGCGGCACCGGCGGCCGGGCGTGCGACCGACTGCGGAAGCCCGGAGAACGTGCACATTCGTCAACAAATGTCAGCCGCCGCAGGCACTCGGCCCCGCCGGAGCCCGGCGGTCGTGGTGGTCGGCATGGGACGGTTCCTCCCGAACGATCGGCACCGGCCGTCATATTAGCTTAAACTAGGAAAATTTACAAGATGCGCCGGGCGGGGCGATGACCGGCGGCGAAACCCGCCCGGGGCGCCCCGCAGTGGCCGCGACGGCACCGGAGAAGCCGTCGCCGACCGTCATGCCGACGCTCGATGTCACCGGCGCCGAGACATCAGGCCTCGTAGGTCGGGAACTCCGCCGGGGAGGTGATCTCCAGCCACTCGGCGTCGTCGGAGAAGCCAAGCAGATCGTGGCGGATCCCCGGGGGCTGAAGCCAGGCGTCGCCGGCCTCGAAGACCTGCTCGCCCGCGCCGTCGATCAGCACCTTCACCCAGCCGCTGACCACATAGTTCATCTGGAAGTCGAGATCGTGCCAGTGCAGGCCCGTGCCCTTCTCCGGCGCCGGGCCGTTGGGCCGGATGACGTGGGCGAGATAGCGGCCGCCGGTACCGGCCTTGATCCCGAGATCGCGGTATTTCAGGTAAGGCCGCAGCCCGGGCTCGAACTCATGCTCGCGGGCGCGATGGGCGACGAAAGTCTGCGACGGCTCGGACATGGGCACCTCCTCCCGGTTCCTGCTGCGGCCCGGCCGCGGCGCCGGGCCCTTCGGACAGAAGCTGACCGAGCGCCACTGCCAGGGTCTGGGCGAGGCAGAGCGCGGCGTTCAGCGACTGGAACACCTCCTTGCCGGGCTCGCGGATCTCGAGCGCGAGCTGGGCAGCGCGGGCCAGCGGGCTGACCGCGCTGTCGGTGATGGCGACCGTGGGAACGCCGCGGCCGGTCTGCTCCGCGACGAGGTCGATCACGAGCTGGGTGTAGGGCCGGAAGCTCAGCGCCAGCACCGCATCGCGCGGCGTCGCGAGGTCGAGCTGCTGACGCACCAGCCCGCCGGCATTGTCGAGCAGCAGGCAGCGCTTGCGCAGGCGCGACAGTGCGAAGGCGAGATAGGAGGCGATCGGAAAGGGGCGGCCCTGTGCCAACAGGTAGACCTGTTCGGCCGCCGCCAGCATCTCCACCGCCCCGGCCAGCGTCGCCGCGGGCACGCTCGCGCGCAGCCGCTCCAGCGAGGCGATCGCCTCGTCGACGAGGCCGTCCAGCACGGAACCGCCGTCGGCTGGAACCGGCCCCAACGTCTCCACCCGGTCCTGCCAGGTCTCGAAGCTCAGCAGCAGACGGGCGCGGAAGACGAGCTGCAGATCGCTGAACCCGTCATAGCCGAGCGCCTGGGCCAGACGGACCAGAGCCGAGGGCTGCACACCGATGCGGCGCGCCAGCACCGCCACCGTGTCGAGTGCGGCATCGTTCGGATGGTCGAGCAGGAAGCGCGCGATCGTCTGCTGCTGCGCGCTGAGGCGGGCGTAGCGACGGATCAGAAGCTGCTTCAGCTCCTCGAACCGCCTCGGCGGCCTGGAATCGCACTCCGGCATGGCAGGATTAGAACATCCGTTCCAAATCTTGACAAGTCAGAACAGTCGTTCCTACCATGATCGGAAAAGCGCCGTCCACAGGCGCGATAACCGACAAATCTCGGGAGGAAACCATGACGAAGCTGCTGATGACCCGGCGCAGGCTTCTGCGCACGGCTGCCCTTGTCGCGCCGGCGGCCGCCGGCGTCTCCACCTTCTTCGGCCCTTGGAAGCACACCCGCGTCTATGCGGCCGCGAGCGACAAGCCGATCAAGCTCGGGCTCGTCATGGATGCGAGCGGCCAGTTCGCCAACAGCGGGCAGGACGAGAAGCGCGGCGCCCTGATGGCGATCGACGAAGCCAACGAGAAGGGAGGCGTGCTCGGCCGCAAGGTCGAGTATGTCTGGATGGACACGGAAACGACGCCGCAGACCGGGACCCGCGTCGCCGAACGAATGATCAACCGCGATAATGTCCATTTCCTGATCGGGGCGCTGCAGTCCGGCGTCGCCAATGCAATAGGACAGGTCGCGCAGAAATACGGCTGCATCTATTTCAACACCAATTCGAGCTCTCCGACCGAAGCGGGCGAGAACTGCCACCGCAGCAAGTTCGTCTGGGACGGCAACGGGGAGAACTTCTCGCGCGCCGCGGCCAAGAACGCGATCGAAACCTTCGGCAAGTCCTGGTTCCTGATCTACAATGACTATGTCTGGGGTCAGCAGACCAATGCGGCGACCAAGAAGGTGGCGACGCAATACGGCGCCGAGATCGCCGAGGAGCTGGCGATCCCGGTCGGCACACGCGACTTCTCCAGCGTGCTGCTGCGCATCCAGCAGGCAAAGCCGGACGTGGTGGCCGCCGCGGTCGGCGGCGACGACTTCAAGGTCCTGCGCCAGCAGGTCCGCGACATGAAGCTGGACCGCAAGCCGGCCTGGCTCAACAATCAGCAGGACTGGCCGGACGTTTACGGCCTCGGCGCCGATGCCGCCTTCGGCGTGTTCGGCACGACCTGGTACCACTATCTCGACCTGCCCGGTGTGGCCGAGTTCGTGCAGCGCTACCGGAAGCGCTGGCCGGAGACCCGCATCGACGTGCCGGGCAATGTCAGCTACAATGGCTATGTCGCGACGCGCGAGCTGCTGCGCGTGGTGGAAGAGGTCGGCGGCACCGACAACATCAAGATCATCAAGGCGCTCGAAGGCCGGACGATGCCGGCGGCCGACCGGATGCAGCACCACGACGCGGTGATCGACGCCGCCTCGCACCACGTGCAGCAGACCATCTATCTGGCGACCGGCAACGACAAGCCGCGCGACCGGACCGACTATTTCCAGATCCTCGCCTGGGCCGACCCGGACTCGGTGCGGGCCGAGGAAGCGAAGAAGTGCAGTCTCGAGCCCTACGACGAGACACCGAACTACGATCAGGGCTAGGCGCCCGGCGGTGACGGGCATGGCACGCCCTGGCGATCGCCGCCGCTGCGGCCCTGTTCCGATCGCGCATCCGGGACCCGGCTCCGCAACGGTGGACCCGCATGGCGAGACAGGTCGAAGGCCCGTCCCGAACCATGTGGGCCGGGACGCAGCCTGCGCAGCGGGCCGAGGATGATGACCGGGCTCTACCAGCTCATCCCCCATGTCCTGAACGGGGTCGCGCTCGGCCTGCTGTTCGCGCTGGTCGCGCTCGGTTTCATGCTGATCATCGGCGTGATGGAGGTGATCAACCTGGCACACGGGTCGCTGTTCGCGCTGGGCGCCTACGTCGCCCTGACGGTAATGGCGCCGGAGGGGGGACTGCACTGGGAGTTCCTGCAGCCCTGGTTCGACCTGCCGGTGGTCTGGCGCTACGCGGTGGCGCTGGCCGTAGCCCCGGTCCTGGTGGCACTGGTGGGGATGGTGCTGGAGTGCTGCCTGCGTCGAACCTACGGCACCGATCCGCTCTACGGGCTGCTGCTGACCTTCGGCGCGGCGCTGGTGATCGAGGAGCTGATCCGCGAAATCTGGGGACCGACCGAATATTATCTGCCCCTGCCGCGCGACATCTCGGGCGGCTTCATCTTCGGGGACCTGATCTACTCGACCTACCGCATCTACGCGGCGCTGTTCGCCACGGCGATGATCGGCCTGCTTTGGCTGTTCCTGAACCGCACCCCCTACGGCGCGGTCATCAAGGCGGGCGCGCACGACAGCGAGATGGTCCGGGCCCTGGGCTACAATCTGAAGCGGCTGCGGCTGCTGGTGTTCGCCTTCGGCACCGCGCTGGCGGCGATCGCCGGGATCATCATGGCCCCGATCTGGGGCATCCGGCCGGTGGTCGGCGTCGACGCCGTGGTCCCTGCCTTCGTCGTGATCGTGCTGGGCGGGGTCGGGAGCTTCTGGGGCGCGGTCTCCGCCGGCCTGCTGGTCGGACTCGTCGTGGCGCTGACCGCCGCCTTCATCACCGACTGGTCGCTGCTGTCGATGTACCTGCTGCTGCTCGCGGTCGTCACCTTCCGCGCCCGCGGGCTCGCCGGCAAGGCCAGCGTGCTGGAGCGCTGAGATGGTGGCGATCCGAGCCTGGGTGACGGCACCGATGCTACTGAGCTTCCTGCTGCTCGGCACGCTGCCGCTGTGGATCGAGGCGGTCGGGCTCTACCAATATATCGGCCTGGAGATCCTGATCTGGATCCTCTTCGCGCTCGGCTACAATCTGCTACTGGGCTATACGGGCCTGCCCTCGTTCGGCCACGGCGCTTTCCTGGGCATCGGCGCCTACGCGTTCGGACTCACCCAGTTCAATCTGGTCGAGAATCTCTGGGTCTGCCTTCTCGCGGCCATGCTGGTGACGGCGGCGTTCGGCGGCGCCGTCGCCCTGTTCATCTCGCATCGGCGCGGCATCTACTACGCGCTGATGACGATCGCCTTCGGGCAGGTGTTCTTCTTCGTCGCCAGCAAGTGGACCAGCGTGACCCACGGCGAGGACGGGCTGCTCAACATTGCCCGCCTGCCGGCCGATTTCGGGCCGTTCGCGTTCGACCTCGGGCCGACGCCGGCGCTCTACTGGTTCACTTTCGCCCTCTACGCCGTCGCCGTGCTGCTGCTCTGGCGGCTGGTCAACTCGCCTTACGGAAAGGTCCTGCGGGCGATCAAACAGAACGAGCAGCGGGTCGCATTTCTCGGCTACCATGTCCGCCTCTACAAATGGTCGGTGTTCACCCTGTCCTGCGCGATCGCCGGGCTGGCCGGCGGCATCTTCGCCATGGCGCAACAGGGGGCCTACATCCAGGTGATGAGCCTGCAATGGTCGGGCATCGTTCTGCTGATGACGCTGATCGGCGGCGGCTTCGTCAGCTTCTGGGGGCCGGCGGTCGGGGTGATCCTCTACTTCGTCGCCCGCGACGTGCTCGGTGCCTACACCGAGACCTGGCTGCTCTGGTTCGGCCTCATGTTCATGCTGACGATGATGTTCAAGCCGGAGGGCATCGCCGGACTCTGGCAGGACGCGGTGCGGCGGCTGCACCGTGCGGGCACGCAGGCACCGGCCGCGCGGCCCGCCCCCGTCTCCGCCGGGTGAGCCATGGCACTGTTCGAGGCCGAGCATCTGCATAAGCGTTTCGGCCAGCAGGTCGTGCTGGAGGACGTGACGCTCGCCTTCGAGGAGCACCGCCTCTCCGGCATCATGGGCCCGAACGGCGCCGGCAAGACGACCTGCTTCAACCTGCTGACCGGCCGCTATCGCCCCGACCGCGGCCGGGTCCGCTTCGCCGGCGAGGACATCACCGGACTGCCGCCGCACGCCATCGCCCGCAAGGGGATCGCGCGCTCGTTCCAGCTGATGAACCTGTTCGACGAATACACGGCGCTGGAAAATGTGATGCTGGCGCTGCCGGAGGTCCGGGCGCGCGGCTTCAACGCCTTACACCCGCTGCACGCCGACGCCGCCGCGGAGGACCGTGCGGCGGCGGCGCTGGCCCGGGTCGGACTGCAGGGCAAGGAACGGATGCCGGCGCGCGACCTGCCCTACGGCCAGCGGCGCGCCCTGGAGATCGGCGTGGCGCTCGCCGCCGAGCCGCGCCTGCTGTTCCTCGACGAGCCGACCGCCGGTCTCGGCACCGACGCGACCGAGCGGCTCGCCGACCTGATCCGGGAGCTGCGCCGCTCGGTCACGATCGTCGTGATCGAGCACGACATGCGCTTTCTGTTCCGCCTTGCCGACTGGATCTCGGTGATCCACTGGGGCCAGGTGATCGCCGAAGGCACCCCGGACGCGCTCAAGGCGAACAAGTGGGTGCAGAAGTCGAGCCTGGCGGCAGAATGATGCTGGAGGTCGCCGACATCCACACCTTCTACGGCGAGACGCAGGTGCTGTTCGGCGTGTCGCTGACGGTCGCGGCCGGCGAGGTGGTGGCGCTGCTCGGGCCGAACGGCGCGGGCAAGACGACCGCCCTGCGCTCGATTCTTGGCCTGACGCCGGCCCGGCGCGGATCGGTGCGGTTCGCCGGACGCGACATCACCCGTACCGCGACCCACGAGATCGCCCGCATGGGCATCGGCTGGGTGCCGGATGACCGCCGCATCTTCCCGACGCTGACCGTGCGCCGCAACCTGGAGATCGCGCGCAAGGCCACCGGCTTCCGGCGCTGGTCCCTGAAGGAGGCCTGCGAAATCTTCTCGGCACTGGAACATCTGCTCCCACGCGATGCCGAGAACCTCTCCGGCGGCGAGATGCAGATGGTGGCGATCTCGCGGGCATTGGTGGGGTCGCCCGGTCTCGTCCTGTTCGACGAGCCGAGCCAGGGGCTGGCGCCGAAGGTCGTCGGGGACGTGATGGGCGTGATCCGGCGCCTCAAGGAGGAGGGAATTGCCGTGCTGGTGGTCGAGCAGAACGTGCCCAGCGCGCTCGCCGTGGCCGACCGGGTCTATGTCATGGACCGCGGCCGCATCCGGTACGAAGGAGCGGCCGCCGCGCTGGCGGGCGACCCGGACCGGCGGCAGGCGCTGCTGGGAGTCTGACATGGCGGCGGAGCCGATCCTCTCCGTCGAGCGGCTGGTCAAGGAATATCGGCGCGGGCTGCTGCGGCCGAGGGCGACCTTCCGACTCGAGGCGGATTTCGCTGTCGAGGGGCCGGCGATCGTCGGTGTCATGGGCCCGAACGGCTCGGGCAAGACGACGCTGTTCGAACTGATCACCGGCGGCAACCTGCCGACCGCAGGCCGCGTGCTGGTTGCCGGGCAGGACATCCACCGGGTCAAGACGCGCGAACGCGACCGCCTCGCCATCCACTACCACCAGTCCTACCAGGTACGGCATTTCAGCCGGTTGCGGCCCGACGCGCTGCTGCAGCCGGCGCGCTCCGACTATCCGATCGTGCATCTGTTCGACGAGCCGCAGTTCAATACGCAGGACGGCTATATCGGCTTCATGCTCGACTTCTTCCGCCGGCTGCGCGCCGAGGGACGGCTGGTGTTCGTCTGCCTGCACCCGGCCGAGGACTACCATCTCGAAATCCTGCACGAGGTCTGCGAGCGGTTCATCTTCGTGGAGAAGGGCCGGCTGACCCACGCTGCGAGCCTCGGGACACTTCTGCGCGAGGACCGCTTCCGCCGCTATCTCGGTGCACTCGCCGAAACGGCGCCCGCGATCGTCGGATGTCGGTCCGGATCGGCTTGATCGGCAGGTTTCAACCTGCAATACTGCTTCGAATCAGCCAGTGGGGGGATCCATGACGCTCAGCAGAGGGCATCGCGGTCAAGCGCCGATGCCGCGGACCGCCGTCGACATCTTCCTCGACGACGTCGTCGACTTCATGTCCAACAATATCGTCGTCACGCCGGAGACGGGCGGCAGCCTCACGACAGACGGGATCAAGTGGTTCACGCTGACCAAGCTTGCCGGCACTGCCAGGTCGGCGGATCGGCCCGGAGCCGCGATCTCGTGCTATCTCGCCCATCCGACGAACACCGGCGGGTCCGGAGTGTTCGAGTGCTACTGGTGCCCGTACGAGGAAGGGTCTCTGAGGACGACCAAGGTCGGCAATCTCGCCAACATCATGCTTACGGCGCCGATGAACGGTTGCAGTTTCGGCATCGGCAGCGCCACCAAGGACGGATCCCGCCTGGTCGGGCACTCCAACATGAAGGGGCAGCCCGGCGCCCGGGATCAGCAGAACAAGGCCCTCAGACTCGTCCGGATGAACGAAGCTCTGGTCGATCCGAACATCTACATGAACATCGCGGGCAACGATCCCGTTCTGGTGACGACTTTCGGCGTCCGGGATCCGAAGACGCGAAATTGGAGCTTCTATTATCAGCTCAGCACGACGGCCACGGGCAACCAGCTCATCAAGACGCTGATCGGAGTCTATCCGGTCCTGTAGGTACCCGGCCCGAGCGAGGTCGAGACCGAGACGCCCTCTTCCGGTAAGCTGCCGGTCACCCGAATCGGTGATCGGCAGGCGTACGGGAGGGGTGGATGAACGAGGATCGGCCACGGATCGCGGTGATCGGGCTGGGCGGAACGATCGCGTCGCTCGGCGCGTCGAGCCTCGACGTGCTCGACTATCCCGATTTCGGTCGGAAGCTGAGCATCGAAGACCTGTTGGAGCGCTTTCCTGAGACCCGAACGGTCGCCGACCCGGTCCCGGTGGGCTTCCGGGCGGTCGGCAGCACAGCGATCGGGCCTGCCGACTGGCTGGAGCTCGCCGGCCTGATCCGGCGCCTGGACCAGGAACAGCCGGATCTCGCCGGCTTCGTCCTGACGCACGGGACGGCGACGCTGGAGGAAACCGCCTATTTCCTGAACCTGGTGCCGACGACTGCGAAGCCGGTCGTGCTGGTCGGCGCGCAGCGACCGGCGGGCGCCCTGGGCAGCGACGCCGGCATGAACCTGGTCGCGGCCCTGCGCACGGCGGCCGCGCCTGCCGCGCGCGGCATGGGCGTGCTGGTGGTCCTGAACGACGAGATCCACGCGGCGCGCGAAGTGACCAAGACCTCGACATATCGGCTGCAGACCTTCCGCACGCCGGATTTCGGCGCGCTGGGGCATGTCGACGGCGACGGCGTCCAATTCTACCGGACGCCGCTGCGGCGGCGCGCGCCTGATACCGAATTCGACCTGCCCGGGTCCGAGGCGCTGCCGCGGGTCGACATCGTCTACTCCCATGCCGGAGCCGACGGAGCGCTGGTCGAGGCCGCGGTCGCGGCCGGCGCACGGGGCATCGTCTCGGCCGGACTCGCCCCGGGCATCCCGGCGCCGCTGGAGCGGGCGGCACTGGAACGGGCGGCCGCAGCGGGCGTCGTCGTCGTGCAGTGCAGCCGCGCCGGCAGCGGCCGCGTGGCGCCGCGGCGCTATCTGCGCGAGACCGGCATCGTCGCGGGCGACAATCTCAACCCGCAGAAGGCGCGCATCCTGCTGATGCTGGCGCTGACGCGGACCCGGGAGCCGGACGCGATCCAGCGGATGTTCGAGACCTATTGACCGCCGGGCACGGTCACCGGGACCGGCCGGGACAGGATGAACGCGCCGGCGCCCAGGACCGCCACGCCGGCGATGGCAGGGACCAGCAGCCCACCGACGGTCAATGCGGTGGTGACCCAACTGGCGGCGAGCGTGATCACGGCGATCGCCTTCGCTCGACGCGGTATCGCCCGCTGGTCCCGCCAGTGCCGCAGCAGCGGCCCGAAACGCGGGTCGGCGTAGAGCCGGTCCCGCAGCCGCGGCGACGAACGGGCGAAGGCCCACACCGCCACCAGCAGGAACGGTGTTGTCGGCAACAGCGGCAGCGCCGCCCCGGCTACGGCGAGCCCGAGGGCCAGATAGCCGAGGCCGAGATAGAGGTAGCGTCGCGACGAGCCCGTGGACGGCTGGGCGGGCATCGATTCGGTCATGGTCCGGCTCCGGGCGGGACGGCGGTGGATCGCTGCTCGGTATATAGGAGGCCCGACGCCGATCGCAGCGCCTGGACCGCGGAGTCAGATCGTGACCGGCTCGGCGCCGAAGAAGGGTGTCAGCGACAGGGTATAGGCCTCGTTGTGAGCCAGCTTCTGCTCGCGCAGCAGGCCGACGGCGATATTTTCGCCGAGCCAGAGGCCCTCGGTATAGTCGCTGAAATAGTTGACCCCGGCCAGATTGCGGCCGAGCGCCAAATTGGAGGCGAGCTTGTTGAGCTCGCCGCCGATGGTGAGCCCTGCATCGTTGGGCCGGACCACGAGCTTGCGCCCCTCGGGATCGGGCTCGACCAGGAAGGGCAGCACCCGGGCGGTGTCGAAGAATGCCTTGAGCACCGTGACGCAGGCGCCGGCCACCGCCGCCGTCGCCCCGCCATAGGCCGGCGACATCGGTGCGCCCTCCGGCCACGCCTGCGGCAGCAGCAGGGTCCGCTCGCCGCCCCGGGCACCGGGCCGGCGGCGGCCGAGGGCCTCGAGGACGCCGCACGCCGCGAGCTGCGGGTGGAGATCGGTCGGCGCGGCGGCCGACCGGCCCGCGGCGATGCGGCGGTTGAGCTCCACCAGCCCGGCCATGTCCTCCGGCCGCAGCCGGCGGTGCACGTACCATTTCTGGAACGACGCGGCCCGGCGGGCACGCAGCGCCGCCTCCGCGAGCACGGCGCGAATGTGAGCGGCACCATAGGCGGCATCGCCGGCCAGGCGTCGTGCGCGAGGCAGCCCCGGCGCCAGAGCGCCGCCCGCCTCCGGCCGCAGCAGGATCTCGGCAGCCGCGAGGCAGGCCGGCAGCACCGCCTCCCGGCGCACCAGCGCGGCAAGATCGCGCGGGGTCAGGATGAAGCGCGGCCGGCGCGCAGCGCGCGCAGCGCCGGCTGGCGGTGCCCCGTTGCGGCTCTTCAGCCACGCGGCCCAGTCGGTCAGATGGTCGACCCGCTCCGGGGCCGGGCGGACGCGCTGGTCCCAGAGGCGCCCGCCGAGCGGCACCAGGCCGCGCTCCGCCTCGGCCTCGCCGCCGGCCCCGGCCAGAAGGAACTGCGACACGTAGCCGCCATCGCGGTCGCCGGCGAGGACACCGCGGAACAGCGTCTCGGGCGTGAGCCGGGCGCGGACGCGGCCCGGGCCGATCGGCTCGCTGCCGGAAAAGGCGTAGAAGCTGTTGAGCTGCGCCACCGCGTCCTCGACCGGGTCGTTGCCGGGCCGGAATGCCGCGAAGGGCACGTCGCGCAGCAGCGCCATCCAGTAGAGCTCGGCCAGTTCCGCCGCCGCCTCGGCCCCATCGAGCTGCGGTGCCGGGCCGAGCGCCAGCGCCTGCGGATCCGGCCCCATCAGATCGAAGGCCAGCCCCGCCAGCGGGTCTAGGAACGGGCGGGAGCCGCCGTCATGGCCGTCCGGCACCCGGTCGAACGCCGCCGGAGTTGCCTCCTCCAGCGCCTGCAGGAGGGCGCGGTAGGCGGCGCCGTCGACCAACCCGTCCGAATCGTGCGGCAGGCCCTTGGAGAAGCAGGCGACATAGCTGAGCGTGCCGTTGGCCCGGCGGTAGCGGCGCTCCTCGCCGTTGGGGCTCTGCTCCGCCGGGCGACGAACCGCCAGCTCGGCGGCCTCGATTCGGATCCGTCGTGCCTCGTCGTGACGCGTGAACATGGTGCTCCCGACCGCCTCCGCAAACCGCCCCGTAATGGAGCAGGCGGACGGCGCTGTCCAGGGAGGTGCAGCGGCGGGCGCGCTAGCGACCGGTGTCCCGATCCAAGTCGGGAAGCTTGATCCAGTCGTCGCGGTCCCGCTCCGCAGCGGGCTGCTCCTCCTGATCCGGCCCGAACAGACTGCGCCGCTCGGCGCGCCAAACGGAGAAATCGTCGGACGGCGAGTCGAAGCGGCTGCCGGGCAACGGGTCGTAGTCCTGGTCGCGCCCCGCGATCCATGGATCGGAGTCGAGCATCCAGGAAGGATAGTAGTCGACGCCCGAACCGCCCGGCAGACTCTGCGCCGCGGCAGGCGCGGCCAGGCACAGGGCAAGCGCCATGCCGAACGCCGCTACGCCGAGCGAGCGCCCGAGGTTGCTTCCGTACATGTCCTGCATCCTTCCCCTCGCACCGGGGTCTGTCACGTCAACCGGCCTTCTGGCGGGCGGGTTCCCTCAGGTGCGGGAGCCGACCGGCGACAGAGAATGGAGGATGGACCGCGCTTTGACAATCGTCGGAACGGCGGAACTCCGGCCGGTTCGTTCCCGGCCGGTCGCGCCGGTGCGACATTTTCGCCACGCTTCCCGAGGTCGTGCCGGCGATGTGGAACCGAAGGCACAGGGGCGTGTTGAGGGAACGCAACAGTGTCGCTTTGCGGTAACAAGCACGTGTGCGGATCGAGCAAGACATCGGACGGGAGCGGCACCCGGCGTGCCCGGGTTCTCATCGTCGAAGACGAGGCGGTGATCGCGCTGGAGACCTCGAGCAACCTGATTCAATGGGGCTACGAGGTGTGCGGCGTCGCCGCCGATTCCCGCGACGCGGTGCGCCAGGCGGAAAGCACCCGTCCGGATCTGGCGCTGGTCGACGTCAATCTGCGAGGCGGCGACGACGGCGTGTCGGTCGCGCAGCGCCTGCGGGAAATCTGCGGAGTGGCGGTGGTGTTCGTGACCGGGTCCAGCGATTCCCGGTCCCGTCGGCGGATGGCCGCGGTCGACCCCGACGGCTACCTCTTCAAGCCCTACGACCCGGCGGCACTCCGCTCGATCGTCGCCGGCGTGCTGGCTTAGCGGACCCGGCGGAGACCGAGGCGCGGCTGCACCGGTTGCGCCATGCCCTGACATGCCCCCCGGATCGCGCTGCGCGCATCCGGGACGACGCGGAAAGGCCGGCTGCGGTCGGCCGCCGTCGACGATGCGGCGGCTTCACGAGGCGGAGCGGCTATGCCTGACGCAGGAGGCGGTCGGACACGGGACGGTACCGACCGTCGCGGCGGCACACCCGCACGGAGATATCGACGTTCCGCCTCCGCAGACAGCGCGCGTCCCTCACGGCTGCACGTAATGCGGTGCGGCGGTCGGGATATCGGCCATTGCGCAGGCCCTGGTAGGAAACGGTCCAGAACCGGCCATAGGGCTCGACGAGATATTCGAGATTGGTCATCGGCATCGTGATGTCCGGAACGGGTTTACAGACCCTGTCCGCGCGGCCGGGCCGCATCGGCCGGTCCGCGCCGGACAGAAACGGTCGATCGCGGCGGAACCGCCGACGGTTCAGGTGGCATGCACCTCGACCGAGCCGACGATCCGGCTGGGGCCACGGATCATGAAGGCACCACAGACCGTGATGTCCCCAGCCTCCACGGCACATTGCCGCAGAAACTCGCGTGCCTCGGTTTCACCCTCCGCCACCACCAGGAGCGCGCTGCAGTTGCCCTGCGGCTTGCGCAGCTTCACCTCGAACAGGTCCACTTCTCCTCTCCCCTTCTTCGGATATGTGGAGAAGATTACGAACCGCCCCGAGATCATGTTTGATCTTTGTCAAAGACCGGGCAGAACGTATTTGTTTTTGCTGTACTTCTAGTTCGGGTAGAGCCGGTCTTCCGACATTGCCGGGATGGTTAGGGGGTGTCCGCGCGCTCGGGCCGGGCCGCCTCGTGGCGGGTCGCAGCAGAACGGCCGAGGGCGGCTCGCCGGCGAGACCGATCACCCTTGCGGGCGTTCTGGAGCGGGTGACACAGGGCCAAACCCGCTGTTCCGCCCCGGCAGGCTCTCCAACCGCTTCAATGCGGTGCCGGATTGGGCCACCGATCCCGAATGGCGGGCCCGTCACCGACGCCAGGGCCGTGGAGACCCGGCGCCGGCGGCCGAACACGGCCGGAAAGCCATCCTGCTGCAACGCGTCGGAGGGCCGTCGCCCGACGAGCCGCCCTGCCGTGCCGCGTTCCGCTCGGCACGGCGCACAGCCGTTGCGCAACGCCGCTTACCCCTCGGCCGGCCGCGGCTTCGCGTCAGGAACACGAGAATAGACCAGGAGCGGGACCAGCGCCGCCAGGGCCATCATGGCGAAGGCGGTGCGATAGGCCGTCTCCGGCGCCACGCCGTCGGCCGCGGGGAACAGCCCGACCACGCCGCCCACGGCGACCTGCATCAGGGCGATCGCGCTCATCACCGCCATGTTGACCGTGGTCATGCCGCGGCCGATCAGATGGTCCGGGACCAGGGCACGGGCGTGGGCGGATATCAGGGTCGGAAAGCCGCAGGCGAGCCCGATCAGGCCGAACAGGACCGTCACCGTCGCCAGGCTCGGATCGGGCAGCAGGGCGAGCAGCGCGAGGTCCACCGCAACCACCGCCGTCCCGGCCAGGATCGGCCATTTCAGTGTGTTCAGGCGGCGGGCGAGCTGGCCGTAGCAGAAATGGCTGGCGCAGCCGGTCAGCGCCATCACCAACAGCACGTTGCCGCGCTCGATATCCGATAATCCGTGAACGTCATGGAGGTAGGGGCCGCCCCACAGGCCGGAGATCGTCGGGGCCGCCGACAGCCCGATGCCGACACTGGCGAGCCGTCCTACGCCGGGCGTGACGATCACCGCCCGGAGCCCGCCGAGGATCTCGGCGGGGCCCTCCGACCGCCGGGCCGGCGCCGGCCGCGACGGCGGCGCATCGCGGATGACGAGCCAGGCCAGCAGCACCAGCGCGCCGACGCCGGCGGCGATGCCGGCAAACGTGCCGCGCCAGCCCACCGCGGCCGCAGCCGCAGCCAGCGGCGTGGTGGCGAGAAAGGTACCGAGCATGGCGAAGCTGTTGAGGGTCGCGCCGTAGCTGGCGAAGCGGTCGCCCGGGAACCAGCGGGCAATCAGGAAGAAGGCGCCGGCGAAGGTACCGGCGCAGCCGATGCCCATCAGGATCCGGCTGGCGATCAACGCCGGCTCCCGTTGCGCGACCGCGAACAGGGCGGCGCCCGCCACGGTGATCAGCAGTAGGCCGGGAATGGTCGCGCGCGGGCCGAACCGGTCCAGCAACACGCCGGTCGGCACCTGCATCATCGCATAGGCGACGAAGAAGGCGCTGGAGATCGTACCCAACGCCTCCGGCGCCAGCGCGAGGTCGCGTGCCAGCTCCGGCGCCAGCACGCCCATCGAGGAGCGCAGGAAGATGTTGAGCATGGCCAGCAGGTACAGCACGGCCAGCATCGGCAGGGCGAGTCGCAGCAGCCGCCCCGCCGCCGCCTGCTCGCTCCCCAGGGAAAGGGTCATGAAGGGTCCGCTCAGCGCTCCGCCACGGCCACCGTGGCGGTCGGGGTCTGCACCCGCGCCGCGGCGCAGTTACGACCATCGAGCCGCATCACGCCCTGTGGCGTCGCGAACATGTTCGGCAGCACCGCCTGCTCGGTCACCGTCACCGGGAAACGGGCGGCGAGGGCATCGACGGTCGCAGAATCGAGGCGGCCATCGCACACGACCGTCTCGGTGCCGCTGACGTCGATGCGGGGCGCGTTCCAGGCCTCGTCCATCGACATCCCGAAATCGATCAGCATCGAGGTGAGCTGGAAACAGGCCGGGACGATCCGCCGCCCGCCCGAGGCGCCGAGCGCGAACCAGCCCCGGCCGTCGCCGTGCGTGGCCAGGACCGGGCACATGTTCGAGAGCGGGCGCCGGCCCGGGGCGATCGAGTTGGGCCGGCCGGGCCGCGGATCGAACCACATCATGCCGTTGTTCATCAGAATACCGGTCTCCGGCAGCATCAGGCGCGACCCGAACCGCTCCAGCAGCGTATTGGTCAGCGCCACCATGTTGCCGGCGGCATCGATCACCGAGAGATGCGTCGTGCAGCCAAGGAGCTGCGGGTCGCCGTCGTGCCCCAAATGCTCGAAGCGGAACGCGTAGGCTTCGCGCAGCGCCTCCGCATAGGCGAGATAGGCATCGGGCCCGAGCCCGCGCCCCGGGTCGAGCGTCTCGGCGATGCGGCGCAGGGCACGGGCGAAGGTCGGGCTGCCGTTGAGCCCGGGCACGAGATGCACCGTGGCGTCGCGATAGGCGAGCGCCATCGGCTCCACCACGTTCGCACGGTAACCGGCCAGATCGTCGAGCGACAGCGCTCCGCCGGCCGCCTGCATGTCGTGGACGATACGGCGGGCGATCTCGCCCTCGTAGAAGTCGCGCGGGCCGGCCTCGGCGAGCCGGCGCAGGGTCGCGGGGAGATTGCCGAGGCGGACCCGCTTCGGCTCGTGCGGCGTCAGCGATGTCGGCGGCGCGCCGCCGGGGAGATAGGTCTCCCGCGTCGTCGCGTACCGACCGAGGCCGGCGGCGGCCCCATAGGCGATCTGGAGGGTGTTGTACCAGCTCGCCGCCAGGCCGCGGTCGGCGAGCTCGATCGCCGGAGCGATCACCTCCGCCCACGGCCGGGTGCCGAAGCGCTCCAGCGCGAGCGAGAGGCCGGCGACTGCGCCCGGAACACAGACCGCCTCCGCGCCGAAGATGTTGCGGTCCTCGACGACGCGGGGCCAGACGAAGAGCCCCTCCTCCGGCCCCTCCCCGGTCGCGAGCGCGTAGCGGCCGGGATCGAGAGCGGCCGGCGACACCATACCGAACTCGACTGCATGGGTCCGACGCTCGGCGGCGAGATGGACGAGCATGAAGCCGCCGCCGCCGATGCCGCTCATCCACGGCTCGGTGCAGCCGAGCGCGAGCGCGGTCGCCACCGCGGCGTCGACCGCGTTGCCGCCGGCGGCGAGGATCGCAGCGCCCGCGGCCGCGGCCTCGCCCTCCTGCGCCGCGACCAGGCCCTTGTCGGACACGATCGCAGGCTTACGGATCTCCCAATGGTCGGACACGAACACCGTTACACTCCCCCTGCCGGCCCCGGATGCGGGAGGCGAAGGTTACACCGCGTCGCGTACGGCAGCCAATGGGACGCCGGCGGTCGGGGCGACGTGGCCGCGGGCCGTTCGACGGAGCCGATCGCACGGTCGTGGCGGTGGCCTCGCACAAAAAAGGCCCGGGACTGTCGCCCGGGCCTTTCCCGAACTGCCGGTCCGCCGCTCAGCGGCGCTCGCCGAGCAGGCTGAGCAGCATGTAGAAGAGGTTGATGAAGTCGAGATAGAGCGACAGCGCGCCCATGATCATCGACTTGCCGGCGAACTCGCTGCCCTCGACCTCGTAATAGACCTCCTTGATCCGCTGCGTGTCGTAGGCGGTCAGCCCCACGAACACGAGCACGCCGATCACGGAGATGGCGAACTGCAGCGCCGAGCTCGCCAGGAAGATGTTGACGAGGCTCGCGAGGATGATGCCGATCAACCCCATGAACAGGAACGAGCCGAACTTCGACAGATCCCGCTGCGTGGTGTAGCCATAGAGGCTCATCGCCGCGAAGGTGCCGGCGGTGATGAAGAACACGCGGGCCACGCTGGCCCCGGTGAACACGACAAACACCGTCGCGAGCGATACGCCCATCGCCCCGGCGAACGCCCAGAACAGCACCTGTAGTGTGCCGTAGCTGAACCGATTGACGCCCATGCTCAGCGCGAACACGAAGCCCAGCGGCGCGAGCATGAACACCCACTTGAGCGGAGTCCCGAAGATCGCCTGCAGCAGCGCCGGTGAAGACGCCACCAGCATGGCCACGATCCCGCTCAGCAGCAGCCCCGACGCCATGTAGTTGTACACGCCGAGCATGTACTTGCGTAGGCCGACATCGACCTCCGCCTGGCCGACGGTCGTTGCCGTACCTGTCAGCACCCGCCTGTCGAGAGCCATATGGTAAACCCCCTGTCCAAACATATTCTGCCAGCGGACATATTGCCCTAACGACGCGCCAGTTCAATAAGCACGATGAGCTTCGATAAGCTCCATCATCAGGTCGCCGTCTGACCCGGCAGCGGCCGCGGCAGCTTTGGAGCCGGCGGCTCCGGCGGCGGCAACCGCCGAATCACGATGTCGCCGTCCTCCGTGATCTCCGGCGCGGCGTAGCGCGGCACCGCCCGGAGCAGCATCCCGAGCGCCGTAAGGGCATCCGCGAGCGCCCGGTCGAGCAGCTCGCCCGGGGTCGGCTCGTCCGGTTCCCCTGCCGCAGCCTCGGGCTGCGCCGCCCCAGGATGCGGCGCGGCCACGAGCAGCAATGACAGGACCGGCGCCATCAGAGCGGACCGGAACGCGGTCATGGCCGAAGTATCGCCGAGCGGCGATGACGGCTCAAGCCGAAACGGTCGTCAAGGGTGGCGCAGCACCGGCGCGGCCTTGCGGCCGAGCGCGCGCCAGACGCCGAGAAATCCAAACAGCAGGGTAACCGCCACGCAGAGCACGGTCGCGGTCAGGAGGGCGCCGGGCAGGAACGTCCAGTCGAGCCCCATCACCTCCGTCAGGACGAGCCAGGCCGTCGCCGTCCCCACGGCAGCACCGATCGCCGCCGTGACCACTCCGAGCAGAAGGAACTCGAGCAGGAAGGCGCGAAGCAGGTCCAGCCGCGTCGCCCCGAGCACCTTCAGAACCACGGCATCGTAGATCCGCCGGCGCTGCCCGGCGGCGATCGCGCCCGCCAGCACCAGTGCCCCGGCGGCCAGACCGATCGCCGCGGTCGCCCGCACGGCTGCACCGATCTGGCCGAGAATGCCGTCGACCCGGTCGAGCGCATCCCTGACCCGGATCGCCGAGACGTTGGGCAGACGGTCGGAGACCGCCCGAACCAGCGCCGCCTCGGCGTCCGGGGGCGCGCTCGCGGTCGCGATGAAGCTCTGCGGCGCCGCGTCCAGCGCGCCGGGGGCGAAAATGACGGCGAACTGCATCTGCAGATCGCCCCAGTCGATCCGGCGCAGGTTCGCGATGCGGGCCTCGATCTCGCGGCCCAGCACGTTGAAGGTCAGGGTGTCGCCGACACCGATGCCGAACCCCCGCGCCAGATTGGCGTCGAAGGATATGAGCGGCGGCCCGGAATAATCGGCCGACCACCACCGACCGGCGACGATGCGCGTCCCCGGCGGGGGTGTCGCTGCGTAGGTCAAGCCGCGCTCGTTGCGGACCGCCCACCGCGCCTCCGGCGCAATGACGGCCTCGTCCACCGGTACCCCGTCGATTGCGGTGATCCGCGCGCGGATATGCGGCATGCGGTCGATCACCTCCACCCCCGGCACGGTGGCGGCGGTGCGGACGAACGGCTCGACCTGGCTCTTCTGTATGTCGATGAAGAAGAACGTGGGCGCCCGCTCCGGGATCCGGTCCGTGATCTGTCGCTCCAGATTGCCCTCGATCAGGGCGATCGCGGACAGGACGGCGACGGCGAAGCCCAGCGACAGCACGACGCTGCCGGTCGACGCACCCGGCCGGCAAAGATTGGCGAGGGCGAGCCGCAACCCCGGCCGGCGCGGCCGCCCGACCGCCGCGGCGCCGCGGGTGACCAACCAGGCCGCCCCCAGGAACAGAAGCAGCGTCCCGGCGGCGCCGGCCACGAACCACGCAGCGAAGGACCGGTCGGCGGCAGTCGCAACCGTGAGTACGGCGAGCGCACCGCCCGCGAGCGCAATCGCCCCGAGATGCACCGGGCGCGGCAGGCGCCGCGCCGGCGCGACGAGGTCGCGGAACAGGCCGGCAGCCGGGATCTCCTGGGCACGCGCCAGCGGCCACAGCGCGAAGGCGAGCGTCGTCAGATAGCCGAAGACGGCCGCCAGCAGTAGCGGCCCGGGATAGAGACCGGGATCGACCGTGATCGGCATCAGCCGGCCGAGCACGCCCGCCAGAAGCGCCGGCGCCAGCGCCCCGAGCACGAGCCCGGCGACGATACCGATCGTCGCCAGCGCCAGAACCTGCGCGAGATAGGTCGCGAAGATGAGCCGGGCCGGTGCGCCGAGGCATTTCAAGGTGGCGATCGTGGCGCGCTTGCCGCCGAGGTAACTGCGGACGGCGTTGGCCACCCCGACGCCGCCGATCAGCAGCGCGGTCAGCCCGACCAGAGTCAGGAACAGCGTCATCCGCTCGACCGTATTGCGCAGACCGGGCGCGGCCTCGTCGAAGCGGGTCACGCGCCAGGGCTCGCCCGGGAACCGCTCGGCCAGCGATGCCGTCCAGGCCCGGGCGTCCGTGCCCGGCGGCAGGGCGAGGTGATAATAGTGGCGGACGAGGCTGCCCGGCCGCAGCAGGCCGGTTTCCGGCACGCTGTCGAGCGCGACGAGCAGGCGCGGACCGAAGCTGAAGAAGGTGATCCTGCGATCCGGTTCACGGACGATGCGGGCGCGGATCTCGTACCGGACATCGCCGACCGTCACCCGGTCGCCGACGCGCAGGCCGAGTTGATCGAGCAGACTGCCGTCGACGGCGGCTCCCCAGACCCCGGCGACACGGCCCAGCGCCTGCGACACCGGGATCGCCGGATCAAGCAGCGCAGCCCCGTACAGCGGCCAGACCTCGTCCACCGCCTTCATCTCGACCATCGCGCGCGCGTCCGGGGCGCCCGCCATCGCCCGCATCTCGACGCTGCGCGACAGGCGGCCACCGGCCGCAAACCAGGCGATCTGCTCCGGCGTCGCGGGATTGTAGGTCGTGCGGACCACAACGTCGCCGCCGGCGAGGATGCGGGCATCGGCGCGCAGGCCGCCCCGCACCGCCTCCGAGACGGAATTGACCCCGGCGATCGCCCCGACGCCCAGGGCTAGGCAGGCGACGAAGACCCGGAAGCCGCGCAGGCCGCCGCGCAGCTCGCGCCGGGCGAAGCGCAGCGCGGTGCGGAGCGTGCCCATCGCCGATCAGCCGTCCCCGGCCACGGCCGCGCGGGCGGCGGGTTCGCCGTCGACGATGCGGCCGTCGGCCAGGTGCACCACCCGGTCGCAGCGGGCGGCGACGCCCGGATCATGGGTAATCAGCAGCAGGGTCGTGCCGCGGCGGGCGCGCAGGTCGAACAGGAGCTCCATGACCATGCGGCCGGTCGCCCCGTCGAGATTGCCGGTCGGCTCGTCGGCCAGCAGCAGCACCGGCTCTGGCGCGAACGCACGGGCGACGGCGACGCGCTGCTGCTCGCCACCCGAGAGCTGGCCGGGATAGTGATGGGTGCGGGCGCCAAGGCCGACCGCGTCGAGATAGGCGCGCGCCTCCTCGAACGCTTTCGGACGGCCGGCCAATTCCAGCGGGATCGCTACGTTCTCGATCGCCGTCATGGTCGGAACCAGGTGGAATGCCTGGAACACGATCCCCACATGATCACGTCGGAAGAGCGCCAGCGCATCCTCGGACATGGTGGTCAGGTCGCGCCCGGCGACCTCGACACGGCCTCGGGTGGCGCGCTCCAGGCCGGCGACGACCATCATCATCGTCGACTTGCCCGACCCCGATGGGCCTACCACGCCCACGCTGGCGCCGGCCTCCACCACGAGATCGATGCCGCGCAGGATGTTGACCCGACCGGCGGCGCTCTCCAATGTCAGATGGAGGTCGACAAGGTTGACGAGGGGAGAGGTAACGGGCGTCGCGACCGAGCTGCGAGTGGAGGCACTACCGGACATGCGGATCTCAGGGCGCGCTTCTGCGGCGATCAGAACGGTCGCGGACCGGAGCGCATATGGCCCGGCGGCACGGTTTTTCAATCGGATGCTGGCGATCCTCGTGGCGGCCGTCATGCTGGCGGGCACGGCCGGGGCGGCCGCGGAGACGCGACTGCTGCTGCTCGGCGACAGCCTCACTGCCGGGTACGGCCTGCCGGCCGGGCAGGGCTTCCCGGCCCAGCTCGAAGGGGCCCTGCGCGAGCGCGGCTTTCGCGGTACGGTGATCGATGCCGGCGTTTCCGGTGATACGAGCGCCGGCGGACTGGAACGGCTCGACTGGGTGCTCGGCGACCGGCCGACCCATGCGATCGTAGCGCTCGGGGCCAACGACGCCTTGCGCGGGCTCGACCCCGGGCAGACGGAGGCGAACCTCGACGCGATCTTGACCCGCCTGAAGGAGGCCGGCGTCGCGGTGCTGCTGGTCGGCATGTACGCGCCGAGGAATCTCGGCGCCGACTATGTCGAAGCGTTCGACGGCCTCTACGCCCGGCTCGCCAGGAAGCACCAGGTGGCGTTCTATCCGTTCTTCCTGGAGGGAGTTGCCGCGGATCCGGCGCTCAACCAGGCCGACGGAATCCATCCGAACGCCGAGGGCGTAGCGGTGATGGTCCGCAACATCCTCCGGCACGTGGAGGCTCTGATCGACGGCGCGTCCTGACGACCGGCCGCGCGGCGAGGGCATGATGACCACGAACGAATCACGTCCGGGCCTGTTTCGCGCCGGACACGCCGCCGGTCCGTGGGAGACGGCGCTTACCGGCTGCCTCGAGCAGATCGGCGACACGGCGGAGGCGACCCTCGGCTTTCTCTATGCGAGCGACGAGCTGGGTGGGGCGCTGCCCATGATCCTGGCCCGCCTGCGCGACGCGACCGGCATCGCGCACTGGGTGGGAACGGTCGGCATGGGCATCTGCGCCGGGCGGCAGGAATATTTCGCGGAGCCGGCCCTCGCGGTAATGACGGCCGAACTGCCGGAGGATGCGTTCCACGTCGTCGGCCCGTTGTGCGCGGCGGACGATGCGCCCTCCTCGACGACAATGCAGTGGGCCGCGGCCGCTCGGCCGCGGCTCGGCCTGGTCCACGGCGACCCGCGCAACCCGGCCGTACCGGAGCTGATCGCGGACTTGGCGGAACGCACCGCCGGCTTCCTGGTCGGCGGGCTCAGCTCCTCGCGGGACGAGATGCCCCAGGTGGCCGACGTGATCGCCGAGGGCGGGGTGTCCGGCGTGCTGTTCGCCGGCGATCTCGACCTCGTGACCGGACTGACGCAGGGCTGCACACCGGTCGGCCCGGTCCGCACGATCACCGCCGCGCAGAACGAGGTCCTTCTGACGCTCGACGGTCGACCGGCGCTGGAGGTGTTGCGCGAGGATATGGCCGGTCTCGCGCGCGACCGGGCCGCAGCCGACCATTCCGTCCATGTGGCGCTGCCTGTGCCGGGTTCCGATACCGGCGACTATCTGGTCCGCAACCTGATCGGCGTCGATCCGGCCAGCGGCGCCGTCGCCATCGCCGCCCTGGCCGACCCGGGCGACCGGCTCGTGTTCTGCCGCCGCGACCCCGAGAGTGCGGCGCTGGACCTGCGCCGTATGCTGCGAGATCTGCGCGGACAGTTGGACGGTCCGCCCCGGGGCGGCATCTATGTGTCCTGCCTTGCGCGCGGCCCGAACCTGTTCGGGCCCGGCTCGCGCGAGCTGGGCGCGATCGCCGACGAGCTCGGGGAGTTCCCCCTGGTCGGCTTCTTCGCCAATGGCGAGATCTCCGGCACCCGGCTCTACGGCTATACCGGCGTGCTGACCCTGTTCCGTTGACCCGAGTATTCTCGATGCGCCTGTTCATTGCTCTCGACCTGCCGCCGGACATCAAGGACCGGCTCGCCGCCCTTTGCTCCGGCGTCCCCGGCGCGCGCTGGGTGCCGCCGGAGACCATGCATCTGACGCTTCGCTTCGTCGGCGAGGTAAACGGACACGCCCGCGACGACCTCCTGGAAGCGCTCACCACGGTGCGGACGGAGCCGTTCGACCTGACGCTCGAGGGTGTCGGCCATTTCGAGACCAGCCGGCAGCCGCGGGCTCTCTGGGCCGGTGTCGCCCGCAACGAGGCGCTGTCGCGCCTGCGCGACAGCGTGGAAGGCGCCGTGCAGCGGGCCGGCCTCGCGGCCGAAGGCCGCAAGTTCATGCCACATGTGACGCTGGCGCGACTGAAGGATGCCCCAGGCGGCCGCGTACAGGCCTTCCTGGCCAACCACAGTCTGTTCCGGTCGCGCAGCTTCCCAGTGACGACGTTCACCCTGTTTTCGAGCTTTCTCTCGAAGAACGGGGCGATCTACCGGCCGGAAGCGGAGTTCCCGCTCGGCGCGGAGGTGCGCGCCGCCGAGCCGGAAGGCGAAGCAGAGATCTACGACCCCTGGGCCACCACCACCGATCCCGGGCGCGGGGCGTGATCCTGCCCGACCTGCTCGCCGAGGGTCTGCATCTCGTCCTCTGCGGCACGGCGCCGAGCCGGGTATCGGCCCTGGCAGGCGCCTATTATGCCAATCCCCGCAACCGGTTCTGGCGGACGCTGCACGCGGTCGGGCTGACGCCGACCCGCCTTCGCCCGGAGCAGTATCCCGCGCTGCTCGACTACGGAATCGGTCTGACCGACCTCTGCAAGACCGAGTTCGGCAACGATGCCGAGCTTAGCCCGAATGCGTTCGACGTCGCCGGCTTCACGGCCAAGATGATGCGATGGCGGCCGGCAGCGATCGCCTTCGACAGCAAGACCGCCGCTCGGGCATTCTTCGGGACCAAGATCGACTATGGCCGGCAGCCGGCTGGACTGGACGGCATTCCGATCTACGTGCTGCCGTCGCCCTCCGGCCAGGCGGTTCGTTACTGGGACCCCGGGCCCTGGCGGGAGATCGGGGACTTCGTGCGCGAGCGTCGCCGCGCGGCCGCGGCGAAGCCGGTCACGCCCCCTCCTCGATAGCCTCCATATCCTCGTCGCTGAAGCCGAAATGGTGGCCGATCTCGTGGATTAGGACGTGGCGGACGATATGCTCCAGATCCTCGCCGGACTCGCACCAATAGTCGAGGATCGGCCGGCGATAGAGGAAGATCAGGTCGACGTCGGTCGGCGTCGCGGACACGCTCTTGCGGTCGAGCGAGACGCCGCGATAGAGGCCAAGCAGGTCGAAGGGACTGTCCAACCCCATCTCGCGCTCGGTGTCCGGGTCGCAGAAATCCTCGACCCGGATGGCGACCCCGCGGACGTGCCGGCGCAACTCCTCGGGGATCGTCTCGAAGGCGCGCGCGGCGATCGCCTCGATGTCGGCGAGGCTCGGCGGCGCAGCGTAACTCACGGTCGGCCGGGACTCGGGCATCGCGCTTCGCGTTCTCCGCTCGACAGAGCCGCCGCAGCGCGGCAGGCTGACGGGGCCTCAAGCGAGATAAGGCAGAGCGCCATGGTGAGCAAGCTGGACGATGCCGCCCGATCGCAGGCGCTGGCGGCGCTGCCGGGCTGGACAGCGGTGGAGGGCCGCGACGCGATTACGAAGACGTTCCGGTTCGAGGACTTCAACACCGCCTTCGGCTTCATGGCGCGCGTCGCCCTGCTCGCCGAGCGGATGGACCACCACCCGGAATGGTTCAACGTCTATAACCGGGTCGAAGTGACGCTGACAACCCACGAGGCAGGCGGCATCACCGAACGGGACATCCGGATGGCGCGGTTCATGGAAGAGGTCGCCGGCGGGTGACGCGCCGGCCCTACGCCTCGGCCCGCAGGCTGGCCTTGTAGCGCTTCCAGTTCTCCACATAGCGAGGGGCGCCGCGGAGATATTGCTCCGCCTCCTCCGGAGCGAGCGTCTTCACCACCTTGCCGGGGATGCCCATCACCATCGAATAGTCGGGGATCTCCTTGCCCTCGGTGATGAGCGCCTTCGACCCGATGATGCAGGACTTGCCGATCTTGGCACCGTTCAGGATGACGGCGCCGATACCGACCAGACTGTTGTCGCCGATGGTGCAGCCGTGCAGCATCGCCATGTGGCCGACCGTGACGTTGCGGCCGATGGTGAGCGGGAAACCCGGGTCGGTGTGCAGGACCGAGCCGTCCTGGACGTTCGACCCCTCCCCCACCGTGATCAACTCGTTGTCTCCGCGCAGGACGGCGTTCCACCAGATGCTGGCATCCTTCTCGAGCCGTACGCGGCCGATCACCGTCGCGTTCGGCGCGATCCAGTAATCATCTCCGGCGGTCTCGACCCGTATCTCGCCCAGGGCATATTTCATCGCAGCCTCAATCCTTGCAAACAGCCACGGCCGAGTTAGCACAGCCGGCGCCCGATTGCACCGGTCCCGGTGCGCCGTCGCGGAACCGCGGCATCCTCCGCCGGACCGGCGACATGCCAGTCCTTGGAAACACCGGCGAGCGCTTGCTTGCCCCCATCCTCATCCACGGACGACGAGAACGTCCACACGTGCATGCCGCACGACGGCAGAGGCATTCGAACCGAGCAGACGCGAAGTCAGCGACGGCATTTGCGAGCCTATGATGATGACATCCGCGCCGAGGCGCTCCGCTTCGTCCAGGATCTCGTCATAGACGATCCCACGACGGACATTCATCGACAGCCGCTCACGCGGCAGCGAAAGCTTGGCGGCGAACGCCTCGAGCCGTGCGCTGCACTGCTCCACTTCCGCGGCATCCACATCGGGCGGAAGACATTGCGGGTCGGTCAGAGGCCGCACGCTGCGGACGTGCAACAAATGGACCGTGCCGCCACTCGCCTCGGCGAGGAAACAGGCGCGACCGATAGCGCGATCGGCATTTTCGTGATCGGCGATGTCGATCGGCACGAGGATCGTCTTGAACAATGGAAACTCTCCCGAAAATTTTCCCCGACCTACTTCGGATCCGCTGCTTGCGGCCCCCGCACGACAAGAATATCGCTTGGCACATATTCCAGAATTCGTTTGGCCATGCTCCCGATCAGGGCCTCGAACACCCCGCTTCGGCCGTGCGTACCGATGGCGACGACGTCAACATCTTTACTTATCACATAATCTTTCAAAAGAATGTCCGGCACGCCGTACTCAAAAAGGACCGTTATTCTCTTCTTCTTTTCCGCCGGGATGGCAGAGTCATCCAGGAATCTGGCGCATGTCTCCTGCTTTATGCCTATAAGGGCCTGTTCATACCTTTCCCTTTCCAAGAATCCCGCGAAAGGAACTTCGAATCCATGAAAGAGAGACAGCTCGGCCTGCGGGAACAATCTGGCTGCGGCCTCGAGCGCATGGCGGGAGGGATCCGAGAAATCCGTCGCAGCCACCACCTTTCGGTACGGCCGACGCGTTCGATTCTTGACGACGAGAACGGGGATCGGCGACCGGCGGAGCAGTTGATCGACCGTGGAACCGAGGAAGAACCGCCCCAGGGTCTCGTCGCGGGCGACGCCTGTCACGATGACATCGCACTGCTCCGCCCGCGCGACCTCGTCGACAACAATCGCAGGATCGCCCTCTTCGACGCGGACAGCGACATTCTCGAGCTCTTCACGCATGTCGCGACGGATTTGCTCCTCGACCAAGCGCACCCGATCCGGAGGCCGCCGCCAGGACGGGAGATCGCGCAGCCGCCGGCTCTCGAGCCGGTTCCCGCTCGATTCGAGAACATGAACGACGAGAAGCCGGGCATCCCACTGCCTGGCGAGCGACACCGCGCGGTCGAGCGCACGGTCGCAACGGCAGCTCAGGTCGGTGGCGAGGAGAATCTTTCGGGGCGTGCCCTGTGTCGGTTCCGGTCCCGTCATCCGTCGTCCCAGTCCTTCATCCGATCGATCGCTTGCGACAGATCTCGGCGGCACACGCCCGGTTCGAGAGCTCTGGCCCGATCCATGATGCCGGCCGGCGGCTCAGACCGCAAATCCGCATCTCGACCCGGGATTTCCCCGGATCCGCATAGACGAAGCTCGACCAATCCATCCCCTATCCGGCGAATCCGCACGAGACTTCCCGCTCGGAACCACCCCCGTACCGCGGCCGGCCACGCCGAACCGGCAGCATGATACCTGGGAAATGGTGCCGCGGCCGTCCTGTATATATTCCAGTATTCGCGGTCGGACATGGCGCGGCCGGCCGATCGGCAGCCGCTACAGTCCGAGGCGCCCCAATCCCGGCAGCTTGATCCCGGGCCGCCGCAGGTCCAGCCCGACGACCCCGCCCAGAACGTTGAGCTCGATGCCCTCGACCCAGCCGATCGTGAGCCCGAGATAGCCGCCGAGGGTGAGCCGCACGCCGGTGCCCGACGGGGTGCGGCTCCACCAGCGCCCGTCGTGGGGGTAATCCTTGCCGATGGCGGTCGGCGGCAACGCCGCGCGGATCTCCGGGACCGCCGCGATCACCGCCGCGACGAACGTGTTCGAATTCGGTCCGGGCCAGGCCCGGTAATCGCCGTAGTTCCGCCAGGAGTAACCGTCGATGGCGGCCCGGACCTCGGGAATGAGGCGCGCGGCCGTCTCGCCGTCGGCCGCGAACACGAGCTCGGGGTCCTGGCCGAACCAGCGGCCGTCGGCGACGAAGCCGTTGACCCGAATGGGCTCGCCCCAGGCGGTGTAGTCGTAGCGCGTGTAGGAGGGTGCGCCGGCCGGCTTGAAGACGATCCAGCTATGGGTCGCGAAGATGCCGCGCCAGCGCACGGTCCGCGCCGAAAAGATGCGCAGGAGCGCCGCCTCGTGCTCCTCTGCCGGCGGCAGCAGGCCGGCGCTCGACCGGTCGGCCGACCGCCAGTCGTGGCCCGAGGTCGTGGCGAACCAGATGCCGGCCGCCACGGCAAGCGGGGCCAGATACAGGAGTGCGAAGAGCAGCAGGGCGAATTTGAGGACCGCGAACATGCCAGCCGACGATCTCGGTCAGGCGATCGTGCCGGCACCGTGCAGGCGGCCACAGGGCACGGGCGGTACTGCCCGTGCCCTGTGGCGGTAGCCCCTCGGTCTCAGCGCGGTCCCATGCGGATGGCACCGTCGAGGCGGATGGTCTCGCCGTTGAGATAGTCGTTGCGGACGATCTCCATCACCAGCGAGGCGAACTCGTGGTCGTGGCCGGTGCGCTTCGGAAACGGCACCTGCTTGCCGAGCGAAGCCAGTGTCTCCTCCGGCAGGCCCATCAGCAGCGGCGTGTACATGATGCCCGGTGCGATGGTGCACACCCTAATACCCCAGCTGGCGAGGTCGCGAGCCGCCGGCAGGGTCAGGCCGATGATCCCGGCCTTGGCCGAGGCGTACGGGGTCTGGCCAATCTGGCCCTCATATCCCGCGACCGAGGCGGTGTTGACGATGACGCCGCGCTGCCCGTCCTCGTCGACCGGATCGAGCGTGGACATGTCCGCGGCGGCCAGGCGCAGCGTGTTGAAGGTGCCGATCAGGCAGATATCGACCACCCGCTTATAATGGTCGAGCACCATCGGCTTGTGCTCCTTGTCGACGATCCGCCGCGACCCGCCGACGCCGGCGCAGTTGATGCAGATGCGCGCCACCCCGTGCGCCTCGCGCGCCTTGGCGAAGGCGGCGGTGGCACTCTCGTCGCTGGTCACCTCGCATTCGACGGCGAGCGCGCCGATTTCCTTCGCCGTCTTCTCCGCCAGCTCCATGTTGCGGTCGAACAGCGCCACCTTGGCGCCGGCCTCGACCAGCTTCTTCGCGGTCGCACGGCCGAGCCCGGAGGCCCCGCCCGTCACCACCGCCGCCACACCCTTCACGTCCATACCGCTTCTCCATCGGTGTGCGGACCTTCGGGTCCACCCGTTCGTCCCGGCTCGGCACCGCACGCGGCGGGTCCGGAGCCCGTCCGCGGAGTCGACTCGAGGAACCCTCGTTCCAAACTGCCTGCGGCCTGCCTTGATCCAGCGCAACCCCGACGCTAACGTGCCTGCCGACTGCCCTCGGCATACCCCCAAAACCACCACGGCTGCAACGACATGAAGTTCCAGGGAACGGACCGCTACGTCGCCACCAACGACCTGATGTTGGCGGTCAATGCCGCGATCACGCTGGAGCGCCCGCTGCTCGTCAAGGGCGAGCCCGGCACCGGCAAGACCATGCTCGCGGAGGAGGTGGCCAACGCGCTCGGCTTGCCGCTGATCCGCTGGCACATCAAATC
>CAZVAR010000022.1:0-32108 GCA_964625225.1 uncultured Alphaproteobacteria bacterium | reverse complement strand
GGTCAGGGTCACCAGCGCCACGAATACCGCCGGACTGATCATGATTCCGAGATGGGCCGGCTCCTGCATGATGGCCTGAACCCGGATCGCGCCGAGCTGGTTCTGCTGGAGATGGAACCCGGGCACGAAGGCGCTGAAGTCGTAGCCGGGCTCGAAGCCGCTCAGAAACGCGAGGAACTGGCACACGGCCAGTCCGCTGACAATCACGGCGAGACGCAGATAGACGCGAAAGACGCGAACGAGGTCGAAGCCGTTGAGGCGAAACACGTAGTGGTAAATCAGCAGGATCACGGCAAGCCCCAAGAGCTGCTGGAGCGCCCAACCGATCCGGCTCCCGTAGAGCGCCGCGCACCAGATCGCGTGAACCAGCAGTGCGACCAGGAGCAGAACGAGCTCGATGCTCACCGCGGCGCCGCAAAGCGTGAACGCGACCATGAACAGCACCGGCACCACGGTGTAGTAGGCGTAAAAGTCGATCTGGGGCAGCTTGTAGACGAACCCCGTCGAGAACGGTGCGGACAGCGCCACCGTGGCGATCAGCGTCCCGGACCGCATGCCTGCGCCACGGCGCAACGGCATCATTCAATCCTTAATTGATAAACACGCCCGATACTCCTGTTACGGGAAAATCGCTTATGATGCAACCCTAACCGGCGGCATCTGCCATCGGTATTCGAACGGCGTGCTAGGATCGGAGCGGGTTGCGGCCCGACCATTTTCGGCGTCTCGGAACCGTTAGCCGGTCGAATATCTCGGCCGGTCAACAGAAATGCCCAAGACAGACGGCCGCACCGGTCGAAGGTGATAGCCGAATCGGCTATGCTTCTCGTCTCACTGAACAGAGCGGATCATCCATGGCAGTCGCCCGGGCAAGCCCGGCCCTGATCGGGGCCGCATTCTTCGTCATCTCCGCATGCACTTCGGACTCTGCGGCTGTCGCAGATACGACCGCGGGAGCCGAAACCGGCGCCGTCTCGAGCCGATCCGGATCGGAATGGGTCGCCGTCGCAGATCTCGGCAGCAGCAGCCCGGTCGTATCCGATGCCCTACTCCAGACGAAGCTCGCTTTGTGGATGGAGCTGATGCAGCCGAAACCGGCCGTCCGTTTCGACGAAGCGGCTGCATTCGTACAGGAGAACCCGGATTGGCCGGCGCAGACCGTCTTGCGTCGCCGGGTCGAGGAGTTGATGCCCGAGTTTCTTCCGGCCGAGCTCATGTTGGACTGGTTTGCGGCTCGTCCGCCGGTGAGCTCCGTCGGCAAACTGCGACATGCCGAGGCCCTCCTACGAACGGGACAGCAGGACCGTGCGCACGAGATTCTGCGCCGCTTATGGGCCGTTGACGGATTACCGGACGATCTCGAAGAGCCATTCCTCGAGCGCTACGGAAATTTGATCACGCGCCAGGATGATCTGGTCCGCCTCGGTCGGCTTTTGTGGAACCGCTATGGTCAAGCGCGACGCCAAGCACAGCGGCTCGGGACCGACTACGTCCTGCTGGCCGATGCGCGGCTGGCCCTCGCCGGCGGTAGGGCCGATGCAGCCAAGGCCCTCGCACGCGTGCCGGGATCGCTACGCGACGACCCAGGCCTCCTGTTCGATCGGGCCGTCTGGCATCAGCGCCGGGATGAGGTTGAACAAGTGGTCATGCTGCTCGACCGGGCCGAATCAGGGCTCCGCGCCGATCGCTGGTGGCCGGTCCGGCATTGGGCGGCCCGTAAGGCGCTCGACGGTGGGGATGCGACGACCGCATACCGGCTTGCGAGCCGGCACGGGCTGACCGAAGGCGCCAATCTCGCAGAGGCCGAGTGGCTCGCCGGCTGGATCGCACTGCGGTTTCTCCACGACCCGAATCGCGCCTGGAACCATTTCGCCCGCTTCTCGGCAGTCGTCAGCACTCCGGTCAGCCAAGCGCGGGGTGCCTATTGGTCCGGCCGCGCAGCCGAGGCGATGGGGAACCGCGCGCTGGCACGCCAGCAATACGAACTGGGCTCACAGGACGCGACCACCTTCTACGGCCAGCTCTCGGCCGCGCGTATTGGCAAGCCTCTGCTGCCGGAGATTGAAACGGCACCGCAACCGACCGCGGCCGACCGCGCCGCATTCGAACGCCGCGAGCTGGTCCGGGCCGTAATTCTGCTCTCCGACATGGGTGAGAGGCGCTGGGTCGACCTGTTCCTGGCGCAACTCGGCCAGGACGCTGCAACCCCGGTCGAGGGTCGGCTGGTGGCACAGCTTGCGATGGACGCGGACCGGCGCGGACAGGCGGTTGCGATCGCCCGGATGCTTCGCACCCGCGGCATTATCCTGCCGAACCATCTCTTTCCCGTCGTCCCGGTTGAGCCGGTAGCGACCGAAGACCCTGCCCTGGTGCTGGCGATCATCCGCCAGGAAAGCGGCTTCAATCCCGAGGCCGTGAGTCGTGCGGGTGCCCTGGGACTGATGCAGCTCATGCCTGGTACCGCCCGCGAGGTCGCGGCGAAGCTGGGGATCGGATACCGACACGCTTCGCTGACCGCCGAACCGGGCTACAACCTGCTGCTCGGCCAAACCTATCTGAACCACCTCCTCGACCGATTCGACGGGTCTGTACTGCTCGCCACCGCCGGCTACAATGCCGGCCCCGGCAACGTTGATCGCTGGTTGGAACGCTACGGCGATCCCCGCAACGACCACCAGGTCGACCCGATCGACTGGATCGAACGCATCCCGCTCGCCGAGACGCGGAACTACGTGCAGCGGGTCTTCGAAGCGCTGCACGTTTACCGGCAGCGCCTCGATCCCGCCCTTCCGTTGATCGCCCTCTCGCCGGAGCTCGGGGTGAGCGTCGCCGCGTCCCGGTAGCCGTTTCCTTTCCGTCCGCAAGGACAGCTCAGTCGCGGCCGTAGGTGTCCGCGAACCGGACGATGTCGTCCTCACCGAGATAGGCGCCGGATTGGACTTCGATGATGTGGAGCGGCACGCGGCCGGGATTCTCGAGTCGGTGCGTCGCACCGATCGGTATATAGGTGGACTGGTTCTCGTATAGGAGGAAGGTCTCGTCGCCGCGAGTCACACGCGCGGTGCCGCGCACCACGACCCAATGCTCGGCGCGGTGGTGGTGCATCTGCAGCGACAGCTTCTGTCCCGGCTGCACCACGATCCGTTTGACCTGGAAGCGGTCGCCGGCGTCGATTGTCTGGAACGAGCCCCAGGGCCGATAGGTTTCGACGTGGCTGAGGTGCTCCTGGCGCCCGGAGTCGGCAAGCAAGTCCACGACCTTACGAACGTCCTGTGCGTGCGCCTTGCTCGCCACCAGAACCGCATCCTTCGTCGCGACAATGATCGCGTCCTCGATGCCTACGGCGGCGACGACCGGGCCGGCGCTCCGCACGTACGAGTTGGCAACGTCGACGGCGAACACGTCACCGAGCATCACATTGCCGTCCGCCTGCTTCGCTGACACGTCCCACAATGCCGTCCAGGAACCCACGTCGTTCCAACCCATGTCGACAGCGACGACAGCCCCCGCCTGCGTCCGCTCCATCACCGCGACGTCGATCGCGCCCGAGGGACAGATGCGGAAGGCTTCCGCATCGAGGCGCCGGAAGCCGAGATCCATTGCCCCGCCCCGAAGTGCGCGCGCGCAGGCCCGCACCATCTCCGGTTCGTACCGACCGAGCTCCTCCAGGAACTGGTCGGCCCGGAACAGGAAGATCCCGCTGTTCCAGAGGTAGCCCCCGGATCGCAGGTAGCTCTCGGCTGTCGGCCGGTCTGGCTTCTCGACGAACCGGCGCATATTGAAGCACCCGGCCCGTCCCGGGAGCTCCTCGCCGATCTCGATGTACCCGAAGCCTGTCTCCGGTGCGGTCGGGGTCACACCGAAGGTCACCAGCCGCCCGGCAAGCGCGGCTCCTGCCGCTACAGCCTCACGGAACCTGTCGGGATGTGCAACGACATGATCGGACGGCATCACCAGCAAAAGGTCGTCCGGCGCCTCATCGGCGAGGATCATGGCGGCGATGGCGGCGGCCGGCGCCGTGTTGCGCCCGCATGGTTCCAGCACGATCGCATGCGGCTCGATGCCCAGGATCCGGGCTTGCTCGGCCACGACGAAGCGATGCTCCTCGTTGCAGACGATGATCGGTGCGGCAAAGGTCGTGCCGGGCCGTACCCGCTCCAGCGTTTCCTGAAGCATGGTGCGTTCGCCGACAAGCGGCAGGAGTTGCTTTGGATAGAGCGCGCGCGAGAGCGGCCATAGCCGCGTGCCGCTGCCCCCGCTCAGGACCACCGGCCGGATCCGCGTCCGGCCTAGTCGGTTCGGAACTGTCATCGCCTCTACTTGAACATGATGCGCCGCCCTTCGAATAGGGCAAACCCTATAAGGCCTCGTAAACCGTTCGCCCGGGAGCGTCAGCGGTCGCCGGGGCAGATGCGCAGAATCAGCCCGTAGGTCAGCAGCGCCGAGAAGACGAACAGCATCGTCGTCCCGGGCAGGAGTTCGGCCAGCAGTCCCGGCAGCAACGCCAGGGCGAGATAGAGTCCCGTCGCCAGGGGCCAGGGCAGTGCCTCCATCAGCCGATGATGCAGATGGAGCCGGTCGGCCGAGAACGGGGAACGGCCTGCCCGCATGCGGACGGTGATAATGCGCAGACAGTCGAGAACCGGGATGATCAGCCACAGCATCACGGTGGCGGCCAGCATGCGCTCAGAGGTGTTGTATGTATAGATGATCAGCAGCCCGGTCAGGACGCTCGCCGCGTAGGCTCCGCTGTCGCCCAGAAACAGCCGGCCGCGCAGATTGAACGGCAGGGCCACTGCGAGCGCCGCGATCGCCAAGGCAATGAAGACGTCCAACCCCGCCGGTGCGTAGAGCAGCAGCAGGGAGAGCCAGCCGATCGACAGCCCCATCACCAGCCCGTTGGCCCCATCCGCCATGTTCACCGCATTCTGAAAGCCGAGGAGGCACACGAGCGTGAACGGGGCGGCAAGCGGGCCGAGTTCCAGCACATAGGTCGGACCATCGACGAAGGTGAGGCAGGGTATGACCAGCCGCTGCTCCAGCGCCAACACGGCGGTAAGGATGAGTGTCGAGACGAGGAGCCGTGTCGAGGCGGCGACGTGCCGCCGGTCGTCCCAACAGCCGAGCAGGAGAAACCCGCTCATGCTGGCCGCGAGAACGAGGAAGAACTGTGCGCGATCCGGCTCCCGCCAGGCCTCCGCCACTGCCACCGCGATGAGCGGTAGCATCGTGGAGACGCCACCCACCAGCGGGGTCGGCGCCGGGTGGAACTTTCGGCTCGAGTCGGGGTGATCGAAGAGGTCGAGCATTCGGCCGATCGCCGGCGCCCGGCTGCACATCATCGCCACGGACAGGAGCAGGAACGCCGCTTCCAGGGCCACTACGAGCCCCATGCCAGCCGTATCCAAAACAGGCATAATGGACGGTCCGCTCCCCCTCGGCCGGATCATCCTTCCGGCGCTTCGGAGTAGCCGGAATCACGTCCGATAGGGAATCATGAAAGCGGTCGCGGGTGAAGCGCCATCAGTCGACGCCGGACCGGTGCCGGAAGCAGCCGCTTCGCCGCGGGTGCCGCCAGCGCATAGGCCCCCGCCAGAACGTAGTAGACAGCGAGGCTCGGGCCGGCCAGACCTTCGCGTCGCAGAATGCGCCAACGTTCCAGGGTCGACCGGAGGCGTCGACGGTCGCTGACTCCGCCCGCCGCCACGATCGCCACGACCCGATCAAGCCGGTGGAAGCGCCGCCTGTCGTGCCAGCAGCGCACGAAAAATCCGTAGTCGCTGGCGATTCCCGGGACCCCGAACGGGACCTCCAGCAGGATCTCGCGCCGGACGACAGCAGCCTGATGTGCGAACGCCATGCCGAACGGCAACCGCTCGACCGGTGCGCCCCGCCAGAGCCGCCCACTGCCATCGGCATACTCGACGCGGCAATCTCCATAGAGAACATCGGCATCGGACCAGGCAGATCCTTGGAACAGGTCGCGCAGAACCTCCGAGTCCGCCAGTGCATCGCCGGCGTTGATAAAGGCCACCCAGTCGCCCCGGCAAAGTGCGACGCCCTTGTTCATCGCGTCGTAGATGCCGCGGTCTGGCTCGCTGGTCCAGAAGCTGACGAGGTCATTTCGGGCACGAAGGAGATCGACCGAGCCATCCGTCGAGCCTCCGTCCACGACGATCACCTCGTAATCCGTGAAGCTCTGAGCGGCGATGCTATCCAGCGTCCGGTGCAGACCATCGCGCATGTCGAGGTTGATCGTTACGATACTGAGCCGTGGCGGCATGCGGCGCTCGCTCATCGCTGGACCAATCGGAAAAGATCCGTTGCGTGGGCCTTGCCCGCCCGGGCGAGTTGCGGCAGCTTTGGCCCGCGCATCCTCCAAGCGCTCGCATCCTACGGTGCAGGGTTCCGGGAAAGATACTGCTTTGCACGATCTGCCGCGGCAAGGCGGACAGGCCAAACGCATCGCCTTCGATGTCGTCCGCGAATTCGCCGAGCCGGCCGTCGACCTCACCGGCCTTTCCGTGCTCGTGACGGGCGGCACCGGCTCTTTCGGCCGGGCCTTTGTCGCCGAGGTCCTGAAATATCACGCGGTCCGCAAGCTGATCGTCTTCTCGCGGGACGAGCAAAAACAATATGAAATGGCACAGCATTTCGACCCCCGTCGCCACCCGTGCCTACGCTACTTCATCGGCGACGTCCGGGATCCGGACCGGCTCGAACTGGCGATGCGGGACGTGGATGTCGTGGTTCATGCGGCCGCGCTGAAGCACGTCCCCATCGCCGAGTACAATCCGTTCGAATGTATTCGCACCAACGTTCACGGCGCGGAGAACGTGGTCAAGGCCGCGTTGCGGACCAACGTGCGACGGGTTATCGCGCTGTCCACCGACAAGGCCGCCAATCCGATCAATCTTTACGGCGCCAGCAAGCTCGCCGCGGACAAGATCCTGGTCGCCGCCAACAATCTGCGAGGGCACGACGGGCCTGTATTCGCGGTGGTCCGGTACGGCAACGTGATCGGCTCGCGCGGGAGCGTGGTCCCCATGTTCCGCCGCATGATCGCGGAGGGTCGGACGACTCTGCCCATCACCGACCCGGGCATGACCCGGTTCTGGATTACGCTGCGTCAGAGCGTGCGCTTCGTCCTCTCTTCGATCGCGTTGATGCAGGGCGGCGAAATCTTCGTGCCCAAGATCCCGAGCATGCGGATCGGCGATCTGGCGCGGGCACTTGCACCGCATCTCGAACACGAGATCATCGGCGCCCGCCCGGGCGAGAAGATGCACGAAGTCCTGATCGGCGCAGATGATGCGCGCAACACAATCGAGCTCGACGATCGCTTTGTTCTCAGACCGCTCTTTACGGCTTGGGACGAGGCGCCCTATCAGCGTCGGGGTGCACGACCGGTCGGACCGGCCTTTCGCTATGCCAGCAACGAGAACCCGGAGTGGTTGACCGAAGCGGGACTGACACAGCTGCTCGCCAAAGGACTCTGACGCGTGGCTGAACCCTTCCTGCCCTATGGCCGGCAGACGATCGAGGATGATGACGTCGCCGCCGTCGCCGCCGCGCTCCACGACGAGTACCTGACCACGGGACCAAGAGTCGAGCGCTTCGAGCGAGCCTTCGCGGAGGCGGTAAGCGCGCCGCACGCGCTGGCCTGCAGCAGCGGCACGGCTGCCCTCCATCTCGCCGCGACAGCGCTGGGGCTGGGGCCAGGCGACGCGGCCGTCGTGCCTGCGGTGACCTTCTTGGCCACCGCCAATGTCGTCCGCCTCCTCGGTGCTGAATTATTGTTCGCGGACGTGGATCCTCGTACCGGACTCACCGGCCCCGAGGAGATCGCGGCGGCTCTCACGCAGGCCGGGCGGCTGCGGCCGCGCGCTATTTTCGCCGTTCACCTGAACGGCCAGTCCGCCGATATGCCGGGCATCGGTGCCCTCGCGCGTCGGTTCGGGCTCGCAGTGGTCGAGGACGCCTGTCATGCACTCGGAGCACGGCAGCGCCGCGGCGACGGTGACTGGAGCCCTGTTGGCGCATGCAGCGAGGGCGACCTCACCGCGTTTTCTTTGCATCCCGTCAAGGCGATCGCGATGGGGGAAGGAGGAGTGGTCACCACCCGTGACCCTGGCCTAGCCGCGTCGGTTGCGCGCTTGCGCAGTCACGGAATGGTCCGCACGCCGGAGGCGTTCCGGAACACCGACCTCGCCTTCGACGCGGACGGCCGGCCCAATCCCTGGTACTACGAGATGAACGTGCCCGGGTTCAACTACCGGGCTTCCGACATCCAGTGCGCGCTCGCCTTGAGCCAACTCGGCAAGCTCGGCCGATTCATCGACCGACGGCGCGCTATCGCGGATCTCTATGATCGTCTCCTGGCGCCGCTGGCGCCGGTGGTGCAACCGGTACCCCGTGTTCGCTGGTCCGAGCATGCCTGGCATCTGTATGTTATCCACATCGACTTTGCCGGTGCCGGGATGAGCCGCGCGCGACTGATGCGCGAACTGCGGGAGCGCGGCATCGGAACGCAGGTTCATTATTTGCCGCTGCACCTGCAGCCCTATTATCGCGAGCGGTACGGCCCCATCGACCTGCCGGGCGCTCTCGCCTATTACCGGGGATGCCTCTCGTTGCCGATTTTCCCGACGATGGGGGACACGGAGGTGGACCGGGTGGTGACGGCCCTTACAGACGTGCTGGGCAAGCCATGAAGGCGAGCGAAATTCGGCCGACCGACCTCATGGCCGGGCAGCAGGCGGCAGCGCTGCAGGATGCCGCAACCCTGCTCAGCCGGCGCGCGACCTTCGTAGAGGTCCCCTGCCCCGCTTGCGGCAGCCCGGCGCGAACATTCTGTTACGAGAAATACGGAATGCAGCATCACCGTTGCGATGGCTGCTCGACGCAGTACGTCTCGCCGAGGCCACCCCCGGAGGTTCTGCACGATTTCTACCGGAACTCCGCCAACTACCGGTATTTTGCGGAAACCGTTTTTCCGGCGAGCGAAGCTGCCAGACGCGAGCGGCTTTTCCGCCCGCGAGCACAGGCCATTGCGGAAATGGCACGCGCCCTGGCGCTCGGCCCCGATGCGGGCCTGGTCGAAGTGGGAGCCGGGTTCGGGCTGTTCTGCGAGGAGGTGGCCAAGCTCGGTCTATTTTGCCGGATCCTCGCCATCGAACCGACCCCGGCGCTCGCCTCGGTCTGCCGAAGTAAGGGACTGGCGGTTATCGAGGCGCCCATCGAAGAGGTCACAACGGACGAACGGTTCGATGTGCTGGTCTCGTTCGAGGTCATTGAGCATCTGTTTTCGCCGGAAACGTTCCTAGCGGCTTGCCGGCGCCTGCTGCGGCCCGGCGGGCACGTGCTGCTGACCTGTCCCAATATCCTGGGGTTCGATACGCTGACATTGGGGCGCGCCTCCAGTGCGGTCGATTACGAGCACCTCAACTACTTCAATCCCGGTTCCCTGCGCCTGCTGCTTGAGCGGACCGGCTTTACCGACCTCCAGATCACCACGCCGGGGCAGCTCGACCTCGATCTCGTGCGCAACGCGATCCGATCCGGATCGGCGCGCGCAGCCGATATCGGCCCGTTTCTTGCGCATCTGATCGCGGCGGAGGATCCGGCCGCCGATGCGGCGTTCCAGCGCTTTCTCCAGGACGCATTACTGTCCTCCCACATGCAGGCGATCGCACGGCGGATCTGACGCGTGAGCCCGGTAACCCGGTTCCTGCTGACTTCCGCAGAGCGCCTGCTGGCCCGCTCGGATTTGTGCGTGCACGGCTATCTGGCCCTCTGCGACCGGACCGGCCGCGTGCCCCGGAACGACGTTGGCTGGCGCCACCTACGGAATTGGTTGCGACAGGCGGAACCACACATGCTCCCGCCGAATGGGCGCCGTCTCCTCGTGTTTGCAACGCACCCGCGGTGGGTGGATATCTCACTGGCACTGTCGGTGATCCTGGCCGCAGGCGGTGCTGAGGTCGATTTCGCCTGGCTGGCCTGCCCTACCCACTTGCCCGATTATCCGGGACCCCTGCTCTACCGGTATTGGCTGGCGCAAGCGCGGCACCTGCACCGGAGATTCAGCCATCCGCGACTGCGCCTGATCGCGCTAGACACCGTGCTCCCGGCCCCGATCGAGCCGGGGATGACGGACGATGCCGCGGCCCAGGCAGTACTCGATGCCAGCTATGCACTTCGTCGCGAGCGCCTCGACTTGCGCGACGGATCGACCGATCGCGAGGAGATCGCGCGGCGTGAAGCCGCGAATCTCGATGCGATGCGCCGCGTCGCCGCCCTGCTCACGACCCGGCGCTACGATCGGATGATTCTGCCGAGCGGCGGGATACTGGAATTCGGGGCGCTCGACCGCTTTGCCCGTCGCCGCGGCCTGCCGGTAACGAGCTTCGAGTTCCCTGCGATCGCCGGGCGGGCGCTCATCGCCGATGATCAGCCGGCCATCAGCTTCGGAACCGACCGTGCCTGGCGGCGTGAGGCCCCTCACCGGCTCTCCCCGCAGGACCGTCGCCGGATCGTCGAACAGCTCGTCGAAAGGCGGCAGGCCGGCGGCGATCCGGATACGCCGAATTTCCAGCGTGCCGGCATGACGGACCCGGCGAGCGTGCGTCGGCGGCTCGCGATCCCCGACGGGCGCCCGCTCGTCCTTGCCTGCGCCAATGTACCATTCGATGCCATCTTTTATGCCAGCCCTCGACGACTGTTCGCGGGGATGTGGGAATGGCTGGTTGAGACCGTCCGCCATCTGGCCGGGCGGGACGATTGCACCCTCGTCGTCCGTGCTCATCCGGCCGAGCCGATGTTCGACCCCCGCGAGACCGCGGGCGCGCTGCTGGCGGAGGCATTCCCGCAGCTCGCGCCGAACGTCCGCTTTCTCGGCCCCGAGGCGCCCCTGAACACCTTCGCGATCATGCAAATCGCGGATCTCGGCCTGGTCTATGCATCGACCACAGGGCTGGAGATGGCGATGCGCGGCATTCCGGTGATCTGTGGCAACCCCTTCCAGCACTATAACGGGAAGGGATTCACCATCGATCCGACCGACCGTGCGGACTATTTTGCCCGCCTTAATGCCGCGCTCGCCCGATCCTGCCGCATGCGGCTGACGGAGCGGCAGATCGAGCTGGCCTTGTGCTACGCGGACCTCTTCTTCAACCGCTGGCCTCGGCCCTTCCCCTGGCAGTACGAGACCTTCTGGCACGACCTGCGCCGCTACCCGGTCGGCCGGTTCGCGTCCGCCGACGGTCGGCGCCGGTTCGCCGAAGCGCTTGCGCTGTTCTCTTCCGGCGAATCGCCTGCATAGAGCGTACCGATCAGGAAACCGATCAGCGGCAAGGCGAGCGGCACCGCGGTGACCATGGTGGCATGGACCGCGACCTGCGCGACGATCCCGCGGCCCAGGCCGCCACGGCGCCCGAACCGGACGATGCCGATCGCGATCACCAACGGTATTGCAAGCCCGAATACTCCCAGTTCGTAGGCAGCACTGCCGTAGCCGGAGGAGATGCGATCGCTCGTCGGCGCATAGTGCAGGAGAGAGCGCCATGCGCCGACCTCCGCAGCCATGTACGCGGCAAAGCTATTCAGGCCACCGGGAAGCAGTCCGTGGTCGAGCATCCCCTTGAACGAGAGCAGGATCGAGGCGAGCCGCTGGCTGCCGCTGGGGTCGGCCAGCACCAGAAGCCAGGGATCCTCGACCAAGAGAACGGCAAGCCGGACAATTCGGCGCTCATCGTCCGCGATCGTCGAGAACGGGTCGAACACGGCGAGCGTCCATAGTCCCGCGAGTACGGCACCGGCGAGCACGATCGGACGGACGAGGACGCCGTAGGCGATCAGAGCCAGCACCAGCACCAGCGCCACCTGGGCCGACTGCGCGAAGAGCAGGACTTGCACCACGCAAGCCAGTCCGACGAGGCTGGTCTCCCGCCGCCGGAGCAGCAGCAGAACCAGCAGAAGCAGGGCGATCGTTCCGTAATGGCTGGGCTCCGTCGCGAGAGCCGTGACGCCGCGGGTCGGGCTCGTCCGGGCCTCGGCCACGAGCCCGGTGAGGAAGGTACGATCCAAGACAAGCTGGGCAGCACCGACCGCAAACCAGATCCAGGCCGCCACATCCAGCGCCGCGTCGGACAGCCGGATACGGCGTTCCGAAAGGACCAGCGTCGCGGCAGCGATCAGGAACAACGAGGCATAGCCGAGGCTGCTGCGCCAAGCGGTCAGGCTCACCGGATCCACCAGAACGAGCGAAAACAAGAACAGGCCGAGCAGTGACCAGACCGGCAGCGGAAGCGACGTTCGCGGCCCCATCGCTAACCAGATCGCTGCGGCGAACAGCATCGCGTTCGGCTGCGTGTCGGTTGGCAGCGGCAGAATTCGGAGGTAGGGGAACAAGACAAAGAGGAAGAACGGGACCGCGAGCACGAGATAAGCCGCAGGCCGGTCTCCTCGGTGCGCTCTTGCGGCGGACGTCACGGCGCAGTCAGCGCAGCGCCGCCCGGACGAACACGACCACGACGCCGAGTGCAAAGCCGGTCAGCATGGCAATCAGAACCGTCCGGCCGAGCCGCGGTGTGGTCGGATCGGCGTCGACATGCGGACCATCCAGAAGCTTGGCAGCGAAAGGCACGTCGACATGGGTCAGCATCCGGTTCTGCATCTGCTGCAGCAGAAGAGATCGGAGTGCCGTGCGTATCTCGACGTTCTGCTCCGCCTGGAGTCGGTCGGTCAGGAACTCGACATAGCGGTCCGTCCGCAGCCGTTGCCCTTCGCGCACCAATGTATCCGCACCTTGATACAGCCACAGGAGAAGGTCGGCCGCAAAGCCGGGATCGGGGTGGCTGAACCGCAGCTCGTAGACCCCGTGTTCCGCGGCAGGTTCGACCACCACTCGGTCCTGGAGGTAGTCGGCGAGATTGGCGGCGGTCGGTGGTGACCAGCCGGGCAGACCGAGTGCTTCTCGTATCGCATAGCGCAGAGTATCGATCAGCCTATCTGGCTCCAGAAACCGGTTTCGTGCCGGGTCGAAGGGGAAGATGCGCTCCCGTAGCCCGTACCGGGAATCGAGTTCCCGGGCCAACCGCTCCGAACGTACCAGTGTCAGGAATTCGGGCATGCTGCTCGTCGAGCCGTCGATTGCACCCGGAAGCAGAGCAGCGAGGCGCCGGAGGCGGCCGTCGTCGGGTACCGCCTCGACGGGAGCAATCCGGAGCCTCGCGGTGTATTGCGGCTGCGTGAGGGCGACGGCCACAAGACCGACCGCAAGGCCGACGAGGACGAGTCCCAGCAGAAGCCAACGGCCGGCATGAAGCTCCGCCGCCAGGTCCTTGAATGTCCAAGCCTCGCGGGCTACTGCCTCCCGGGGCGGCGCCTCGGCTGTCTCCGTTATCTTATAGATTTCCCTGTCCAGCATCGCCCCCTGCCCCTGCCGCACCGGCATTCTGCCGTCTCTCCGGCCGGGCCGCTACCATGGCACCGGTCAGCGGATGCGCGCCGCGAGGTCCCCCGACCGCACACGCAACGCCCGATGCACCATCGCCGCCTGTGCGAGCGCGAGCAGAACGAACAGTGCGCTGGTGCAGGCGATCATGACCTGCCATGACTGAGAGCTGGCGGTCAGCACGGCATCGATCGTCAGGTTCGCTGCAAGCGCTACCCCGAGCAGGCGATGGAGATCCCGCTGCGCCTCGGCGAAATAGAGGACGGGTGCGACCACGGCCGTCGCATTATAGGCAATCAGCCCTGCGCCGACGGTGCAGGTCGTCGCGAATAGGCCGGAATAGCCCGCATAGAAGGTGCGCTCGAACAGCCACGCCGTTGCGGTGACCAGGAGCGCCGAGACACCTGCGATCAACCTCGCGGTGCGCAGCAGGTCGCGTGCTGTGCCGATCAGCCGCTCACGGTCGGACAGTGCGGCACCGATGCGGGCCGTCGCCACGTACGACCACGCCTGAAGTCCCAATGTGGAGATCAGCAAGAGCTGAAGCGCGAGGGAGTAGACGCCAAGCGCGGCATCGTCATGAAAGCCCGCAATCACGAGGCGATCAACGAAGCCGAGCAGGAGATAGAGCATCCCGCCGAGATACATGGGAAAACCGCGACGAACGAAACCGGCATAGATCCGGAGGCCACCCCGAGACCATTCCGCAAGATGCAGACCGAGCCCCTCGCGCCGGGCGAGGGCCAACAGCAACGCCTGACCGACCACATGGCCGGACGCGACCGCGATGAGCACGGTTTCCAGCGACGGCTCAGGGTGAAGCGCGAACAACAGCGCCACCAGCAGCATGACCGACGCGTGCTGGGCGGCGAGCGGCAGGACGGTTGCGGACAATCGTTCCCGAACCCGCAGCGGTGGCTCCAGCGCAAAATACGGAAGATTGATCAGGAGCAGCAGCGCTGCCCAGAACAGGACCTTCCAGAAGAGCCCGACGACCAGGAGCCCTCCTCCGGCAAGACCCATCCACAATGTGCAGACCGCAGGAAACCGGTCCAGGGCCGGCTCTCCGGGCACCTCGAACCGGCGCAGAACGAAGCCGGTGGCACCGCCGACGCCGACAATCTCCAGGAGCGCCGCGAGCTGAAGGACCAGTGCGACGGTCCCAAATGCTTCGACTCCGAGAATCTTGGCAAGGAAGAGTGATTTCAGTGCCGCAAGTCCCGCGGCCGCATAGCGCAATACCATGAAGCCGGCGAACGTCCCCGGGATCCGGGTCAACGCGCTCATCGGCGGCCAACCGGACCGTACCGGCCCGACGAGACAACGGCATCGTCCTGCCCTATGCTCGCCGCGCGCGGCTGTGCGGCGCAGCCGGCAGCAGCCAGCGGAGCACCCAGGGTTCCGATTTTGGACATGAACCTCGCCATCATCCCTGCCAGGGGCGGCAGCAAGCGGATTCCACGAAAGAACGTCAAGCCGTTCGCCGGCCGGCCCATCATCGGCTACAGCATCGATGCCGCACGGACCTCCGGATTGTTCGACCGGATCGTCGTCAGCACCGACTGCGTCGAGATCGCCGCGCTGGCGCGGGAGGCCGGTGCGGAGACTCCGTTTCTCCGGCCGGCCGAGCTCGCAGACGACTTCGCCACCACAGCGGCCGTCGTAGATCACGCCCTTGATGCCTTAGGCACCACAGGTGTCGCCTATATCTGTTGCATCTATCCGACCGCGCCGTTCCTAGAGGCAGACGACCTGCGGCGCGGGTTCGATCTGATCGTGGCGCACGACGTACTTTCGGTCGTCCCGGTGACGAGCTTCCCGTCGTGCATCTTCCGCGCGCTCGGGATCGATGCGGAGGGGAGGCTGCGGATGTTCTGGCCGGAGAATCGGGACCGCCGCAGCAACGACTTCGCCAGCGCCTACCGCGACGCAGGCCAGTTCTACTGGTTACGGGCATCCCGGTTCCGAGCCGAGCGGGCCTTGTACGGCGCGGACTCGCTGCCGCTCGTTCTGCCGCGCCATCGCGTACACGACATCGACACGCCCGAGGACTGGCGGGTGGCGGAGCTAGTCTATAACGCGCTGCATCGAGAGCCCGCCGTTGTCCGCTGATCACGGGACCGAGCAGGAGGCGTTCTGGGCGGGTCCGTTCGGCGACGCCTATGCCGGGCGTAACCGGGGGCCGGGATTGCTCGCCGCGAAGACGGCGCTGCTGACCCGTATCATGATGCGGACCGGCCGGATCCAATCGGCGGTGGAGTTCGGCGCCAATATCGGCCTCAATCTGCGTGCGCTGCGGATTCTGATGCCGTCGGTCGGGCTCACCGGCGTCGAGATCAATCGTTCGGCCTGGGAAGAGCTTCGGCGCATCGAGGGCGTGAATGCCGTACTCGGATCGATCTTCGACTTCGAGCCGGGGCGACGCTACGATCTGGTCCTCACCAGCGGGCTGCTGATCCACCTTGCGTCGGAGCGGCTGCCGCGTGCCTACGATGTTCTACACGCCTGCACCGGCCGGCATCTCTGCCTGATCGAATATTACAATCCGACTCCGGTCGAAGTCCCCTATCGCGGGCACGCAGGCCGGTTGTTCAAACGGGACTTCGCGGGGGAGATGCTGGACCGGTTCCCGGATCTGCGGCTGCAGGATTACGGTTTCGTCTATCGTCGGGATCCGGCTTTCCCGGCGGACGACCTGACTTGGTTCCTGCTCGAGCGCACCGGATAGCGTGCGACCTATCCGTCAGCCGACGGCGATCGGTGCATCGTCCGGGATATTGGTGCGGATGACGGCAAAAAAGGTCCGGTCGCCATATCCGGCGGGGAAGCGGAGTAAACGACCGCTCTCGTCGGTCGGAAACCATGAGCGGGTGACGGAATGTCCGACATTGCCGCCGATCGCGGCGACGCGGCCCGGCTGGACGTCGACCACGATATCGCAATGCATGCCGCGCGAAGCGCCGAATTCGGCCACGCGTTCCGCAACGCTCGTGATCCTCTGCGAGGCCGGAAGCGAGCGGTCCGCACAGATCAAGTCACCCGGGCGAGGTGCATACTGCTCCAGGTCGTAGACATGGAAGACGGCATCCAGACCGTAGGTGGCGTGACGCTCGATCAGCGCGTCGACATAGTTGCGATGCCCGGCGCTCCAGGGAAAGTCGTCGTGGTCGACGCCGGCGGAGCGCATCACGTAGGAGATGAACGCAGCAGACCAAGCCGCGTCGGTCCACACCCCGCCCTGGCCGGCCTGATACAGCGTCTTCTGATCGCGGATATAGTCCTCCCAGCCGTTGCGAACGGCGTTCCAGTAGGCGAGCACGTTGGGGAACACCCGCGGGTCATCCTCGCGCACGCCATCGAAGATGGGCCGTGCCGTACCCATCGAATAGTCAACCTCCGGAGCACCGAATTCCTGCCATTCGCGGATCGCGATCGCGAGAATCCGGCGCTTGGTCTCCGGCGGGTACGCGATCGGCGGCCCGGCGATATCCGCAGGCGACGGCGCGGCCCGCTCCGCGCCGGCACAGGCGGCCAGGCCGAACAGGAGGACAACGAACAGCAGGGCGCGCGTCACGGCCGATCCCGCCGCTCCCCTCATCGCGTTACCGGTCCGTAGGCCGACGGTTCGCCCCAGATATTGTCTTTCACCCATTGACCGCGTTCGACCCGCCAGACGCGCGGATCGCGGAAACCATCGGCGATGCGGTCGAACTCGGGTTCGGTCATCCCGACATAGGCCAACCAGCGCTCCAGGTCCCGTCGCGGCTTCACATGGTCGTAGCGACGGACCATGGCGATGCCCTCTTCCCGCGTCATCCGTCCGGCCCGAATATCCTTGCAGGCGTGGTCGGTGGCGCGGCCGTAACCGAACTTCACGAATTTCAGCCAATCGTGGACTCCGTTCTCGTGCATGTCGTCCAGATTGGAGATTCGCCGCCAGGTTCGCTCGAACGGCAGCTGTGCCGGGCGCCAATCGTACAGCTCCATCGCGAGCGTCGCATTCCGCTCACCGTCCCAATCGACATAGTTGCCGAGATAGATGCCGCGCACACCCACCTCGTCGATCTCGTCGTCGGACGGGTATCGGGCCCACAGCAGATCCTTTCCCGTCAAACCCTCCTTCAGTTCCGGGCGGCCGAGCCGCTCGAGCCCGTCATCGGTGAAGTCGTACCAATCGTAGCCGCGGAGCGCGTGCTCCAAGCGATACTTGGCGGTGAACTCGACGAAGTCGTGCATCGAATACATGCCGCCGAGATCGAGGAATCCGTGCTCTCCCCACAGGATCAGCGGCACCCGGTAGCGCACCGCCACCTGGATCGGCACTGTAAAGATGCCGCAGTGGGCATGCCAGTTCATGTCTCCCTGCAGCCGGAAGCCGATCCGGTTCATGCGAACGAGAACGTCGACCGAGGGCCGTATGACAATGTGGTCGCAATCGAACAGCGCCCGCATCCGGTCGAGATTGCGTTGCCCCTCAGGCAGATAATTGTTGCCGTGATAAGTGACGAGGAGCGCCTTGAGCCCGAGCTCCTTCACTGCAACGTGGGTCTGATAGTAGCTGTCCTTGCCACCGCTCACGGGAATGACGACCTCGTAGTTTCCCGCGGCCCCGGTGCGGTATTCGTCCACCAGCTCCTCGAGCCACCGACGGCGCTGCGCCCAGTCGATCGACATCTTCTGCTCCGCTACTCGACATGCCGAACACACGCCGTCCTCGTCGAAGGTCAAGGGCGTCGCAGCGAAGGCAGGTGCAACGCACCGGGCACAGTAAGAGACAGACAAGGTGACCTCTTCGAATACGGCTTGTCGGCAGCTAGCGATAACGGGCGCACCGCTCCTGTCAGGCGAGGCTGCGATAAGCATCCAGGGTCCGCTCGGCGCAGGCTCGCCACGTGAAACGCCGCCAGCGCGCATCGCCGGCCTGCCGCAACTCAGCGAGCGTCGCCGGGCTATCCACGACCTCTTCGATGATCGCCCCGATGGCCTCCGGATCACGGGGATCGAAATAGTAGGCGGCCCGTCCGGCGACTTCCAGTAGGGCAGGCGTCCTGGCACAGAGGACCGGGCATCCATGCGCCATGGCCTCCAGTAACGGCAGCCCGAACCCCTCATAGATCGAGGGGTGGACCAGAGCAACCGCGTCCCGGTAATGCGCGGAAAGCGCAGCGTCGTCGCCTTCGCGCTGCACGATCCTGCCGACGAGCCCGAGGCGGTGCATTGCCGCACGCTCGGCCCGTGAGAAAGGACCACCGCCGAAGCAGATCAGGCGAAGATCCCGCGCCACGCCGCGCGCGCGCGCCAGGCCCTGCAAAAGAGCCAAGAAATTCTTGTAGGCGTCGCGTCGGCCGACGAAGAGTAGAAATGGCGCTTCGTCGGCCTTCGCCGACGCAGCCGGTCGGGGCGGCGCCACGCCGTGATGCACGACCACGACTTTCTCCGGCGGAACCCCCCAGATGGAGCACAAATCATCCCGCGTCGCCGCCGAGACTGTGAGCACGAGATCCGCCCGCGCGACGGCACGCCGCTTGAGGAAGCTGTTGACGGGATCGAAGCAGCTTGCCCCGGGAAAGCGTTCCCAAGCCATGTCGTGAACGGTGGTGACCTGGCGCACACCGCGGATCGGCTCCGCGAGCGGATAATAGGTACGGTGCAGAATGGCACCACGCGGAACCTTTCCTCGAACGGCGAAGCAAGCCTCGTTGAGAACCCGCAGCAGAAACCGGCGACGGCCGAGCCGGCCTGCTGCGCGCCCGGCGACCACGCCAGCAAGGGAAGGGTTGCCGAGTGCTTCACCGAGGTGCCGATTGGTGAACAATCCTGCCGCCACCCGGACGTCGACCCCTAAGCCCAGCAGGCCCGAGGCGAGCTCGCAGAAATAGCGGGAGATCCCCCCGACTGCCTGTGCTGCGAAGATGTCGTGGCTGAAGACGACTTGCATCCGATCCGGCGCAGTCAGAGTCGGACATCCACACCGGCGCGTGCCAGGGCCCGCTTTCCGCCACGATCGGCCAGTTCCCTGAAGTGCCAGATGTTGGCTGCGGCGACGGCGCTGGCGCCGGCGCGGATACCGGCCACGTAGTCCTCGTATCGGCCCACTCCTCCGAGGGCGATGATCGGGACCGTCGTGACGGCAGCGACTGCGGCGATCAGCCCGATATCGTAGCCCTGCCCCGTTCCGTCGCGGTCGATACTCTGCAGAAGGATCTCGCCGGCGCCGCGGCTTTCGGCTTCCTTCGCCCATTGCTCCGGCGAGCGCCCCGTGGCCGTTCTACCGCCGTCGATGAATGCCTCGTATCGACCGTCTTCACCACACCGCACGTCGATGCCGATAACGATCGCCTGGCTGCCGAAACGTCGCGCCGCTTTATCGATGAGGTCGGGATTACGATGTGCCTCCGAGGTGAGCACGATCTTGTCGGCACCCCGGGCGAACCTTGCCGCCATGTCGTCCAGCGATCGGATTCGTCCGCCCCAGGTCAGCGGCATGAAGCAGCGGCGGCTGACCGCATCGAGGATCTCCAACGGATCCCGCAGCCCGCGTATCCGTGCGTCGTCGCGCCGGAGATCGTACGCGCCGCCGTCCCGGGTGATGTCGAGATAGACCAGTTCGTCGACGTTCCAGGCATTGAAACGCTCGACCTCGTGGAGCGGATTTCCGATGACCTGATGGGTATGGAACCGTTCGCTGCGCACTAGCAGCCCGTTCCGGAGCAGCAGCACGGGAATCAGCCGGTGCTTCAACATGCGCGCAACTGCTCGACCCAATTCCGCAGTAAGGCAAGCCCGGCGCTTTGGCTCTTCTCGGGGTGGAACTGGGTCGCCCAGATGTTGTCAGCCTCGATCGCCGCGACGAAATCACCGCCATGGTCGCAGAGTCCGGAGACGACCGACGCGTCGCGAGGGGTCACCGCGAAGCCGTGGACGAAATAGAAAGTCTGGGCTTCGCCGAGACCCGCGAACGCGCCCCGTGTCTTCGTGAACCGAACCGTGTTCCAGCCGATGTGCGGCAGCCGCAGCCCGGGGGCTGCGGGCAGGCGATCGACACGCCCCGGGATCCAACCGAGCCCGGAATACTCGCCATGCTCGGTCCCGGTGGTGGCGAGGAGCTGCATTCCGAGGCAAATGCCGAGAAACGACTTTCCCGAGTCGCGAACATCGCGTTCGAGTGGCTCCACGAGGCCATAGGCGTGGAGGCGCCCGATGGCATCACCGAAAGCGCCGACGCCCGGCAGGACGATCCCGCGTGCGTCCCGTAACGCCCTCGGCTCACGCACCGGCAGCGCTTCGGCACCGACCGCTGCGAAGGCGTTGAGCACTGAACGGATATTCCCCATCCCGTAGTCGATGACGGCGATCACGAGAAGCCCCCCGGGCGTGCGGCCGGAGCATAGCAGGATCGCCGGTGACATCCACCCGTCGCTCGACCGGATCCGCCGCGACACCGCATCGAGAACCGCATGCCGGCGCCGAGGTTACTCCGGTATCGAAGGGCCGGATCGGGAGGTACGGATGCTCGACCTCTGGTACAAAAACGCGATCGTCTACAGCCTCGATATCGAGACCTTTTCCGATGCCGACGCAGACGGAATCGGCGATCTCAAGGGGCTGACGCATCGGCTCGACTATCTCTCCGGCCTCGGAGTCACCTGCGTCTGGCTGCTACCCTTCTATCAGAGTCCGAACCGCGACAACGGGTACGACGTCACCGACTATTTTCGGGTCGATCCTCGCCTCGGCGACCTCGGCGACTTCGTCGTGTTCGCAAGGCAGGCCCAGGAATACGGCATCCGAATACTGATCGACCTGGTGGTGAATCACACTTCGGACCAGCATCCCTGGTTCCGGGAAGCACGCACCGACCCGAACTCGAAGTTCAGGGAGTTTTATGTCTGGTCGAAACGGAAGCCGGACGACATCCACAAGGGGGTCGTCTTCCCGGGCCATCAGCACAGTGTCTGGACTTACGACGAATCGGCCGACGCCTGGTACTTCCACCGCTTCTACGAACATCAGCCGGACCTGAACGTCGCGAACCCGGCCGTGCGGGAGGAAATCGAAAAGATCATGGGGTTCTGGCTGGAGCTCGGTGTCTCCGGGTTCCGGATCGACGCAGCACCGTTCCTCATCGAGCCGGCCGGCGAGCGGACCGACCCCGAGCGCGATGCCTATTACGGCTATCTCCAGGAGCTGCGACGATTCCTGTCGTGGCGGCGCGGCGACGCGATCCTTCTGGCCGAGGCGAATGTGACGCCGGACAGGGCTACGCGCTACTTCGGCGACGAAGGCGACCGGATGCACATGATCTTCAACTTCTACATCAATCAGCATCTGTTCCTGGCGTTGGCACGCCGGGATGCGACACCGTTGCGCCAAGCCTGGGCCGAACTCCCACCGCTGCCGCTTCTCGGACAGTGGACGAACTTCCTCCGCAACCACGATGAACTGGACCTGGGCCGGCTACCGGATACGGCGCGCGAGGACGTCTTCACCGCCTTTGCGCCGGATGTCGCGATGCGCCTGTACGATCGTGGCATCCGCCGCCGGCTCGCGCCAATGCTCGGGAATGACCGGCGTTTGATCGAACTTTCCAATAGCCTGATCTTCTCGCTTCCCGGTACCCCGGTCATCCGTTACGGGGAGGAGATCGGCATGGGCGAGGACCTATCGCTGCCAGAACGGCAGGCCGTCCGGACTCCCATGCAATGGACGCCCGACCACAACGCCGGTTTCTCCGACGCTCCAGCGGAATCGCTGATTCGACCGATCATCGAGGACGAGGAATTCGGGTACGAAAGCGTGAACATCGCAGGACAACAGCGGGATCCCGGTTCGCTGCTGAACTGGATGGAACGGCTGATCCGCACCCGGAAGAGTTGCCCCGAAATCGGCTGGGGCGAGTGCACTGTCCTCGAAACGAATCAAACGGCGGTCTTCGCCCACCGTTGCCGGTGGCACGGCCAAAGCATTGTCGCCCTGCACAATTTCAGTGAACACGAGCACAGCATCGACGTGCCCCGGTTGCCCGATGACGGGGCGATGGAGGAGCTCTTCGGCGATAGGGATTATGGCGAGCCCAGAAACGGCACGATCGCGCTTGCACCCTACGGCTATCGCTGGTTCCGTATCGGCCGCAAGACGTGATGGCTACGCGTCAGGCCGAGGGCGCCTCGCAGACTCGGTCGAGCAGGCGACGCATGAAGGCTTCGCCCTTCGCGACCTGCTCGGTCGTTATGTATTCGTCGGGCTTGTGCGCCTGGGCGATGCTCCCCGGCCCGCAGACCACCGTGGGAATCCCCCCGCGCTTCTGGAACAGCCCGGCCTCGGTCCCGAACGCAACCTTGCCGTGGTCGTTGCGACCAGCCAGCGCCTTGACGAACGCGACGACATCATCCTCGGGGCGCGTGTCGAGACTGGGAATCGTAGACAATTCGGTCCAGGAGAAACCTGTCGACGGGTCGACGGCCTGCATCTCCGGCTCCAATGTTTCCCTCACGAACCGCGTGAACTCCGCGAACAGCATGTCGGCATCCTGCTGCGGCAGGTGACGGAACTCGAAATCGAACCAGCAGTCCTTCGGCACGATGTTGAGGGCGGTACCGCCGTGCACCACACCGGTGTGCACAGTGGTATGGGCGATATCGAAGTCCGGGTCGAACGGCCCGCCAGCGCGAATCTTTCTGGCCATGCCCCGGAGGAAGGCGATCGCTTCCGCCGCGAACTCGACGGCATTGACCCCCGTGGGTGCAAGACTCGAGTGGCATTCGAGACCGCGCACATGCACCCGAAAGCTCCGCTTACCCTTGTGCGCCACGACGGGGAGCATCTCGGTAGGCTCGCCGACCACACACATCGCGGGTTTGACGGGCATTCCGTTGAGTACGTCGATCAAGCCGCGCACGCCAATGCAGCCGACCTCTTCATCGTAGGAGAAGGCAAGGTGGATTGGCGTGTGCAGGCCGCGCTTCAGCGCCACGGGGACATAGGCAAGAGCGATAGCGCAGAAGCTTTTCATGTCGGCAGTCCCGCGCCCATAGAGACGGCCGTCGCGCTCAACCAGGGTAAAAGGGTCGCTGCTCCATTCCTGTCCGTCCACCGGAACGACGTCGACATGCCCGGACAGCATCACCCCGGACCTGTCGTGCGGGCCGACAGTGGCGTAGAGATTCGCTTTTCGCTTGTCCTTGTCGTAGACGCGCCGGCTTTCGACACCGTGCTCCGCGAGATAGCTCTCTACGAAGTCGATCAGAGCCAGGTTGGAGTCGCGGCTGGTCGTATCGAAGCCGACCAGCCTCTCGATGAGGCTACGGCTGATAATCGGATCGGCGTCGTTCATGAGTCCCTCCCTGGCCTCCCACAGCTCGGGGGTACTATAGTCCCCCGCGATCGACTTGCCACCGACGGCGGCGATGCTCCGGCGGCATCCCGCGCAACGGCCACGCTGCGCGTCCATGTGGAACGCGAGGTCCGAGCGATGAACGATCCTCCCTTCCGCATACGCCGCTTGGGCGCGGCCGACGCCGAGCGCTTTCGGGCGATCCGGCTGGAGGCTCTGGAGAGGCATCCGGAGGCATTCTCCGCCTCGCACGAAGAAGAAGCGGCCGAACCGCTGGGCGCTATCGTCGAGCGGATCGAGGCGGGCGCGGTCTTCGGCGGCTTCGCAGGGTCGGACCTCGTGGGCATCGCTGGCCTTTACGTGCCGCAACGGAGCAAATTGCGGCACAAGGGGGTCCTGTGGGGTCTGTACGTGCAGGAACGCGTCCGTGGCCGCGGGATCGGCCGAGCGCTGATCGAACGTGTGCTTCGGCACGCCCAGGACCAGGTCGAAGCGGTCATGCTGACCGTCGTAGCCGACAATGAGCCCGCTTATCGACTCTACTCCCGCATGGGTTTCCGACCGTATGGACGAGAACCGCGCGCGCTCCGGGTCGGGACAGAGCATTTTGATGAAATCCTCATGATCCTCGACCTGCGCAGTGCAGGACCCGAGGCACCGTGACCCGGCCGATGGAGACACGCCCGTGCCGCACCGCCCTCGAATCGCCATCCTCGGTATGCATCTCGAAGCCAATGCGTTCGCACCGGTAACCACCGGCGCCGACTTCCGTGGCTCATGCTACCTGGAGGGTGAGGCGATCACGAGCGAGGCCGCCAGACCGGCGCCGGCAATGCCGGCGGAAATCCCCGGCTTCATCGCGGCCATGGATGCCGCCGGTCCCTGGGAGCCGGTGCCGATTCTGGTGACCGCGGTCGAGCCGGGCGGACCAGCCGATGCGACGTTCGTCCACGAGACGCTCGACAGGATACGGAGGGGCCTGACCGCGGCACTTCCGGTGGACGCCGTCTACATCAGCAATCACGGGGCGATGACATCGACCGACGCCGCCGATCCGGACGGGGAGCTTTACGCGACCGTCCGCGAAGCGGTCGGGCCGAGCACGCCGATCGTCGCCACGGTGGACCTGCATGCCAATATCAGCGAGCGGATGGTCCGGAGCGTCGATGCGATCGTATCCTACCGGACCAATCCGCATGTCGATCAACGCGAGCGCGCAGCCGAGGCAGCCGGGTTTCTCCGCCGACTGCTTGCGGGCGAACGGCTGATCAAGCACTTCATCCGCATGCCGATCGTGGCGCCCAGCGTCCGTCTCTTGACCGCCGAGGGCCCCTATGCCGATCTGATCGACTCGGGCCAGCGGGGGGTAAGTACCGCCGTTCCCCTGGTGTCCGTGGTCGGCGGCTTTGCCTGGAGCGACACACCTAAGAATGGCCTGAGCATCCTGACCTACGGCCATGCGGACCACGACGACGGCCGGCGGGCGGCCGAGGTCGCGCTCAACCTTGCCCGGCAAGTCTGGGCCGATCGCGAGCGCTTCCAGGTTCGGCTGACGCCGATCGCGGAAGCGGTACGGCGGGCGGTCGCGGCCGGCGAGGGCCGCGGTCCGGCAATCTGTCTCGCCGACGTGGCCGACAATCCGGGTGGCGGCGGACGAGGCAATACAACCGATCTGCTGGAGGCCCTGCTGGCTGCCAAAGCGCAGCACGTCCTGCTCGGTCTGTTCGTCGATCCGGCGGCTGCGACCGCGTGCCACGAACGGGGCGTCGGCGCCGCGTTCGACATCGTGTTCAATGCCGAAAACGCCGACGATCATGGTCGATGGGTTCGGGCCCCGGTCGAGGTTCTGGCGCTGTCGGAGGGTAAGGTCGTCGGACGTCGCGGCATTGCACAGGGCCGGACGATCGATCTGGGGCGCAGCGCTGCCCTCCGGGTCGGCGGCATCACGGTCGTCGTCGTCAGCCGCCGAATCCAGGCCGCCGACCCCGCCTTTTTCGAGACGTTCGGCCTCGATATTGCCAGCTTCCGCACGGTGGTGCTCAAGTCGCGCGGCCATTTTCGGGCCGGCTTCGACGAGTTCTTCACCCCCGATCGGATCCTGGAGGTCGACGCGGCCGGTCTCGTCTCACCGATTCTGGCACGCTTTCCTTTCAAGCACCTTCCTCGGCCGGTGTATCCGCTGGATTCGGACACCGAATGGGAAGCACCGGAACCGTCACGCTTCCGGATCTCCTGAATTAGGGCGGCTTGCGGCCCGCCATGCCAAGATTGATCCACCCGTGGTCGAAGCCGCGCACCTCCGAGCGGTCGAGGCGGCGAATCTCGGTCAGGCCGGCGGTCTCCAGGCAGGCTTTCAGATGCCGCGGCGAGAACGCCGCGCGGTGCCAGTTCGGATGATCGGTGGCGCCGGTGCCGTCCCCGTAGGAGAAGGTCCGAAACGCCATCCACCGACACGGATCGCGCTGTTCATTGTACCGGAATACACCGTCTTCCTCGAAGCGGCGGTCGCCGTCACGTTCGGCCGCCACGAACGCCTCGGCAATCTTCAGCGCGTCGGGTACCCAGATCTCGAGCACCCCGCCGGGCCGGAGTACGCGGACCCATTCCCGCAGCACCCGATCGGTCATGTACCAGGGAACATGCTCGAGAACGTGACTGGCGTAGATGATCTCGAACGTCGCATCCGGAAACGGCAGTTTCCGGGCGGCATCGACTACATAGTCGAGCCGGCCCCCGGCCCGGACATTCAGCGTTTCGAACCCGGGGATCCGCTCGCGCCCCGGACCGATCTCCAGCCGACGTGCCGACCGGTTCCGATTGCGATAGAGGTTGAACGGGGTCAGGAACGCCCGATGGACGGCACTCCACCCGGCAACCCAGGTACTCTGGTGGAGTCTTCGAAGAAGGTTGAGCTGCTCCGGCCGCAGTCTCGTCTTGAGCTGCATCTTGGCCGTCTCTGGTGTGGGTATCACGAAAGATGACCTCCGGTTCAGCGCCTTCGGACAAAAGAGATGTACGCCGGCGCGAATCAATCAACGCTTCCGGTATACCGAATGCACTTCCGGACGATCCGGCACTGTGACCGGATCGAAAGTAACAATTGGATCGGCGCCTCGAGCTCCCAGCCATGCGGTACGCGCAGCTCAGATCGGCATTTCTTGCAAGCCTGCCGCTTTTCGGCGAAAGTGGGCTCACCAGCGTCGCCGCCCGACGGAGGCCGTACCGATACCGATGGGGTTGTGCCCGCCAGCAAACCAGCAAAAGGGCGTTCCCGCATTCCGGACGTCTCCGTTGCTGATTTCGGTACGCGTGGCCGGACGACGGACACTGACAAGATCAAGGTATGGAGGGGCCTAGGGGATGAAGTTCAATCCAAAATATCTCTTTGCGGCGGCAGGGCTGGCGATCCTGATGGGGAGCGCCCCGGTTGCGGCGAAGGAGCTGACAGTGGGTCTGGCGGTCGAACCGACTTCGATGGACCCGCACTACCACAACCTCTCTCCGAATAATGCGTTCGCCTCGCACGTGTTTACGCCGTTGATCGATCAGGACGTGAATCAGCGCCTGATTCCGGGCCTTGCGGTGTCTTGGAAGCCGATCGACGACACCACTTGGGAGATCAAGTTGCGACAGGGCGTGAAGTGGCACGACGGCACGCCCTTCACGGCGGACGACGTGATCTTCACCTACGAGCGCGCACCGAACGTGCCGAACAGCCCCTCCTCCTTCGGCCTGTACACGAAGGGGAAAACGCTGAAGAAGATCGACGACTACACCATCCACATCACGACCGAGAGCCCGGCACCGCTGCTGCCGAACGACATTTCGACGGTCTACATCATCTCCAAGAAGGCCGCCGAGGGCGCCACGACCGGTGATTTCAACTCCGGGAAGGCCGCGGTCGGCACCGGCCCTTACAAGCTCGTCGAATACGTTCCCGGCGACCGGATCGTGCTGGAGCGGTTCGACGATTATTTCGGCGACAAGCCGCCCTTCGAAAAGGTCGTCCTGAAGGCGATCAAGTCGGATCCGGCACGCGTCGCGGCGCTGCTCGCCGGAGACGTCGACTTCATCGAGAACGTCCCGACCGCCGACGTCGCACGCCTCGAGAAGGAAAAGAACATCAACCTTTCACGAGGCGTGTCCAATCGCATCATCTACCTGCACATGGACCAGTTCCGGGAGAAGTCCCCCTTCGTGACCGGGGCGGACAAGAACCCACTACTGGACCAGCGGGTCCGCAAGGCAATCTCGAAGGCGATCAATCGAGAAGCGATCGTCGAGCGCGTGATGGAGGGAATCGCCATCCCCGCCGGGCAGCTCCTGCCGGAGACCTTCTTCGGGGTCAGCAAGAATCTGAAACCGGAGAAATACGACCCGGAGGGCGCCAAGAAGCTGCTGGCCGAGGCCGGCTATCCCGAGGGGTTCGGCATCACCCTGCATTCCCCGAACGGCCGCTACATCAATGACGCCAAGATCGCGCAGGCGATCGGGCAGATGCTCAGCCGCGTCGGGATCGATACCAAAGTCGAGGCGCTGCCGCCCAGCGTGTTCTTCAGCCGCGCCTCCTCCGGAGGGCCCGACAAAACCCCGGAGTTCAGCCTCATTCTCGTCGGCTGGGGTTCGGGTACCGGCGAAGCATCGTCGCCCTTGCGCTCGTTGCTGATGACCTTCAACCGGGAGAAGGGCAACGGCGCATCGAATCGTGGTCGCTACTCCAACCCGGAGGTCGACCGGCTGGTCGGCGAGGCGCTGGGCACCATCGACGACGCCAAGCGCGAGCAACTCCTCGCCCAGGCGACGGAGGTGGCAATCGGCGACCTCGGTATCATCCCGCTGCACTATCAGGTCAATGTTTGGGGCACGCGCGCCGGTCTCGAATACACGCCGCGTACCGATGAGGGTACCCAGGTCATGGACCTGAAGGTCGTCGAGAAGTAGCGACGATGCTTTCTCAGACGCGGGCGGCCCGCCGCGGTCGCCCGCGCGTTCGTTTCCGGGCCACTCATTCGGAAGAGGACGGGCAATGACCGTCTTCATCATCCGCCGCCTGTTACAGGCCTCGATCGTGATCCTAGCGATGTCGGTGATCGTCTTTCTGGGCGTCAACGTCATCGGGAACCCGGTCGATATCCTGATCAACCCGGATTTTACTCAGGAGGAGTTCGAACAGGCCGTTCGCGCCCTCGGCCTCGACAAGCCACTGCATGAGCAGTACCTCGCCTTTCTCGGCAATGCGATCCAGGGCGATCTAGGTGATTCCTTCGTGTTCGGCGAGCCGGCGATCGAGCTGATCCTGGAACGCATGCCGGCGACGCTGGAGCTCGCATTCGCGGCGCTTTTCCTCTCGGTCCTGGTCGGCATTCCGCTCGGGGTCTATGCCGGCCTGCAGCCGGGATCAGCCGTAAGCAAGACCATCATGGCCGGCTCGATCCTCGGATTCAGCCTGCCGACCTTCTGGGTAGGCATCATGATGATCATGCTGTTCGCGGTGATGCTGGGCTGGCTACCGTCGACCGGCCGGGGCGACACGGTGGAAGTGCTGGGAATCGAGGTCAGCTTCCTGACCTGGGACGGGCTCCGGCACCTGTTCCTCCCGGCTCTGAACTTGGCCCTCCTGAAGATGTCGCTCGTGATCCGGTTGGCTCGGGCCGGTACCCGCGAGGTCGCGCTACAGGACTACATCAAGTTCGCCCGCGCCAAGGGGCTCAGCCGGCGGCGCATCGTGCTGGTGCACATCCTCAAGAACATCCTGATTCCGGTGGTCACCGTATTGGGCCTGGAGCTGGGGTCGTTGATCGCCTTCTCGGTCGTGACGGAGACGGTGTTCGCTTGGCCGGGCATGGGCAAGCTCCTGATCGACTCGATCAACCTGCTCGACCGGCCCATCGTGGTCGCCTACCTCATGATCATCGTGTTCACGTTCGTCACGATCAATCTGGTGGTCGATATCCTCTATTCGCTGCTCGACCCGCGCGTGCGGCTGCAGGATCTGAAGCAATGACCATCACGACGAAGAACGTAGCGGGCGCTGCGGCGCCGACCAAGGCACCGGTCAAGGTCGACTCTCCGTTCCGGCGTTTCGCGGCCGAGTTCGCCGAGAGCAAGCTTGCCGTGGTGTCGCTGATCGTGCTGGTGGCGGTCGTGTTGGTGGCCGTGTTCGCTCCGGTGATCGCCCCGCAGAATCCCTACGATCTCGCAGCGATCTCCGTGATGGACAGCCGTCTTCCCCCCGGTGAGCAGAGCATGGAGGGCCTCACCTTCTGGCTCGGCACCGACGACCAGGGTCGGGACATGCTGAGCGCGATCTTTTACGGGCTCCGTATCAGTCTCGGTGTAGGTGTGGTGAGCGGCTTGATCGCGGTCGCAATCGGGCTGACAGTCGGCCTCATTGCCGCCTACTTCGGCGGCAAGGTCGACACGGTCATCATGCGGATCGTGGACCTTCAGCTCAGCTTTCCCGCAATTCTGGTGGCGCTGATCCTCCTCGCCGTCCTCGGTCGCGGCGTCGAAAAGATCATCGTCGCGCTCGTCGTCGTGCAGTGGGCCTATTACACCCGCACGGTCCGCGCGAGCGCGCTCGTCGAGCGGCGCCGGGAGTATGTCGAGGCGGCGATCTGCCTCGCTCTCAGCACGCGCCACATCATTTTCAAGCACCTGCTGCCTAATGTCCTGCCGCCGCTGATCGTGGTGGCCACCGTCCAGGTCGCCCATGCGATTGCGCTGGAAGCCACTCTCTCGTTCCTCGGCATCGGGCTACCCGTGACCGAACCGTCGCTGGGCCTGCTGATCGCCAACGGCTTCGACTACATGTTGAGCGGCAAGTACTGGATCAGCTTCTTTCCGGGCATCGCCCTGCTGATCACGATCGTCAGCATCAATCTGGTCGGCGACCGGCTGCGCGACGTTCTGAACCCGCGCCTCAAGAGATAGATCAAGGAAGACGATTTGACGGGTGAATCCCCGATTCTGGCGGTCGAGCATCTGCAGACCCACTTCTTCACCAAGGCCGGCGTGGTGAAGGCGGTCGACGATGTCAGCTTCACCATCCGGCGCGGCGAGATTCTCGGCCTCGTGGGGGAGTCGGGCTCGGGCAAGACGGTAACCGGCTTCTCCATCATGGGTCTGGTCGACCCGCCGGGCCGCATCGTCGGCGGCCGCATTCTTTTTGCCGGCGAGAACATCGCGACGTGGTCGGAGGAGCGGCTGCAGCGCCTGCGCGGCAAACGGATCGCGATGATCTTCCAGGACCCGATGATGACCCTCAACCCGGTCCTGCGGATCGACACGCAGATGATCGAGGCGGTGCAGGCTCATGAGAAGGTAGGCCGTGAGGAAGCACGGCGACGTGCCCGCGACGCGCTGGGTCGGGTCGGCATTCCGTCACCGGACGAGCGGCTCAAAGCCTACCCGCATCAGTTTTCCGGCGGCATGCGCCAGCGCGTTGCGATCGCGACTGCGCTTCTGAACGAGCCGGACCTGATCGTTGCCGACGAACCGACGACCGCACTCGACGTGACGATCCAGGCGCAGATTCTTTACGAAGTGCAGAAGCTCTGCCGCGAGACCAGGACGGCCCTGATCTGGATCACGCACGACCTCTCGGTGGTCGCCGGCCTCGCCGACCGGATCTGCGTCATGTATGCGGGCCGGATCGTGGAGAGCGGAGAGGTGGACGATGTCCTCGACCGGCCGCTTCACCCCTATACCAAGGGCCTGATCGGCTCGGTCCCGAGCCAGAACGCGCGCGGCCGACCGCTCACCCAGATCCCGGGGATGACCCCGTCGCTCCTCGACCTGCCCGAAGGTTGCGCCTTCCGTACCCGCTGCCCCCGGGCCAGCGAGATCTGCAGGACGGCCCCGGACATCACCATGCCCATCGCAGGCCGTACCGTCCGCTGCTTCCATCCGCACCTCGAAAGCCAGGAGGCAGCCGAATGACATTGGCTGCCTCTCCGCCGACCGAGACTGCGATCCGGACGCATACACCGATCGTCGCACTCGACGCTGTCAGCAAGCGCTTCGTCAGACGACTGGACGTTGCGGAGAAGATCGCGGGCTGGCTCGGTTCGAGCGTCAAGGAAGAGGTCGTCCAGGCCGTCGACCGCGTCGACCTGACTGTCGCCGAGGGCGAGGTCGTAGGCCTCGTCGGGGAATCGGGCTGCGGCAAGTCCACGCTCGGCCGCATCATCGCAGGCATATTGCCTCAGAGCGCGGGCAGGGTGCTGTTCCGCGGCCGTGACGTGGCGACGCTCCACGGCCGTGAGGCGCGAGATGCGGCGCTCAAGATCCAAATGATCTTTCAGGACCCTTACGCCT
>CAZVAR010000021.1:0-33102 GCA_964625225.1 uncultured Alphaproteobacteria bacterium | reverse complement strand
TGCTGTCGGTCGGTGCCGCGGATTACTTGCTGAAGCCGATAACGAGCGAGGCGGTCCGGGAAGCGCTGTCGAAGGCGGAGGCCGGCCCGACCCAGGGCCAGCGGACCGCGGGACGGCTGATCGTCTTCACGGGGGCGCGGGGCGGTGTGGGAACCAGCACGCTTGCGACAAGCTGTGCATGGATCACGGCCAACAGCTTCGGACGCCAAGTGGCGCTCGTGGATCTCGATCTGCAGTTCGGGACCATTGCACTCTCGCTCGACCTGGAACCGAGCGCCGGGTTACGGGAAGCGCTCAGCGATCCCGATCGCATCGACGACCTATTTCTCGAACGGGCGATCGTAACCTCGGGCGAGCGGCTATCAATCCTGGGCGGGGAGGAGCCGTTCGACGAGGCACCGAGCTACGACTCCCACGCTGTTCTGAAGTTGATCGGCGCGCTGACGCCGAAGTTCGACTACGTCTTCGTCGATCTTCCAGGCCGGCTCGCGGTCGCACATCCGGATCTGCTGACGATGGCAAGCGAGCTCGTCGTCGTCTGCGATCTGTCACTGGCGAGCCTTCGCGATACCAACCGGCTGCGGCGGTTCTTCAAGACCGCCGGCTGTGCCGGCAAGGTCAGTATCGTTGCCAACCTGGTCGGCTCCGGCCGTAAGGGCCAGCTGACAAAGGCCGAGTTCGAAAAGGGCCTGGACGGGCAGATCGACCATCTCGTGCCTCTCGACGAGAAGGGTGCAGCGAAGGCCGCCAATCTCGGCATCCCTCTGCCGACCACCCGCAAGTCGCCCGCGAGCGTCGCCCTGACGGGCCTGACGACGAGCATCGTCGGCGTCAAGCGCACCAAGAAGGGGTTTTCGCTCTGGCCCCGCGGACGAAAATGAGGCCTGAAACATGACCTGTCCCCCGGAGGGAATCACCAATCTCGGGATCGGCGGCAACGGACCGGCTTCGCCGCGTGCCGGTGACCCGGTCTTTGCCGAGGTCGCGCGGCGCATCTCCGAGCGGGTTTCGGAGAAGATCGACGCCAAGGCCGCGGCGAACTTGCCCCGGCGGCTGCTCGCAGTGCAGATCAGCGCCGTCGTCGGTGAGGTGCTGAGCGAAGGCGAGTACAAACTGGACCTTTCCGCGCAGCGGGATCTCGTGGCCGCCGTACTCGACAGGCTGAGTGAGAGCGGAACGCCGCAGGATTCCGCTCCGCCGCCTGCAGTGGCCGCGCCGCCTCCCAGCGGTGAGCGCGCCAGCATGCGAGCGCGGATCGACGAGGCGCGCCGTACCGTCCAACCGATGTTGCTCGAGCGTCTGGACATCGCCGCCGCCTCGCAGCTCCCCAAGAAGGAGCTCGTTTCGCAGATCACGGAAGTGGTCGGCGAAATCGTCGTCGAACAACGGCTCAAGCTCAATCTGATCGAGCAGCGCGAGCTGGTCACCATCCTGATCGACGACATGCTGGGGCTCGGCCCGCTGGAGCCGCTCCTTGCCGATGAGGCGGTGACCGACATCATGGTCAACGGGCCGAAGCAGGTCTACGTCGAGCGGCGCGGCAAGCTCGAACTCTCCGATGCACAATTCCGCGACAACGCGCACGTCATGAATGTGGCGACGCGCATCGTCAGCCGCATCGGCCGCCGTGTCGACGAATCCGTGCCTCTTGTCGACGCCCGCCTCGAAGACGGCAGCCGCGTCAACATCATCATTCCGCCATTGGCGATCGATGGGCCATCGATCTCGATCCGTAAGTTCGCCAAGAAAACGATTACGTTGGACACGATGGCGGCAAGCGGCAGCACCTCGCCCCAGCTGAGCACCGTACTCAAGCTGGCGGCCCGATGCCGCCTCAACATCCTGATCTCGGGCGGTACCGGCTCCGGCAAGACGACGCTCCTGAATGCCATGTCGCAGATGATCGACCATGGCGAGCGCGTCGTCACGATCGAGGACGCGGCCGAACTACAGCTTCAGCAGCCGCACGTCGTGCGATTGGAGACCCGGCCTCCCAATCTCGAAGGGAATGGCGAGATCACGATGCGTGACCTCGTCAAGAATGCACTGCGCATGCGACCCGATCGGATCATTCTGGGTGAGGTGCGCGGGCCGGAGGCCATGGATATGCTGCAGGCCATGAACACCGGGCACGACGGCTCGATGTGCACCCTGCACGCCAATCGGCCGCGCCAGGCACTGACCCGCCTCGAAAACATGGTTGCGATGACCGGGATCGAGCTGCCGGCACGAGCGGTACGGGCGCAGATCGCCGATGCGGTGAACATGATCGTGCAGGTTCAGCGCATGCGTGACGGGGTCCGCCGTGTCACGCACGTCACCGAAGTCGTCGGAATGGAAGGTGACGTCATTACGACGCAGGACCTCTATACCTACGAATTCGAAGGATTGGATGCGAGCGGTCGGCTAAAGGGCCGGTTCCGCTGCACTGGACTCCGACCGAATTTCACGACGCGCGCCGAGTATTACGGTGTCGACAAACTGCTGTTGGAGGCGATGGAATGCCTGCCCACGCAGAAATAGACACGATGACCGTGATCGTCTTCGTCGGGTCGCTGTGCGCCATCGGCAGCCTGCTGTTCAGCGTTGTCCTGGTAGGCTTCGATCGCGAGCGCGCCCGTCTCGGGCGACGGCTGGATCTTGTCGGGACGCGATCGGCCGAAGCGCTGGCGGCCGACTTGGCTGCGACCATCCGCCGACGCGAGAAGAGCGCGCGAAGCGAGCAGATGGACCGCTGGCTGAAAAGCAGACTACCGAAGCGCGAATTGCTGCAGGCACGCCTTGCGCGCACCGGCCGCAACATCTCGCTCGCTCAGTACGTGGTTGCATGCCTCGGCATCGCCGCGGCGGGGGCGGCTCTGGCGGCCCTGGCGGGTCTGCCGCCGGTCTTCGCAATCTTGGTCGGTCTGCTGCTCGGGGGATTACTGCCCCACATGTGGGTCGACATCGTCGCCGGGCGCCGCACACGGAAGTTTCTGACGCAGTTCCCGGAAGCGATCGACCAGATCGTGCGAGGCGTCCGGTCCGGGCTGCCGGTCGGAGAGGCGATCGCCAACATCGGCCGTGAGATGACCGATCCGATCGCCACCGAGTTTCAGAACGTGGTCGATTCCGTCAAGCTGGGCCGTACGCTCGAGGAGGCATTGTGGCGGACCGGTCTGCGGCTCGGCATTCCCGAGTTCAACTTTCTCGTGATCACCCTCGTGGTGCAGCGGGAGACCGGCGGCAACCTGGCCGAGACTCTGGAGAACCTGTCGGACATTGTCCGACGTCGCCACCAGATGCAGCACAAGGCTCGAGCGATGTCCTCCGAGGCGAGGGCAAGCGCGCTGATCGTGGGATCTCTGCCGTTCATCCTCTGCGGCATCCTGTCGATCGTGAATCCGGACTACATGGCCAAGCTCTATACCGATCCAAGAGGTCTGATGCTGCTCGCCGCCGGCCTAACGAGCGAGTGCGTCGGCTTTCTGGTCATGGTCCGGATGGCCAAGTTCGAGATCTGAGGGAGGACCACATTGCCCGCGCTGACGATCTCGCCCGAGCTGACCAAGTTCGGGGTCATGCTGTGTTCCTTCTGCTTTTATATTTCCCTGCTCGTCCTGTTTTTTTGGCAGGATCCGGTAGCAATGCGCATCCGAGCGGTTGCCGCGTCCGGGAGCGCGCGGCGCACCGCAGCGCTGAGCGCCCGCAAGAGCCGCTCGAACGACGGTTTCTCCCAGATCATGCGAGCGACCGTCGAGCGACTGAACCTTCTGCGCAGTCACCACGCCGACAAGATCGCCAACCGGCTTGCCCAAGCCGGTTGGCGACGACCGGATTCGGTCATCATCTACTTGTTTTGCAAGGTCACCCTCCCGCTCGTACTGGCTACGGCCATCTTCATCGTTTTCGGCTTCGGCCTCTTCGAGCTCTCGCCAATGATGCAGCTCCTCGCATCGATGGCGGCGATCCTGGCCGGAAGCTACCTGCCGGAGCTCTACATCAGTAATGCGGTGAAGCGGCGAAGCCACGAATTGCGGAAGAATCTGCCCGACGCGCTCGACCTGCTGGTCGTCTGTACCGAGGCGGGCCTCGCGCTTGATGCTGCACTCGACCGCGTCGCCCGGGAGATCAGCGGGAATTCCGCGGCAATGGCCGACGAGCTCGGCCATACCGTTCTCGAGCTACGCTTTCTCCCGGAGCGCCGGAAGGCGCTCGAGAACCTGGCGCGACGCACCGACGTTCCGGGCATCCAGGCACTGGTCAACACACTGGTGCAGACCGAGCGGTTCGGCACGCCGCTGGCGCAGTCGCTACGGGTGCTTGCCGCGGAGATGCGCACGCAGCGCATGGTGCGGGCCGAGGAGAAGGCTGCCCGTCTGCCGGCGATCATGACCGTTCCGCTGATCATCTTCATCCTGCCGGCACTGTTCATCGTTCTGATGGGACCCGCGGTGCTGGATTTGATCGACACCTTCGTGAAGATGTAATACGCGGAGCATCCACCACGAAAGAAGCCGGCGGTCCGAAGACCGCCGGCTTCTTCATTTTCCGAGGAGGTGGAACGCGGACCGCTCAGCGCAGCTCCGCCGCCTGGACCACCGTCCAACCGCCGGCGGCACGTTCCGGTTCAGGTCGGGCTATACTCGCCCGGATCGCCTCGTAGTAGCTCAGATTGTTGCGAACCTGCTCCGGGTCGAGATCGATCTGTCCGACCTTGGCAGCATCCGCGGGGCGACCGGCGAGCCCATAGGCGAGGGCCAGATTCTGGCGGCTTCGCGCGTCGGCGCCGCCGACGCGGGTGATCGGCTCGAGCACGGCGATCGCCGCCTCGTAGTCGCCGCTGATCGCAAGAGACAGACCGAGATTGTTTCGCAGCGCGACATCGTCCGGGCTCGTGGCGAGCCCCGAACGGTATGATTGCTGCGCTTCGACGTGCCGGCCCATCATGTCCAGGGCCACGCCGCGGCCGTTCCAGGCTCTCGCATCTGCCGTATCGAGCTCGAGGACGCGGTTGAAGTTGTTCAGGGCTTCGTCGGGCTGATCCAGAGCGATCTGGCACAGTCCGAGGCCACGCAACGCCTCGGCATTGGTGGGCTCCATGCCTATCGCCTGGCGGAACGCTGAGGCTGCCTCCGCATAGCTCCGCTGCGCCCGAAGCGCATTCCCGAGGGCCAGCAAGGGCTCCAACGCGGACGGGTCGAGCGCGTGCGCCTGCTGGTAGAGAGCTGCCGCAGTCCGGGGATCTCCCCTGTTTTCCGCCGTACGGGCGAGACGCAGGAGATTCGCCGACTGATCCGGAGCCAGACCGCTCCGATCGCCGATGGGACTGAGTGTCGAGCAGGCCCCTGCCAGCAGCGGTAGGAGCAGAGCGACAGGCAGGGTCCGGCGGCGGAAATCACGGGGTCTCGTGGTCGTCATTTGCGTCGAAGCCTCCTGTCCGAACATGGTTAAGCCAGTAGCACATCGGCCATTAAGGCTTCGTTGATCGGGGTTGCGCCCGACGGCCGACGGGTGGCGTGGACGTTCCCGGCCAGAGCACCGTCCGCACGCGCGAGCAGAAGGCACCGGAACTCGGCTTCAGCACGCTCCGTGCAGGTCGTCCGGAAAGTTCACCGATGCCGCCCCGCCGACGGTGGAATTGTCTGATCGATCGCGTGCCTGTATCCTTATCCCTAAGATTCGACTGGCCGGCGTGAATCGGCGGCGACTAAGAACGGGGAGGGTCAATCATGCGGATAGGGATTCTCGCATCGTGTCTGGCCATGCTGGCGGCGATGGCCGGACCGGATGCCAGTGCGGCCGATATCAAGCCGGCGCAGCTCAAGGTGGTCGGCACCTGGGGCAACCTGACCAACTGGCAGAAGCTTGAGGGACCGCTCTGGAACGAGGAGGTGCCGGACGCGACCGGAGGTGCCATCACGGCGCAGGCCGCCCCGCTGACGGAGCTCGGGCTCAAAGGCTTCGAGCTGATGCGCCTGCTCAAGCTCGGCGTGTTCGATGTCGTGCACGCATTGCCGATCTACGTCGCCGAGGACGCGGTGATCGAAGGTGTCGACCTCGCCGGTGTTGCCCGGGACTTCGAGACAGCCCGCAAGGTCGCCGAGGCCTACAAGGAAATCCTCGCCGACGCGTTGAAGAAGAACTACAACGCGAAGCTGCTGAACCTCTACCCGTTTCCGAGCCAGATCTTCTACTGCAACTTCCCGCTCTCCGGCATCGAGGATCTGAAAGGCAAGAAGGTCCGCGTACAGGGTGCGAGCCAGGGCGACTTCGTCGAGGCGGTCGGCGGTGCCCCGGTGACGATTGCTTTTGCCGAGGTGGTGCCCGCCATGGAGAAGGGCGTGGTCGATTGCGGCATCACCGGCACCATGCCCGCCTATAAGGGGAAATGGCACGAGGTCGCGACGCACGCTTTCCCGCTGCCGGTCGGCTTCACCATTACCTTCACCGCGTTCAATCAGAACAGTTGGGACAAGCTTGGACCCGGCGCCCAGGAGGTACTGCTCCGGGAGATGCAGGAGTTCGAGGATCGGGCCTGGCAGGTGATATCCGCCGAGGATGCCGAAGGAATCGCCTGCAGTACCGGTACCGGCGAGTGCACGGTCGGTTCGCCCAGCAACATGACCCTCGTCAAGCCGACCGAAGCGGACTTCGCGGCGCGCGACAAGGCACTCACCGAGGGAGTCCTGCGCAAATGGGCCGGTCGCTGCGGCGCCGAGTGCGCCAAACGCTGGAACGAAACGGTCGGCAAGATCGTCGGCCTAACCGCAGGCGGCGCCTGACGTGGAGGAGGGGGCCGGTTCATCCGCGCCCCACCCCTTCGTTCCGACCGCGATGCTCGACCGAATCGCCGCCATCGCCGAAGCCGTCGCCCGTGCCGCCGTTTGGGGCGGAGGAGCCATGCTCCTGTTCGCCGCCTGCCTCGTCAGCGTCGACGTGGTGACACGGAAGCTGTTCGCCGTAACCTTCACGGGCTCCGACGAAATCTCGGGCTACCTCTTCGCGATCAGCACGTCCTGGGCGTTCGCCTACGTCCTGCTTCATCGCGGTAATGTCCGCATCGACGCCCTTTATCTCTTGTTGCCGCGGCCGGTCTGCGCGGTGCTGGACGTGATCGGGCTGCTGGTGCTCGGCGGCTTCATGATCGTCTTCGCGCAGCGGGCCGGTATCGCGCTGCTCACCAGCATCGAGATGTCGGCGCGCTCGAACACGCCGTTGCAGACGCCGACCGCCATTCCGCAGTCGCTTTGGTTCGCCGGCTTGCTGCTGTTCCTTCTCGTTTGGCTGATTGTCCTGCTCCGCAGCGGGCTGGCGCTGGCGCGCGGCGATCTGGCGACCGTAACGCGGACAGCCGGCGCACCCAGCCTCGACGAGGAGGTCGACCAGGAACTGCGCGTGGTCGGACCGGTCTCCTCGCCGCCGAGGGACGACCGCTAAGGTGCTCGCGACCATCGCGATCGTCCTGGTCCTGATGATTGCGCTCAGCATCCCGGTGGCGGCGGCGCTGGGCACGCTCGCGCTGCTGCTCGACCGGCTCTACTCCATGATGCCGCTGCATCTCGCGCTCGGCGAGGTGCTCTGGCAGAACAGCACGGAGTACCTGCTGATCGCGATTCCGATGTTCGTGCTGCTCGGCGAAATCCTGCTGCGCTCCGGCATCGCCGAATCGGTCTACGCGGCGATCGTGCAATGGATATCCTGGCTGCCGGGCGGCCTGATGCACGCCAACATCGGCTCCTGCGCCATGTTCGCGGCGACGTCCGGATCGAGCGTGGCGACGGCGGCGACCGTCGGTACCGTGGCGCTGCCGGAGATCGACAAGCGCGGCTACGACGAACGGCTCTTCCTCGGCACGATCGCGGCGGGCGGCACGCTCGGCATCCTGATCCCGCCGTCGATCAACATGATCATCTACGGCCTGCTCACCAACACCTCAGTGCCCCAGCTCTATCTGGCCGGGTTCGTGCCCGGCCTGATCCTGGCGCTCCTGTTCATGGCGCTGGTCGCCGTCGTCTGCCTCATGCGGCCCGAGGCGGCGGGCAAGCCGGTCGAGACCTCCTGGGCCGATCGCCTCCGGACGCTTCCGGACCTGCTGCCGCCGCTGGGCATCTTCCTGGTCGTGGTCGGCTCGATCTATGCCGGCGTCGCGACGCCGACCGAGGCCGCCTCGCTCGGCGTCGTGGCCGCGCTCGCGCTTGCGGCAGCGAAACGGCGGCTGACGCCGGCAATGCTGCGCCGGGCGATCGAGGGAACGATGCGAACGACGGCGATGATCATGCTGATCATCCTGGCGGCGGCCTTCCTCAACTTCGTCCTCGCTGCGCTCGGTGTGACCCAGCGGCTGTCGGCCTTCATCGAAGCGCTCGGCCTCGGCCCGGTCGGGACGCTGCTGGCGATCGTCGTCTTCTACGTCATCCTCGGCTGCTTCATGGAAACGCTGTCGATGCTGATCACGACGACGCCGCTGATCGCGCCGATCGTGGTCGCCCTCGGCTACGACCCGGTCTGGTACGGCGTCGTGCTGACGGTCCTTCTGGAAGCGGCGCTGATCACGCCCCCGGTCGGCGTGAACCTGTACGTGGTGCAGGGCATCCGGCCGCGCGGCGCGATGAACGACGTCATCGCCGGTGCGCTGCCCTTCGTGCTCACGATGTTCGTCCTGGTCGGCCTTCTGATCGTCTTCCCCGAACTCGCACTCTGGCTGCCGCAGCAATTCTACGGTCGCTAGTCAGGCCGACCAGCACAGGCCGAAGCCGGCGCTCCTGCGGTCGGTGATCAGCATCGAGCCAGGGCAGTGGGTGATGCAGATCGGCGGCCGGGCGGCCTGCACGGCCGCCTGGGGCGTCACGCCGCAGGCCCAGAAGACCGGGATCTCGCCCGGGCGGATCTCGGGCGGATCGCCCCAGTCCGGTCGATCCAAGCAGGTGATTCCGATGGCCGCCGGATCGCCGAGATGGACCGGCGCGCCATGGGCGGCCGGAAACCGGGACGTGATCTCGATCGCGCGGATCGCATCCGGCGGCGTAAGCGGCCGCATCGACACCACCATGCCGCCCCCGAACGGCCCGGCCGGCACGGTGGCGATGCCGGTTCGGTACATCGCGACCGTTTCGTTCCGCTCGATGTGCCGTACCGGGATGCCTGCCTCGAGCAGCGCCTCCTCGAAGGAGAAGGAGCAGCCGAGCACGAAGGTCACGAGATCGTCCCGCCAGAGTCCGTGGAGGTCGGTTACCTGCTCCGCCAGCTCGCCGTCCCGATACACGTTGTAGCGGGGCACGTCGCAGCGGATGTCGATGTCGGCGCCGAGCGCGGGCAGGCGCGGCTCGCCGGGATCGGACATGGCAACCAGCGGGCAGGGCTTCGGGTTGCGGTGGCAGAAGGCCGCGAAGGCCAGCGCGAACGCCGCGGGCAGGATGACGATGTTGCCTTGAAGGTAGCCCATCGCCATTCCGGCGGTCTGGCCGGCATAAGCGCCGGAGCGGATGAGGCGCCGTGCCGCGCCGGGGTCGCGCGCCGGATCGTCGCGGTCCGGGCTCGGGGTCTCCATGAGTGTCATGACCACCTCCGCTGGCGTGGAAATGCAGGAATTCCCGTGTTCCGTGTCTCGTGGCGAGCTCGCCCGGGATGCCGGGACCGGGATCGGGTGCCGTCTTGGACTGTAAAGGATCGCCTGGTGCCGCTAATCTTGCTCCATTGCATTGAACCCGGTCCCGGAGAGAACTCGTGTCGGAAACCCTCGGCTTCATCGGTCTCGGAGCGATGGGCGGCCCCATGGTGCGGCGGCTGCTCGAGCATGGCTATGGCGTCGTCGCCTACGACGTCAACGACGCCGCATTGCGGCAGGCGGTCGGGCGCGGAGCCGAAGCTGCGGCTTCCTCGGCGGACGTGGCCTCCAGGGCCGAGATCGTGCTGGTGAGCCTGCCGACACCCGACATCGTGCGCCAGGTCGCCCTCGGCGAGGGGGGCATCGCCGACGGTGACCGGGTCAAGATCTATATCGACCTGTCGACGACCGGGCCGCGAGTCGCGGTCGAAGTCGCCGACGCGCTGCGGGCACGCGGAATCACGCCGATGGACGCGCCCGTCAGCGGCGGCATCGCCGGGGCGGAGAAGGGAACTCTCGCCGTCATGGTCTCGGGGGACCGGGCAGTCTGGGAACGGGTTCGGCCGATCCTGGAGATCATCGGCAAGAACGCCTTCTTCGTCGGGGAGGAGTCGGGCCAAGGTCAGACGATGAAGCTCATCAACAATCTGCTGTCGGCAACGGCGATGGCGGCCTCCTGCGAGGCCTTCGCCATGGGCGTGAAGGCCGGCCTCGACCCGGACGTGATGGTGGACGTGATCAGCGCCGGCAGCGGCCGGAATACCGCGGTGACCGACAAGTTCCCGAAGGCGGTGCTGACGCGGAGCTTCGACTTCGGCTTCCGGACCGAGCTCATGTACAAGGACGTCAAGCTCTGCCTCGAAGAAGCCGAGGCGCTCGGCGTGCCGATGTGGGTGGCGCAGAGCGTCAAGCAATGGTGGAGCTACGCCTACGCCCGGGGCGGCAAGACGGAGGACTTCACCGCCCTGATGCGCTATGTCGAGGAGCCGGCGGGCGTCGTGGTCCGCGGCAAGCGGAACACGCCGCCCGGCAGCGGCGCATAACCAAAGCGAAATCAACGTTCTGCACCGCCATCCTGCCCCTCTCCTACGGCAGGCGGGGGAGGGAGTTCCGCATCCGGCTGTCGCTCCGGCGCCGCCTCCGCGAAGGCGGGAAGGGCACGGCAGGCCTCGTCGATACGGACCAGGGTAGGGTAGCCGGACAGCTCGCACCGAAAGCGACGAGCGTTCGCCATCTGCGGGACAAGACAGATGTCCGCGAGCGTCGGTCGCGCGCCGAAGCAGAACTCGGTTGCATGGCCGGCACCGAGGCTTGCCTCCAGGGCGGCGAGCCCCTGGGCGATCCAGTGCCGGTACCACTCGTCGCGGCGCTCGTCCGAAAGGTTCAGCTCGCGTTCGAGGTAGCGGAGGACGCGCAGATTGTTGAGCGGGTGAATTTCACAGGCGATGTATTGCGCGAAGCCGCGGACGCGGGCGCGCTCGACCGGATCGGAGGGAAGGAGAGGCGGCTGCGGGTGGACTTCCTCCAGATATTCGATGATCGCCAGCGACTGGCCGAGGACGGCCTGGCCGTCCTCGAGCACCGGCACGAGTCCTTGCGGGCGGGTTTCGCGAAACTCGGGCCGCAGATGCTCACCGCCGTCCCGGAGCAGATGCACCGGGACATACTCGGCGACCAGCCCCTTCAGGTTGAGGGCGATGCGAACGCGGTAGGCGGCGGAGCTTCGCCAGTAGCTGAACAGCCGCATGGTATCTCCCCTGAGTTATGGACCCTCGGACCGCACCACTACGTGCTCGATCGCGCCGAGGATACTGTGGCCGACGGGAGCGGGCGTCTCGATGCCGCCGGCGCGAACGGCGGCAGAGCGGTCACGGGCGACGACTGCGAGCGCCCCGTCCCGGCTGCCCTGGCGCAGCGTGCCGGGCTTGATACCGCGTCTGCCGGTGGGGATTTCTGGGGTTCCATGGGGGTCGGATGGGGGTTCATGGGGGTCGGTGCCCCATACGACATGACAGGCCGGATCGCGCATCTCGCTCACGATGCCTCCTCCCCGCGGCCGAAAAACCGGAGAACCATATCAGAATTTAGTCCTAGTCGCAATGCCGGGATCCGCACCGTCGTGGCACGTCGATCGGGCGGGTGCTAGGCTGCATCGTACCGCCGTCGACGCGGCGCAAGAACGGAGGAAGCGCGTGCGGAATCGTCACCTGGAGGTGCGCCGGATCGCCGGCGCACTCGGCGCCGAGATCCACGGCGTGGACGTCGCGGCCGACGTCGACGACGACGTCATTGCCGAGATCCGCGGAGCATTGCTCGAGCATGGCGTGATCTTCTTTCGGAACCAGGACATCGACGCGGAGCAGCAGAAGGCCTTTGCGCGCCGGTTCGGGACGCTGTTCGTGCATCCCAATTTCAATGGCTCGGGTCCGGATCCGGAGATCGTCGAGATCCGGCGCGAGCCGGGCGACGCGCGCATCGTCGGCGAGGAATGGCATGCCGATACGACGATGATGCCCGAGCCGCCGATGGGCGCCATCCTTTATGGCATCGAGGTGCCGCCTTACGGCGGCGACACGCTTTTCGCCAATCAGTATCTCGCTTACGAGACCCTGTCCGACGGCATGAAGCGGATGCTGGCGGATCTGCGCGCCGTGCATAGCGACCGGAAGGTCGCCGGACCGAAGGCCGGCCTCAACGCCCTGCGTGCGACCAAGGTGCGCGAGGATTCCGACTGGCATGAGACCGTGAGCGTCCACCCGGTCGTCCGCACGCATCCGGAGACCGGGCGCAAGCTCCTGTTCGTGAACCACTCCTACACCGTCGCATTCGAGGGCATGACCGAGGCAGAGAGCAGGCCGCTGTTGGAGTTCCTGCTGGAGCATGGGCACCGACCGGAATTCACCTGCCGCTTCCGATGGGAGGCCGGCTCGGTCGCCTTCTGGGATAATCGCTGTACCAAGCATCTGGCGATCAACGATGCCGGGCCGCACCGTCGGGTGATGCGGCGCGTGCAGATTGCGGGGGACCGGCCGTACTGAGCCGGCATGCGGAAGGAGCCCGGAGCATGACCGACACCGGGATCAGGAGCGCCGCCGAGGCGCTGCTGGCGCGACTCAAGGCGAACGGGGTCGATTATCTGTTCGCCAATGCCGGGACAGACTTCGCCCCGATCGTCGAAGCGCTGGCGCGAGCGCCGGCGAGCGGCATCGCAATGCCGGAACCGCTGGCGCTGCCCCACGAGACGGCGGCCGTCGCCATGGCGCACGGCTACACCCTCGTCACCGGCCGGCCGCAGGCGGTGATGGTGCACACGAATGTCGGACTGGCCAACGCCGTCATGGGCCTCATCAATGCCGGCTCCGACGACATCCCGATGTTCCTGTGCTCCGGTCGCACGCCCGTCACCGAGCACGGCCGCCGGGGTCGACGCGACACGCCGATCCACTGGGGTCAGGAGATGCGCGACCAGGCGGCGATGGTGCGCGAGGTGGTCAAGTGGGACTACGAACTGCGCTATCCCGAGCAGGTCGGAGAGCTGATCGACCGGGCGCTTGCGATCGCGACGAGTTCGCCGCGCGGGCCGGTTTACATGAGCCTGCCGCGCGAAGTGCTGTGCGAACCGTACCCCGGTGAGCTGCCGGAGCGACCGACGCAGCACACGGCCCGGCCGGCGCGGCCGGAGGCGGACGCAATCGAGGAGGCGGCGCGTATCCTGGCACGCGCCGAGCGGCCGCTGATCCTCGCTCAGCGCAGCGGCGACACCGCCCGTGGCATGGCGGCGCTGATCGCGTTCGCGGAGGCGCTCGGAGCGCCGGTGGTCGAGCATTGGTGCATCCGCAATTCCATGCCCAACGGACACGCGCTGCATGCCGGTTACGATCCGCACGCGCTTCTGGAGGAAGCCGACGCAGTCGTCGTGGTCGACGCGATGGTGCCCTGGATTCCGGCCAAAGCGCAGCCGCCGGCAGAGTGCCCGGTGATCCAGCTCGGCCCCGATCCGCTGTTCCGACGCGTGCCGGTGCGCGGCTTTGCCGCGGACCTCGTGCTTGCCGGCGACGTGCCGGCAACCCTGGAGGCGCTGACGGCTGCGCTGGAGGGGCGGGTACCCGGGGCCGCGGCACGGGCGGCATCGCTGGCCGAGCGGAACGAGGCGCGGCGGGCGCAGGCTCGGGAGCGCGCGCGCGGCGGCAACGGCGCGCCGATGAGTCCGGACCTGGTGAGCCTGCGCCTCGGCGAGGCGATCGGGCCGGAAGCGACCGTCTTCGCGGAGCTCGGCGCCGCTCCGGGGCTGCTGCCGCTGGACCGACCGGGCAGCTTCTTCGGCTGCACGACGTCGGCCGGGCTCGGCTGGGCGCTGCCGGCGGCACTCGGCGCCCAGCTCGCCGACCGCGACCGGCTGGTGGTGGCAACGGTGGGAGACGGCTCCTACCAGTTCGCCAATCCGGTTGCCTGCCACCAGGTCGCCGAGGCGTTGGGTCTGCCGGTGCTGACCATCGTATTCAACAACGGCATGTGGAACGCGGTGCGGCGGGCGACCCTCACGGTCTGCCCGGACGGATATGCGGCGAAGGCCAACACGATGCCGCTCACCTCGCTCCGCCCCTCGCCGGACTTCGCCAAAATCTGCGAGGCGAGCCGCGGTTGGGGCATGAGGGTGGAACATGGCGACGACCTGCCTGCGGCGCTCGCGCAAGCGCTGGACATCGTACGCCGGGAACGGCGGCAGGCGTTGCTGGATGTGAGCGTCGCGGTGCCGGGTTAGCGACGCGACCCGGTTGGCGATACTGCAGGCTGCCGGCGCGCGGCCATCACGTCGGGCGCTGAGCGGAGGCCCGCGATCCGCTCATGCGGAACGATGCAGTTGGCGGTCGAGCACATCGCCCGTTCCCGAGCGACGGGCCGGCCCGTGCTCCGAGCCCGCTCCGGCGCGTCCCCCTGTGCCGTCCAGCGAGGCCCGCCAGCCGTCGACACAGCCGTCCCGTTCCACTCCGGCCGGCATTTCGCCGACGTCGAGCGCGTCGCGGCGGTCGGGGATCTCGGCATGCCCGAACCCGTCGTCGTCTATCGGGTTCGCGACGAGGTCCTGCATGGCGATCCTCCCTCGTTCACTCGACGGAGGATCGGGGCCGGTTCAGGCGGCACCTGCAGGCGCGCGGGTCTCGCCGCGATGCGTGAGCCAATCCCTGACGGCCGCGAGGTCGGGCTCGACGCCGAGCCCGGCCCCCTGCGGGAGCGGTATTCGGCCGTCGGCGATCGTAGGAAAGGGGCGAGCCAGGGCGGTCCGCAACGGGTTCGGGTTGAAGTCGACCTCCAGCAAGCCGTCGCCGCCGACCGCGGCCAGCAGATGCGCCGAGGCGATCAGGCCGATGCCGCCGCCAAGGAAATGCGGACAATAGCGCCGCCCGGCGGCCAGCGCGGCGCGGGCGACGTCGCGGCAGCCGCTCAGGCCGCCCCACTTCGCGACGTCCGGCTGGATCACGTCGAGCCAGCCGCCGTCGATCGCGGCCTGGAACGCGTCCCGGCCGCGCAGGTTCTCGCCGCCCGCGAGCGCGGCCGTGGCGGCCGCCGCCAAAGTGCGCCATTCGTCGGCGGGCCGGTCCGCCGCGAGCGGCTCCTCGATCCAGCCGAGCGGAAAGCTGGCCAGGCGGCCGGCCATGTCGCAGGCGGTGCCGAGGTCCCAGCCCTGATTGACGTCGACCATGAACCGCTCGCCCGGACCGAGATCGCGGGCGATCGCGCGGACATTGCCGAGGTCGGTATCGGCGCCGAAGCCGATCTTCAGCTTGAAGGCGCGATGACCTGCAGCGCGGGCGCGGGCGACCGTCTCGGCGGCACCGGTCGGGTTGATGCCGCTCGCATAGGCCGGTAGCGGCGCTGCAGACGAGCCGCCGAGGATCTGCCAGAGCGGCTGGCCGGCCCGGCGCGCAGCGAGATCCCAGAGCGCGATATCGAGGCCGGAGATGGCAGCTGCGAGCGGCCCGGGCTCGCCGCACTGGATCCCGAGCACATGGACGCGGTGGGTCAGCTCGTGCCAGGTTTCCACCGGGTCCGGCTGCGGCCGGCCGACCAGCAACGGCGCCAGCACCGAATCGACGAGGCGGGCCCGATGCTCGGCGCCCACGGTCGGGAAGTTGCACCAGACCTCGCCCCATCCGTACGCGCCGTCATCGTCCTCGACCCGTACCAGCACCGCCGTCCGGTCCGGCATGATGCCGAAGGAGGTCCGCACCGGCTCCGCGATCGGAGCGCGGAACACCAGGGTCTCGACCAGGGCGATCCGTGCAGACATTTTCACTCCCGCCGAGTCGGCCGCGCGGTGGTAAGCTTTCGCCGCAGGCCGGGCCGGATTTCGGCGACGGCGCGCAACGGCGAAGAACGGGAGACCATGTTACCCGAGATCGTGATCGCGGACAGCGTTACGCGTCTGGACGAACGTCACCGCGGGGCGGTGCTGGTCGCGGGTTCACACGGCGGCACCTACGCCGGCCTGCTGGCAGCGGCAGCCGGGCTGCGCGGGGTCATCCTGAACGATGCCGGGATCGGCCGGGACGAAGCGGGGATCGCGGCCTTGCCCCTGCTGGACGAGCTCGGGCTGGCGGCGGCCACGGTCGGGCACGATACGGCGCGAATCGGCGACGGCGAGGACATGGCGGCCCGTGGCCGGATCAGCCACGTCAACCGGCGGGCGGCGGCGCTCGGCTGCATGCCGGGGCAGCCGGCCATGACCTGCGCGACGGCGATGCGGAAGGGTACGCCGTGCGTGGCCGAGGTGCCGATCCCGGCCGAGGCACGGTTCCCGATCAGGCAGGAGCCGGGGCAACCGGAGGTCTGGGGCTGCGATTCCGCGTCGCTGATCCGCAGCGGCGACGAAGGCTCGATCATCGTCTGCGGGTCGCACGGTGGGCTGCTGCGAAACTCGGGCGGGTACGTCATCAAGGTCCCGGTCCTTGGGATCGTGTTCCACGACGCGGGCATCGGCATCGACCAGGCGGGGATCGGACGATTGGAGCCCTGCGCGGCGATGGGGGTGCCGGCAGCGGCGGTCGCCGCGGCCACCGCCCGGATCGGCGATGCGCGCTCGATCTGGGCGACGGGGGTGATCTCTGCGGTCAATGCGCCGGCCTCACGGATGGGCGCGCGCCTGGGACTAAGCGTTTCGGCTTATGTAGACGTGATAATAGCCGGCTGTCGCTAATGCGCGTAAAGCAAGGAACGTGCATCGGTAATCCCGGCGAGTGGACGGATCAGACACTCTTTAACGACAATTTCAGCAGTGTTGTGGAGAGTTTCGGGACGGTCGAGGCCGTTGCCGTCGGGGGCGACGTGAGAGACACCGCTGAAACCTGTAGGACCAGTGAGCAGATCGATTTGCGGTCGCTATTGGCTTTGGCGAACGACAGTTCGGCCGAAAGCCGGCGCCGACTCGTGACCGTTATCGGCGATATGTTTGCCGAACGAGGCTCGGCCCTGACCGAGCGCGAACGATCGCTGATGTCCGACATTCTCACGAAGCTGCTGTGGCAGTTCGAGCAGGCGGTGCGACGCGATCTGGCGCAGCGATTGGCAGACAGCGAGGCCGTGCCGCGCGATCTGCTGGTTCTGCTCGCCAACGACGAGATCGAGGTGGCGCGGCCGATTCTGCTGCGAAGCTCGGTGCTCGGGGACGCCGAACTGGTCGAGATCATCCATCACAGGACAATCGAGCATCAGCTCGCCATCGCCATGCGGCGTTCGGTCAGTGCCCGCGTTTCGGCGGCCCTTGCCGAGACGGAGAACGTCGACGTGATCAGGACGATGCTGGAGAACGAGAACGCCGAGATATCCGCGGCGACCATGGCCTATCTGGTCGAGGAGTCGCGGCGCGTCGACAGCTACCAGGAGCCGCTGCTGAGGCGGGAGGATCTGGACCCGCAGCTCGCCAAGCGGATGTACTGGTGGGTCTCCGCCGCTCTGCGATCGTATATCGTCATGCATTTCGACGTCGACCCTTCGCGACTGGACGACGGCATCGAGGAGACCGTGACGAGCCTCCTGAAACGAAGGGACGAGGGCGCGAGCGCGCGCAGCGCAGCGGAAGACAGCGGTGCTGCCCGCCTGGCCGAGCACCTGGCCCGCCGGAACATGATTACTCCCGATCTGCTGGTCCGGAGCCTGCGACAGGGACAGGTCGCGCTGTTCGAAGGGCTGCTCGGACAGATCACGCGACTGAGCCCGGCCCGCGTCCGGCAGATCCTGCTGGACGGGACGGGACGCGCACTCGCGATCGCCTGCCGCAGCACCGGGATCGACAAGCAGACCTTCGCGACGCTCTACCTGTTGCGCTATCAGCAAAGCGACCGACAGGTCCGCGACCCTCGCGACCTGTCGCGCGCTTTGAAACTCTTCGAGTCGATCAGCCCAGCGGATGCGAGCCAGGTCCTTCGGCAATGGCGACGGGACCCGGGCTATGTCGCGGCGATCGAGCAGATCGGAGCTGGCTGAGTGAACGGGAACCAGCCGGCACGAGGCACCGAGTCCGCGCCGCCGGGCGGCTCCCGGCTGCATGTCCCCGCGCTGCGCCCGGATCCGGGCGAGGGCGTCCTGCTACCGCAGCCGATGCTCGATCTGTGGCAGGCGGAGAGCGGGACCGAGGTGCCGATGTACCTGGCCGACGCCGCCGGCAACCTACTCCACGCGAACGCCGCCTATCACCGCCTCGCACCCTTCATCGGTGCCGCCGCCGCTCCGCCGATCGAGGACATCGCCGCCTCGATCGAGGCGCTCGGCCGACCGCTGCGACAGGATCTCGTCGTTCAGGTCGAAGGCGCCTACGAATGCTACGTTGTTGAGCGCATGGTGGTCCGCGACAGCGAGGGGCGGCCGTTCGGGGTCATGGGCCGCTTCATTCCGGCCGGGGAGCTCCGGCGGGTCGGCCTCGCCCTGACCCTCGCCGAGAACCGGCTCGACGATTTCGCGCGGCTGATCTCCGATTGGGTCTGGGAGATCGACCGCGAACTTGCGATCACATTCGCGTCGCCACGTGTGTTCGAACAGCTCGGCTACCATCCGTGCGAGCTGATCGGCCGACGCATGCCCGACCTGATCGAAGCCGGCAGGGAGTTCCGGGATGTCGTAAGGCGGCGTGGTCCCGCCGCGTTCCGCGATCTTCCGGTCGATATGCGTCATCGCGACGGCACGCGCCGGATGCTGCGCTTGAGCGCGGTCCCGATCTTCGCCGAGGATGGAACGTTCGAGGGGTATCGCGGCACCGCTCAGGACGTGACGGAACGGGAGGCACAGTACGCGGCCCTGGTGAAGGCGGTCGACGACGCCGAGGCGGCGAACCGCGCGAAGACCGAGTTCCTCGCAAACATGAGCCATGAGCTGCGGACGCCGCTGAACGCCATTATGGGCTTCTCCGAGATCATGAAGCTCGAGCTTCTCGGCCCGATGGGGCACGAGAAGTACCGGGAATATACCGATGACATCCTGGCCAGCTCACGGCACCTGCTGAACCTGATCAACGACATTCTCGATATCGCCAAGATCGAGGCGGGCCGGCTGGATCTGGAGGAGGGGGATGTTGCCCCGGCGGAGCTGCTGTGGAGCGTGCAGCGCGTCGTGGCCGAGGCGGCCGAGCGGGGCGGGCTGCGTCTGACGGTCGTTCACAATCCGGATCTCCCGCGCATCCTCGTCGACGAGCGCCGCCTCCGCCAAGTGTTGCTGAATCTGCTGTCCAACGCCGTGAAGTTCACGCCCCCCGGAGGCGAGGTCCGCGTGGAGACACACCGCACCGAGGACGGCGGCCTCGAATTCGTGGTGAGCGACACCGGCGTCGGGATCGCGCAAGAGGAGATTGCGATCGCGATGGCACCCTTCAGCCAGCTCGACAGCGGGCTCGCCCGCAAGTTCGAGGGCACCGGGCTCGGGCTGCCATTGTCGAAGGCGCTCACCGAGTTGCACGGCGGCACCTTCCTGCTGGAGAGTACCGTCGGCGCCGGCACCACCGTGCATGTGCGTCTGCCGCCGGGCCGCGTCCTGAACGATTGATGCCGGCGCCGGCCGGCGACAAGCTCTCCCGAGGGGCGGTGACGGGAGCGACTGCGGCATGGACGGAAAGATTGTCATGGTGACCGGCGGGACGAGCGGCATCGGCTTCGTCACCGCCCGTGAACTCGCCGCCAAAGGCGCAACGGTCGTCATCGTCGGCCGCGACGACGCCAGGGGCGCCCGGGCGGTCGCCGCGATCCGACGACACACCGGAAACGACTGGGTTTCCTTCCAACGTGCCGATCTGTCCCGCCAGGCGGAAATTCGCCGCCTTGCCCGCAATTTCGTCGAGGAGCATCCGCGGCTCGACGTGCTGGTCAACAATGCGGGCGCCATCTTCACGGAGCGGCAGCTGAGCGCGGACGGTCTCGAAATGACGTTCGCCCTCAACCATCTCGCTTATTTCCTTCTGACCAATCTCCTTCTGGACCGTCTGCGCGCAGCCGGAGCGGCGCGGGTCGTCAACGTCGCCTCGCGCGCCCATGAGGGCGCCAGCATCGATTTCGCGGACCTGCAGAGCGAGCGCAGCTATTCCGGTTGGCGTGCCTATCAGCGCTCGAAGCTCGCCAACATCCTGTTCACCTACGAGCTGGCCCGAAGGCTCGAGGGCACGGGCGTCACGGCCAACGCGCTCCATCCGGGCTTCGTCGCCAGCAATTTCGGGATGAACAACAAGCTCCTGTTCCGGCTGGGCCTCCGGCTCGCCTTCCTCGTCAGCGCCATCGACGTGGAGGAGGGAGCGCAGACGCCGATCCATCTCGCCAGCGCGCCGGAGCTGGAGGGCGTGAGCGGACGCTATTTCGTGCGCAAACAGCCCGCCGAGTCCTCGCCACGCTCGCGCGATCCGGAAACCGCGCGACGCCTCTGGGAAGTCAGCGAGCAGCTCACCGGCGCTACGCCGTTTCCTTGAACAGCTCGCGCCCGATCAGCCAGCGACGGATCTCCGAAGTGCCGGCGCCGATTTCGTAGAGCTTGGCGTCCCGCAGAAGGCGGCCGGTGGGATAATCGTTGATATAACCGTTCCCGCCCAGGCACTGGATCGCCTCGAGCGCCATCCAGGTGGCCTTTTCGGCCGTGTACAGGATGACCCCGGCGGCGTCCTTGCGGGTGGTGTCCCCGCGGTCGCACGCTTTGGCAACGGCATAGGCGTAGGCCTTGCAGGCATTCAGCGTGGTGTACATGTCCGCCAGCTTGCCCTGCATGAGCTGGAACTCGCCGATCGGCTGCCCGAACTGCCGGCGCTCATGCAGGTAGGGGATCACCACGTCCATGCAGGCCTGCATGATTCCGAGCGGGCCGCCGGAAAGGACGAGCCGCTCATAGTCGAGACCGCTCATCAGGACGTTGACACCCATCCCGACCTCGCCGAGCACGTTCTCGGCCGGGACCTCGCAATCCTCGAACAGGAGCTCGCAGGTGTTCGAGCCGCGCATGCCGAGCTTGTCGAGCTTCTGGGCCGTGGAGAATCCGGAGAAGCCCTTCTCGATCAGGAATGCGGTGATGCCGCGCGGCCCCGCGTCCGGGTCCGTCTTGGCATAGACGATCAGCACGTCGGCGTCCGGGCCGTTCGTGATCCACATCTTTCCGCCGTTGAGGATGAAGCGGTCGCCTCGCCGCTCGGCGCGCGTTCGCATCCCGACGACGTCCGACCCGGCACCGGGCTCGCTCATCGCCAGCGCTCCCACATGCTCGCCGGAAAGCAGCTTCGGCAGATAGCGCCGCTTCTGCTCCTCGTTGCCGTTTCGCCGGATCTGGTTGACGCAAAGGTTGGAGTGCGCACCGTAGCTGAGGCCGACGGCGGCCGAGGCGCGGCTGACCTCCTCCATCGCGACGAGATGCTCGAGATAGCCCATCCCGGCGCCGCCATACTCTTCTTCGACCGTCACGCCGAGCAGGCCGAGCGCCCCGAGCCGCGGCCACAGGTCACGCGGAAACTCGTTGGTGCGGTCGATGTCTGCGGCGCGCGGGGCGATCTCCTGCGCGGCAAAGGCCTGCACGGTCTCACGCAGCGAAGCCGCGGTGTCGCCGAGGTCGAAGTCGAGGGTGGGCAGGGCGTTCGCCAGCATGATGCGCTCCAAGAGGACTCCGGGCCGGGCCACCGCCGGCCTCGATTCAAATACGCCGATTTAACCCTTTGGTGCTACGCCTGATGGCGTGATCGGCGCGAGACCGCGTCGAGACAGGGGTCGGTATAGACGATGAGCGTGAAGACCGCGCGAATCCTGCTGGTGGAAGACACGCTGCCGCTAGCGCGCGCCTATCAGGAGTATCTGCAGTCGGAGCCCTACAGGCTGGTGCATGTGGCTACGGGCACCGAGGCGCTGGCCGAGGTGGCAGCGAGCCCGCCCGACGCAGTGATCCTGGATCTTCATCTTCCGGACATGAACGGCCTCGACGTTCTGCGGAAGATCCGTGCCATGGGGCTGACCTGCGCGGTCGTCGTGGTCACGGCAAACGGGTCCGTCAACGTCGCGGTCGAGGCGATGCGCGAAGGTGCGGTCGACTTCCTGGTCAAGCCGTTCAACGCGGAGCGGCTCGTCTATACCGTCCGCAACGCTCTGGAGCGTGAGCGCCTGTCGCGGATTGTCGAGACCTACCGCAACGAGCTGGACCGACAGCAATATTTCGGCTTCATCGGCGCCTCGCTGGCCATGCAGGCGGTCTACCGGACGATCGACAGCGCCGCGGCGAGCAAGGCGACCATCTTCATCACCGGCGAGAGCGGAACCGGCAAGGAGGTCTGCGCCGAGGCGATCCACCGCAAGAGCCCGCGCCGGGACCGGCCGTTCGTGGCCCTGAACTGCGCCGCCATCCCGAAGGAGCTGATGGAGAGCGAAATCTTCGGACATGTGCGGGGGGCGTTCACCGGTGCCGTCGGCAACCGCGAGGGAGCCGCGGCGCAAGCCGACGGCGGGACGCTGTTCCTCGACGAGATCTGCGAGATGCCGCTCGACCTCCAGGTCAAGCTGCTCCGTTTCGTCCAGCTCGGCACCTTCACCAAAGTCGGCGGCAGCGAGGTCCAGAAGGTCGACGTCCGGTTCATCTGCGCCACCAATCGCAACCCGCTCGAGGAAGTAGAGGAGGGGCGGTTCCGCGAGGATCTCTATTACCGGCTGCATGTGATCCCGATCCACATGCCGCCCCTGCGCGAACGCGAGGCCGACGTACTGGAGCTGGCGCAGCATTTCCTGAAGCTGTTCAGCCGTGAGGAATCGCGCAGTTTCAAGGGGTTCACACCGGAGGCTCAGGCCGCTCTGGCCGCCTACGACTGGCCGGGAAATGTCCGGCAGCTTCAGAACGTCATCCGCCAGGTGGTCGTGCTGAACGACGCCGAACTGGTGGACGTGGGAATGCTGCCGCCGCCTTTGGGGCAGCCGTGCTCCGAGGGCGAGCCGTCTGCACGGGCACTGCCAACGGCGGGCCGGCCGATGGATCCAGCGTCGGACCCGACCCGGAGCGACCAGATCCGCCCGCTCGCCGAGATCGAGCGGGACGCGATCAGGACGGCGCTGCGCGTGACGGAGGGAAATGTGCCCAGAGCGGCCGCGCTCCTCGAGATCAGCCCCTCGACCGTCTATCGCAAGCTCGCTCGCTGGGAAGTCGACGGCTGCACCTGAGCGGCGCCGCGGGGGACGCGGCGCCGGGCGATCGCGGTGATCTCCGGCGAAAGCCGGGGGCGAAGCGCGGGAACCCGCCGGATCTCCTCAAGCACGAGTTCTCAGCGGGTGCAGGCCGCCGCGCGGCGTAGCGGCGTTCCCGGTCGTTTCATTTTGCGAAGCGCTCTGCACCGCGATGAGGCCGGAAAGGTCGGTGAAGGCGCGTCCTGCGTACCGCACGCCGGAGCGGTCCGGGAGCGAAGATCGCGAAAATTATGGCCTTTCCGACTTAATCCGTTCGCCTCTGCGGCAGCGCGGTACCACCAGGGAGTCTGGCACGGGGGTTGCTCTTTCGAGGCACACGCCGCAATACCAAACAGCGAGTGACTCCGATGCAAGTTTCCGCGCCGCAGAATGTCCGCCCCATGGCCGGCTCACCCGTCACGGCCCGCAACACTTCTGCCAATGCGCTCGATGCGGTTCTCGTCGGTGGCGACCTGCTGTTCCGCGAGGGGCTGAAGCGGGTGTTCTCCGAGACGCCGATCCGTGTCTGCGCCGAGGCCGAAGCGCTCGACGCCATTCACAAGCTGCCTCCTGCCATGGCCCCCGACGTGGTCGTCCTCCTGGACCCGGCGATGGTTCGCGACGGCGCCGGCGCGCTGGCCGAGCTCCGCCGGGCCTGGCCGGGGGCGCGTATGGTGGTGCTGGCCCGCCGCCCCGACGCCGGCCTGCTGAGCACCGCCGTCGAGGCCGGGATCGACGGCTATCTGCTGACGGACATGTCGCCGGCCGCACTCGTGCATGCGCTCAACCTGGTCCGGCTCGGCGAGAACGTGTTTCCCACGCGTCTCGCCGCGGAGCTGGTTCGGCCGCGTGCGGCCGAGGGTCGCACCGGCCGGCCGATCAACCTGACCGGCCGGGAGCTCGACATTCTGCGGGGATTGCTCGACGGCCAATCCAACAAGATGATCGCCAACCGGCTCGGCACTACCGACGCTACGGTGAAGGCTCAATTGCGCCATCTGTTGCGCAAGATCGGCGCGGAGAACCGCACTCAGGCGGCGCTGTGGGCACGCGAGCGCGGCATCGGCCGCGAGGCCGCCTGAGCGACGTCAACGATCGCGGCCGGGTGCCGACCGAGGCAGGTCGGCCCCCGGCGCTATTGATTGCAGTGCCCGCGCGCCCTAGGAATCCATCCTGGACGCGAGAAGGATGGACGCAATGAAGGGCGATGCGAAGGTCATCGAGCACCTCAATAAAATTCTCAAGAACGAGCTGACGGCGATCAACCAGTACTTTCTTCATGCACGCATGTTGGAGCACTGGGGGTTCACGAAGCTCGGAAAATACGAGTACGACGAGTCGATCGACGAGATGAAGCACGCGGACTCGTTGATCGAGCGCATTCTCTTTCTCGATGGCCTGCCGAACCTCCAGGATCTGGACAAGCTTCTGATCGGCGAGAACGTGCGGGAGATCCTCGAGTGCGATCTCCGGCTCGAGCAGGCGGGCATTGCCGACCTGCGGGCGGCGATCGCGTATTGCGAGTCCGTGTCCGACTATGTCAGCCGCAAGCTGCTGCGAAATATCCTTGATACCGAGGAAGAGCATGTCGATTTCCTCGAGAAGCAACTCGAGCTGATCGACCGGATCGGCTACGAGAACTATCAGCAGCTCCAGGTCTGACCGGAATGCGGGCAAGGTCGGCCGCCCCGTCACCGTCCCGCCGACGCCGCATACGCTACGCTCGTGACCCGTCCTAGGACCAGGGATGTCATGGCCCGGCCCGCGCGCCGACGCTGGCGGGCGCCCTCATCGTTGACCGGCATCGCGCTCGTGGTGGCGCTCCTCTTCGCCTTGCCGATCCTGACCGTCGCACTGCATCTGCTGCTGCCGGGGCAGGGGGCATGGGCACATCTCGCCGCGACCGTCCTGCCGGACTATGTGGCCAATACCCTCTGGCTGGCCGCCGGCACGGGACTCGGGGTCGCCGTCATCGGCGCCGGGACGGCCTGGCTGGTGACGATGTGCCGGTTCCCCGGCCGGAGGCTGTTCGAGTGGGCCCTCGTGCTGCCGCTGGCGGTCCCCGCCTATGTGCTCGCCTACACCTATACGGATTTCCTCCAGGTCTCCGGGCCCGTGCAGACGATGATCCGGGATCTCACCGGGTGGGGCGCACGCGACTATCGGTTCCCGGAGATACGGTCCCTCGGCGGGGCCGTGACCATGTTCGTGTTCGCCTTCTATCCCTACGTCTATCTGTTGGCGCGCGCCGCGTTCCTGGAACAGTCCGTCTGCGCGATCGAGGTTGCCCGGACGCTCGGCGCCGGACCCTGGGAGACGTTCGCCCGGATTGCGCTGCCTCTAGCCCGCCCCGCGCTCGCCGCAGGCACGGTCCTGGCCTTGATGGAGGTCCTCGCGGATTTCGGAACGGTTGCCTATTTCGGCGTGCCGACGTTCACGACGGGGATCTATCGCGCCTGGTTCTCGATGGGAGACCCGGTCGCAGCGGCCCAGCTCTCGACGGCGCTGCTGGGATTTGTGCTGCTGCTGCTGGCCGGGGAACGGCTGTCGCGCGGGCGTGCGCGCTTCCACCAGACTTCGGGCAAGTACCGGACGCTGCCGGCAATCCGGCTGCGCGGCGTCTCGGCCTGGCTGGCGACCGCGGCCTGCGGAGCGCCGGTCCTGGTGGGATTCCTGGTTCCGGGACTGTTGCTGCTGCGGATGGCGCTCTTGGACGGCGACTCCCAATGGGGCGCCCGATACGTTCAGCTCGCCCTCAACAGCGCCTCGCTCGCCGCGTTGACGGCGGTGCTCGCGGTAGTGCTCTCGGTCCTGATCGGCTACGCCGCGCGCCGGCAGCCGGGGCCGCTCACCTCGGCGGCGGTGTACACGGTCAGCCTCGGCTATGCGGTGCCGGGATCGGTGATCGCCGTCGGCATCCTGATCCCGTTCACCGCATTCGACAATCTGCTGGACACCTGGATGCGGGACCGGTTCGGCGTTGCGACGGGGTTGTTGCTGACCGGGACGATCGCCGGGCTGGTGCTGGCCTATCTGGTGCGATTCCTTGCGGTTTCCCTGCAGACGGTCTCCGCTGGCCTGGCCAAGATCACGCCGAGCATGGATGCGGCGGCCCAGAGCCTCGGCGCCGGCGGCGCGCGGACGCTGCTGCGCGTCCACGCGCCGATGATGGCCGGAAGCCTGCTGACGGCCGGCCTGATCCTGTTCGTAGAGGTCATGAAGGAACTGCCGGCCACGCTGTTGCTCCGGCCGTTCAACTTCGACACGCTCGCGGTGCAGGCGTTCCAGCTCGCGATGGACGAGCGGCTGACCGAAGCTTCGACGGCAGCACTCACCATCGTGGCCGTCAGCCTGCTGCCGGTGATCGGTCTCTCACGGGCGATCGCCCGGGCCCGGCCCGGCGCCGCGGCGGCCGATGCGGCCGGGAAAAAGGCCCCGCCGGGAGGCGGGGCCGCACTGCCGGCCGAGACGCCGGTCGCTCACTTCCAGCCGACGCGGTCGTAGACCTTCTGGGCGGTCGGTTGGTTCTCGCCGAGAACGCTGACGTTCACTGTATCCTCCTTGAAGTCGCCCAGGCCGGCGAGGGTCTCGTCCGTCGGGACGCTCGGGACGACGGGATACTCGTTGTTGCCGCTGGCGAGGTGGCGCTGGGCCTCGTCGCTGGCGAGATATTCGAGAAACTTCACGGCCGCATCGCGGTTCGGTGCATGCTTGAGCACGCCCGCGCCCGAGATATTGACGTGGGTGCCGCGGTCATCCTGATTGGGAAACACGACGCCCAGCTTCTCGGCCACTTCGCGGTCGGCAGCCTTGTCGGACTTGAGCAGCCGGACGAAGTAGTAGGTGTTGGCGACGGCGATTCCACACTCGCCGGCGGCGACCGCCTTGATCTGATCGGTATCGCCGCCCTTGGGCGGCCGGGCAAAGTTGGCGACCACGCCCTTCGCCCACTTCTCCGCTTCGGCCTCACCGTGATGCTCGATCAGTGAAGCCAGCAGCGAGAGATTATAGATATTGGAGCTCGAGCGGATGCAGACTTCGCCCTTGTATGCCGGGTCCGCAAGCGCCTCGTAGGTCTTCGGCGGGTTCTCGATCCTGTCCTTGTCGTAGAGGATCACGCGTGCGCGCTTCGAGAAGCCGAACCATTTGCCGTCCGGGTGGCGCAGGCTGGCCGGGATCCGTTCCTCCAGGACGGCGGAGCGGACCGGCTGGAACAAATCCTTCTGCTCCGCCCGCCAGAGCCGGCCGGCATCGACAGTGATCAAAACGTCCGCGGGGCTGTTGTCACCCTCGTTGACGATCCGCGTCACCAGCTTGTCGGAGCTGTCCTCGATCCGGTTGACCTTGATGCCGGTGCGTTCGGTGAAGTTCGCGTAGAGCTCGTCATCCGACTGATAGTGCCGGGCGGAATAGATGTTGACCTCGGCCGCCGACGCGCCGGTCGCGGTGCCCAGCGCTACCATCGCTATGGCGGCGCACAGGGACCGGTAACGTGATGCCATATCCTGCTCCCGATGCAGCAATTGCGAATGCGTTTCAATCGCACGATATCGCATCGGAGCGGGATCGCAAGGTGATTCGCGCCCGGAATGCAAGACGGCGGCCCGAGGCCGCCGTCGAACCGAGCCGTGGAGGCCGGCCGATCAGACGTGGAACGATTCTCCGCAACCGCAGCGTCCCTTCTCGTTCGGATTGCTGAAGACGAAGCCGGAATGGAACTTCTCTTCGACATAATCCATGGTCGAGCCGACCAGGAACATCACTGCGGTCGGATCGATGAACAGTCGGACGCCCTTGTCCTCGACCACTTCCTCGAACTTCTTCGGTGCATCGGCATACTCGACCGAGTAGCTCAGGCCGGAACAGCCGCGGGTACGCACGCCGATGCGCACGCCGAGCACAGGCTTGTCGCTCTTCTCCATCAACTCGCGCACCCGTCCGGCGGCCGCGTCGGTCAGCGTCAGTACAGGGGGCCTATCCATGTCAGTCAGCCTCCACGGTGAACCCTAACCATTTGAGACATAGGAAGGTCGTCAAAACATGTCCAGAGCGACCCGGGCCTCTTCGGACATCCGCTCCGGCGTCCAGGGCGGGTCGAACACGAGCGACACATCGACCTCACCGATCCCTTCCACATCGGCGACCGCATCGGCGACCATGCCCGGCATCTCGCCGGCGACGGGGCAGCCGGGCGCCGTCAATGTCATCTCGATCCGGACCGAGCCGTCCCCGTCGATCTCCAAGTCGTAGATCAGCCCCAGATCGTAGATATTGACCGGGATCTCGGGGTCGTACACGGTCCGCAACGCGGCAATCACCTCATCGCGCGCCGCAACCGGCGTGCCCGGCGCCAGCGGCTTGCCGGCGCGGGCACGGAAATCCCCTTCGGCAGGGGGTGAGACGAACGCTCGAAGGCCCGGCGTATACATCCGATCACTCCGTCGAAACCTTGCTCTGGCCGCTCATGGCCGCATTCATCGTATGCCAGGCGAGGGTCGCGCATTTGACCCGCATCGGAAACTGGCGCACGCCCGACAGCATCTGCAGCCGCTCGAAGGCGTCCGGGTCCTCGCCCGGGCGCGGCTCGGCCGGTTCCTCCTCGCCGGTGCACATCGCGTGAAAATGCTCGAAGAGTCGTTGCGCCTCGTCCCGGGTCCGGCCCTTCAGAATCTCGGTCATCATCGACGCCGATGCGGTGGAGATGGCACAGCCGCGTCCCTCGAAGGCCACATCCGCGATGCGTCCGTCCGGGTCCAGCTTCAGATAAACGGTCACCTTGTCGCCGCAGAGAGGATTGTTGCCGTGAGCCTGATAGTCGGCGTCGGCAATCTTCCGGAGGTTCCGCGGATGCTTGCCATGGTCGAGGATGACCTCCTGATAGAGCTCACGTAGCTCGTCCATCATCCGAAAATCTCCTGCACCTGCCGAACCGCCGCGACCAGCGCGTCCGCATCCTCGCGCGTGTTGTAGATGCCGAAGGAGGCCCGCACCGTTGCCGGCAGGCCGAAATGGTCCATCAGCGGCTGTACGCAATGGTGCCCGGCGCGCACGGCGACGCCGGCGCGATCCAGGATCGTGCCGACATCGTGCGGATGGGCGCCCTCGATCGTGAAGGAGATGATGCTCGCTTTCTCCGCTGCACGCCCGACGATGCGAAGCCCGGGAATTTCCGACAGGCGCTCGGTCGCGTAGACCAGCAGGTCGTGCTCGTGCGCCTGGATGTTCTCGAAGCCGAGCGCCTCGACATAGTCGATCGCCGCATCGAGGCCGACCGCTTCGGCGATCGCCGGCGTGCCGGCCTCGAACCGGTGCGGCGGCGGCTTGTAGGTCGTTTCCTCGAACGTGACGTTCGCGATCATGTCGCCACCACCCTGATACGGCGGCATCGCCTCCAGCAGGTCTTTCTTGCCGTAAAGGACGCCGATGCCCGACGGACCGTAGAGCTTGTGCCCGGTGAACACGTAGAAATCGGCGTTCAGGTCGCGCACGTCGACCCGCATGTGCGGTGCGCTCTGGCTGCCGTCCACCAGCACCACCGCGCCGACCTCATGGGCAAGGCGAATGATCTCGCGGATCGGCGTGATCGTGCCGATCGCATTGGAGACGTGGGTGATGGCGACGAGACGCGTGCCCGGACCGAGCAGCTTCCGGTACGCGTCAAGCAGGAAGTTCCCGTCCGTGTCGATCGGCGCCACCTTGAGGACGATGTGCCTTTCGTTCCGGAGCAGCTGCCACGGCACGATATTCGCGTGATGCTCCATCTGCGAGAGGACGATTTCGTCACCGTCCCTCAGAAAGGTCCGACCCCAGCTCGCGGCAACAAGGTTGATCGCCTCGGTCGCATTCCGGGTGAAGACGATGTTGTCGGGGCCCGGCGCGTTCAGGAACCGGGCAACCTTCTCCCGCGCCCCCTCGAACCGGTCGGTCGCGCGCTGGCTCAGCCAATAGACGCCGCGATGGACGTTAGCGTACTCGCTCTCGTACAGCGTCCGCATGGCATCCAGCACCTGGCGGGGTTTCTGGGCGCTGGCGGCGCTGTCGAGGAAGACGAGGGGCTTGCCGTAGATCCTCTGCCGGAAGATCGGGAAGTCCTCGCGGATACGCGCCACGTCGAAATTCGGGCGCAGGGCCGGGGCCGGTGCGGTGGCGAGACCACTGAAGCCGCTCATGCTCGGACCCCTTTCAGCGCCGGCGCAGCCATGCATCGACGCGGGCGCGGAACACGTCCTGCGCGGCCTCGACCGGCTCGTTGTCGATAACCTCGTTCAGAAAGGCGGCGATCAGCAGGGCCCTGGCCTCGGGCTCGGGAATGCCGCGGGCCCGAAGATAGAAGAGAGCATCCTTGTCGAGATCGCCGGCGGTCGCGCCATGGCTGCATTTCACGTCGTCGGCATAGATCTCGAGATTGGGCTTGCTGTCGATTTCGGCCCCATCCGACAGCAGCAGCGCCCGGTTGAGCTGATAGCCGTCCGTCTTCTGCGCCTGGCGCCGGACGACGATCTGGCCCTGGAACACGCCGCGCGCCTGTCCGTCGAGGACGCCGTGATAGACCTGCCGGCTGCGCGCGTGGGGCGCCGCATGATCGATCAGGCTCGTGTGATCGAGATGCTGCCGCCCGGTCGCCATATAGGCGCCGTTCAGCAGGCATTCCGCACCGGCCCCGTCGATAACCGCCTCGATCTGGTTCCGCGCGAGACGGCCGCCGATCGACAGGACGAAATTGTCGTACAGCGCGTCACGGTCGATCCGGACGCGGCTGAGATAGAGATGGTAGCCGTCGGCGCCTTCCTCCTGGACCTTGTAGTGCCGGAGCACGGCCCCATCGCCGACCAGGACCTCCGTTACGCCGTTGACCAGATAGACCCCATCGCCGCCGACATGGTGCTCCACCACCGTCGCGCGGCTGCCCGGCCCGGCCACGATCAGATTGCGCGGATGCAGGGCAGGGGAGGTGCCGTCGGGGATAGCGAGATAGGTGATCTCGATCGGCCGTTCGAGCGCCGCACCCCGGTCGATGGTCAGCACGAAGCCGTCGGCCATCAACGCGGTGTTGAGCGCCAACATCGAATGACCGTCCAGCGCACCGGTGCGGCCGAGCGTCTCGGCAATCCGGTCGGGCTCTCGGGCGAGCGCCTCCGCCAGACCACCGGCGCGGACGCCGGCCGGCAACCCCGCTAGGTCGGACAGTTCGGGCCGGAAACGGCCGTTCACGAATACGAGCCGTGCCGCCGCCTGATCTTCGGCCAGAAGCTTCGGCACGACCGACACACCGGGCTCCGTCGCAGCCGGTGCGAACGGGACGCGCGCAAGCGGCCGCAGGCTGGTGTACTTCCAGGCCTCGACCTTGTGGGTTGGCAAACCAAGCTCGGCGAAGCGGGTGCAGCCGGCTTCACGCAGTTCGGCAAGCCAGGGCAGATCGGCGCCCGGCAGGCTCTCCTTCAGCGCGGCGAACTGCGCGAGCCAGGGCTCAGTGCCGACCACCATGTCACGGGAATCGGAAGGCATCGCGCTGACCATCAGGCTGCGGCATCCAGGAAGGCGCCGTAGCCCTTTTCCTCGAGCTCGACCGCCAACTCCTTGCCGCCGGACTGCACGATCCGGCCCTGCGCCAGCACGTGGACGCGGTCTGGCACGATGTAGTCGAGAAGGCGCTGATAATGCGTGATCACCAGCATCGACCGCTCGGGTGAGCGAAGCTTGTTGACGCCGTCCGCGACGATGCGCAGCGCGTCAATGTCGAGACCACTGTCGGTCTCGTCCAGCACCGCCAGCTTCGGGTCGAGCACCGCCATCTGCAGCGCCTCGTTGCGCTTCTTCTCACCGCCGGAGAAGCCGACATTGACGGCGCGCTTCAGCATCTCGTCATCGACCCCGAGCGCCTTCGCCTTCTCGCGGACATGCTTCAAGAACTGCATCGCGTCGAGCTCCGGCTCCCCCCGGGCCTTGCGGATCGCGTTCAGCGCCGTGCGCAGGAAGGTTATGCTGGTGACGCCGGGAATCTCGACCGGATACTGGAAGGCCAGGAACAGGCCGGCCGCGGCCCGCTCCTCCGGCTCCATCTCCAGAAGGTTCCGCCCCTCGTACAGGACCTCGCCACGGGTGATCTCGTAGCCGTCGCGGCCTGCGAGCGCGTAGGCGAGGGTGCTCTTGCCGGAGCCGTTCGGGCCCATGATCGCATGTACCTCGCCCGTGCCGACCGACAAATCGACGCCTCGGAGGATCTCCTTGCCGTCGACCTCGACGTATAGGTTCCTGATTTCGAGCATTGTCAGTCCTTTATCGCCCTTCTTCGTCATCCCCGGTGCACGAACGGCGGACCGGGACCGGGCTGCTTCCGTGTCCGGGCCACCCGGCCGCGACGGCGACCCGATTACCCCACACTTCCCTCGAGGCTGATCCCGACCAGCTTCTGCGCCTCGACCGCGAACTCCATCGGGAGCTGCTGCAGCACCTCACGGCAGAAGCCGTTGACGATCAGCGACACCGCCGCTTCCTCGTCGATGCCGCGCTGGCGGCAGTAGAAGAGCTGATCCTCGCTGATCTTCGAGGTGGTCGCTTCGTGCTCGACCCGTGCAGTACGGTTCTGGTTCTCGATGTACGGGAAGGTGTGTGCGCCGCACCGGTCGCCGATCAGCAGCGAGTCGCATTGTGTGTAGTTCCGCGCGCCCGCGGCCCTCGGCAGCACCTTGACCAGCCCACGATAGGTATTCTGTGCCTTACCGGCCGAGATGCCCTTCGAAATGATCCGCGACGTGGTGTTCTTTCCGATGTGGATCATCTTCGTGCCGGTATCGGCTTGTTGATAGTTGTTGGTGATCGCGATCGAATAGAACTCGCCGACGGAATTCTCACCCTGCAGGGTGCAGC
>CAZVAR010000020.1:31963-35214 GCA_964625225.1 uncultured Alphaproteobacteria bacterium | reverse complement strand
GCGCCCCGGTCCTTGCAGGGACCCGCATAGCGCGGGTGCCGGCCGCCCGGGGACTTGACGACATCGGTGGAATCACCACGGCGGGCCATCAGCTACGCCCGGCAGAGCGCAAGCGACAGGCATTCCGCCCTGCCGCGGCGGCAATGTCCGCCGAAGCGTGACAGGGCGGGAGACGCATCGGTCCGCTTTCCCTGCGGTCGCACGCCGATTGCCTTCGAGAGATGTCGCTTTAGGGCCGGGGCCTGCCGAACCGCCTGCAGGGTCCGGAGCGGCGCCGGCCGTCCGTCGCGGGCGACTGCCCGGCGGCCATCGGCCGCGCAGGGCGGCTTCCGGCCCGTCGGATCCGTGGCCGTCCGGGGATCCGCGCTCGTGAAGCAGAGCGGTGCCGGCGCCCCTTGAGGCTGTCGTCGTCGGGTCGCCAGGGCCGGGACGTCGCGCCTCGCTCGGGGCCAAGGCGCCGCCGTCCCCGCAATGCGGTAGGGCCAAGTGCGCGATACCGTCGGCGCCGGCCCGGATGGGTCACGCCCTTGTGTGAGCGCCGGCCCGGCGCCGACGCCAGTACCGGGCCCGTACCGGGCGCTCGGCCCTGGGATGCGCTGGGCGACGGTTCGTCATGAGGAGTCCGAGAGGCGAGGCATCGTCGGCCTTTCCGGCGGGACCGGCGGAGGATGGCGCCTGCACATCGGCGGACCGGGATCCCCGGCGCTGAACCCCGGACTCGATCCGCTGACGGCCGGGATGCAGCTGGCGCGGGAGGAGGATGTCGACATAGCCGGCGCCCACGACGAAATCGATGGCGGTGCTCGGCACGGGCGGTGGCATCTCCAGGCCGAGCAGCGCCGCGTCCAACGACAGCTGCCCGCCCGGATGGTTCCGGCTGCTGTGGCGCGCGATACGGAATCCGTCGCGTTGGTCCCCGGATCCGCGGATGCGGATCTTTCCGGCATCCTCCTCCTCGCCGCGCAGGACCTGGGCACATGTGCCGATCTCGAGGCCGGCCTTGTTCATGACCGCCTGGTCCAACCGGATGCGCACGAGGCACAGCGTGCGGCCATTTCTGAGCCGCTGCTGGGTCACCGAAAGCAGAACGCCGCCGGTGCTCCGGCTGGAGCTACGCCTTACGGGGATCCAGGTCATCGCGTCCTCCTCCGTCCGGTAACACCCGGAAGCCGTCTCGGTGCCAGGACGGTGAGCCGGGCCGACCGGTCGACGGCAACGAAGATCTCCATGCGCGTGGGGAACCGTCGGGATCGCCCGGCCGATGCGACAACGCCGGCAGTGCCCCGGGCCCGGACTTCCGCCGCAGCGTCGGACGGCCAGGTGATGCGTCTGCCGTGTCGGCTCATCGCTGGTTCGAGCCCGCCGATCCCCATGCGGCGTGATCTCGGGCGCTTCCGCGGCAAGATCCCGAACTCCCCGGTGGCATGCGTCTTATGCGACCGCCGGCTGCCGATCGGGCATGAGCGCATCTCCCGGGTCGATTTCCGCCTCCGCACGACCGGAGTGATGCCCGGCGCAGAACCATGCGTAAGTTCGCACGATGCCGTCGCGAAGCGGCGTACTGGCCCGCCAGCCGAGCGCATTGATGCGGGTAACGTCGAGGAGCTTCCGCGGCGCACCCTCCGGTTTGGTCGGATCGAAGCTGAGCTCGCCCTCGAACCCGACCACTTCGGCGATCAGGTGGGCGAGCTCGGCGATGCTCGTATCGATGCCGCAACCGACGTTGATCGGCGGCTCGGCACTGTAGTGTCGGAGCAGGTAGATACACGCATCGGCGAGATCGTCCACATAGAGGAATTCACGTCGAGCGTTCCCCGATCCGAAGACTTCGAACGACGATGATTTGGCCTCCTTCGCCCTGTGGGCTTTCAGTATGAGTGCAGGAAGGACGTGGGATTGAGCCGGGTCGAAATTGTCGTTGGGTCCGTAGAGATTCGTCGGCTGAGCACTGATGAAGTCCCGGCCCCATTGCCGGCGGTAGGCGGCACAGAGCTGCAGGCCGACGATCTTGGCTGTTGCATACCACTGGTTGGTCGGCTCGAGCGGTCCGGTCAGGAGAGCCGATTCGCGAATCGGCTGAGCGGCCTCGCGCGGATAGATGCAGGAGGAACCGAGGTACAGCAGCTTCTGTACATCGCTGCGATGCGCCGCTTCGATGATGTTCGCGGCGATTGCCAGATTGTCGTACAGGAAGTGCGCCGGCCGGGCATCGTTCGCGAACAATCCCCCGACCGTTCCGGCCGCGACGATCACCACATCGGGCCGGTGCCGGGCGAACCAGTCCTCGGTCTCCTGTTGCCGGCGCAGATCGACCTCCGTGCGCGGGACGGTAAGGATCGTGCAGTCCTCGTGCTTCAGCCGGCGGACCAGGGCCGAGCCCACCATGCCGCGGTGCCCGGCCACGAAGATGCGCTTACCTCTCAGTGAAAAGATCTCGGGTACCGTGGGCATCGCTCGGGTTACTCCCTTGCCTCGATCACCCCGCCATCGCAGCACTCTGTTGCGCCGGTCCGAAACCCGCTCCCCGCGAGCTCCTCTCCCGAAGGGTGAAGTCGAGGTCGTGGCCGACCGACCGCACGATGGACTTCCGGGCGTCGATAGACGATCGCCGATGCGGCCGCGTGCCGGCGGCCACCGTTCCCGCCGCTGATCCGGTCATCGCGGCCCTATGCATGGACATGGCTCGCGCCCACGCTCCGCCCGTGTCGCCTGGAGGGGAGAGGGAGCGCCGCCGACAGGCTCTCCACCACCCGCTCCTGGTCCGACGACGTCATCTGAGGATAGAGCGGCAACAGGATGCAGCGATCGCGCGCCTCTTCGGAATGCGGCAGCGGGAAGCGCCGGGAGTGGGCAGCGAAAGCAGGTTCGAGATGTGCGCACATGATCCCGCGGCGCGTGGATACGCCACGATCCAGCATCGCCTGCATGACGGTCTTTTGATCGACATTGTCCGGCAGTCGCACGCAGAAGCTTTGCCAGTTCGATCGTACGCCATCAGGCTCGAACGGCAGACCGAGGCCGGGAATGCTACCCAGCATTTCCCGGTAGGCATGGGCGAGACTGCGGCGACGGGCTACGATCTCCCTCAGCCTTTCGAGCTGCCGCCGGCCGACCGCTGCCTGGATATCGGTCATGCGATAGTTGAAGCCGGATACCGGATATTGTTCGAAGACGACCGTGGATGCGCCATGGCGGACGGTGTCGGGAATGCTCATCCCATGCTGACGCCAGAGACGAAACCGGCGATCCCA
>CAZVAR010000020.1:0-31953 GCA_964625225.1 uncultured Alphaproteobacteria bacterium | reverse complement strand
CATGGCGTGTTGGCGGAGGAGCCGGAAGTGCCGGTCGTATTCGGGATTCCGGGTGGTCAGCATGCCGCCGTCGCCGGTCGTGATGACCTTGCGCGGATGGAACGAGAAGCAGGCGATATCGCCGTGCGGCTTGCCGATCGCCTCATAGGCAGCGCCCCGGCGGACTTCCGACCCGAGGGCGCAGGCGGCATCCTCGACCAGCGGGAGTTCGTGTGCTCGGGCCACTGCGAGCAGTGCATCGAGATCGCACGGCATGCCCATCTGGTGAACGCAGAGGATCGCACGGGTGCGCGGCGTGATCGCGGCGGCGACCAGCGCCGGGTCGATGTTGAAGGTCAGGGGGTCGATATCGACGAAGACGGGCGTTGCGCCGCAGCACAGGACGCTGTTCGCCGTCGCGATGAACGAATGGCTGACGGTTATGACCTCGTCCCCGGGGCCGACGCCGACGGCGAGGAGAGCGAGGTGGAGGGCGGCGGTGCAGTTCGAGACCGCACACGCATGCGCGGCCCCGACCTGCCGCGCGAACTCGGCTTCGAAACCGGCGACCTCTTGGCCTTGGGTGAGCCAGCCGGAGAGAACGACGGCGCGCGCGGCGTCGGCTTCGGGGGCCCCGACCAGGGGCTGCGTGATCGGGATCATGCCGGTATCCTTTCGGGCCGTACCGCCTGCGCGCCGGCGGCTCTCTGGCCGCGCCACCAGTCCACCAGGTCCTTCAGACCGGCAGCGAGCGGCACGGTCGCCTCGAAGCCGATCAGCCGCTGCGCCGCGGAGACGTCGGCCAGCCGCCGGCGGACCGGATTGACGGCCCGTTCCGGGGCATGCTGGGGTGTCAGGTCCGGCCGGCCCATGGCCCGGGACAGGGAGCGTGCGAGTTCGACGAGGCTGGTTTCGATGCCGGTTCCGACATTCAGCGCGACGTCCGTCGCATCGGACTCCGCCGCCAGGACATTGGCCCTCGCGATGTCGTCGACGTGGACGAAGTCCATGGTCTGACTGCCGTCACCGAAGATGATCGGCGGCTGCCCGGCCTCGATCCGCTCCATCCACCGGATCAGGACCTCGGTGTACTTGCCGTGGGTGTCCATCCGGGGGCCGTAGGCGTTGAAGTAGCGGAGTGCGACATAGTCGAGCCCGTACTGGTCGTTGAATGCGCGCAGCAGGCCCTCCCCGAACGCTTTCGCCGCGCCGTAGAGCGTGCGGTTGGGGTAGCTCGAGCAGGCTTCCGGCGTCGGGAAGAGGTCGGCCATGCCGTAGACGGAGGCGGACGACGCCATGACGACCTTGCGCACGCGGTGGCTCACACAGAGGTCCATCAGGTCGAAGGTGGCGGTGACCATCACCTCCAGCGCGCTGCGCGGTTCGGATGCGCAATGGGTGATCCGGAGTGCCGCCTGGTGGAAGACTGTGTCGGCACCGGCGACGAGCTGCGACATGAGCGCCCGATCGCGAATGTCACCGCGCACCAGGCGAACGCTGCCGGCCTGCATGGACCGGTCCAGATTGTCCGCGCGGCCGCGGATCATGTTGTCGACGACGACGATCTCGCCGCATCCCGCAGCCGCCAGGTGATCGACGATACAGGAGCCGATGAAGCCTGCACCGCCGGTCACCACCACCTTCTTGCCGGCAAGGCGATTGCTCCCTATGCCCGTCATGACGCCCCCTCCACGGTGAGTTCGTTCGAATCCGCTGAGCCGTGGTGCCGGTTGGTTCCCACGGCCGGCTCCGGCGGCGTCCGCCAGCCGACGATCCTCGCCGGCATGCCCGCGACCTTCGCGAACGGCGGCACGTCGCGCGTCACGACCGCCCCCGCGCCGACGATCGCGCCCCGGCCTATGGTCACGCCGGGCAGGAGGACCGCATTGACGCCGATGTCGGCCCAGGCCCCGACCCGCACCGGCGCGATGTGCAGGTCGGTCGCGATGATCGGTAGATCGATCGGGAGCCCGGTATGTTCGGATCCGAGGACTTTGGCGCCGGGGCCCCAGCCGACATGATCGCCGAGGACCAGGTCGCGCGCGTCGAAGTAGCTGTGCGCTCCGATCCAGACCTTGTCGCCGACGACGAAGCGGCCGTCGAACCGGCCGTGGATGACGATGCTCTCGCCGATCGAGACGCCGTTTCCGAGCTCGAACGTCTCGGGATGGCGGACCGAGACGTTCGGGCCGACACGGAGAGCATGTCCGCATTCCTTGACGAGGGCGCGCAGGCACGCCGACCGCAGCAGCCGATCGATATAGGTGTCATCGCGGCCGAAGCGGCGGAACATGGACAGGAGCTCGTCGCGGGAGCATCGCTGCCGGAGGGCGGCCGCAAGCTCCCGCTCGAACGAAGGATCGGCCGACACGGCCTCCCGGCCGAAAACGGCGGAGACGATGCGGCCTCCACTGCCCCTGCGGTCAGGCGACATCGGCCGTCTCCTCGACGAGAGCACCGACCAGCGCGTCGCAGACCCGGCGGACCTCGCGCTCGCCGAGCTCCGGATAAATCGGCAGCGACAGGAACTCGCGTCCCAGCCTCTCGGAAACCGGGAAGTCGCCGGCGCGGTAGCCGAGGTCGGAATAGGCCGGCTGCAGATGCACCGGTACCGGATAGTGAATGCCGGTCATGATGCCGCTTTCCGACAGCCGTCGTCGCACTGCGTCGCGGTCGGGAACGCGTACCGCATACACGTGCCAGACATGGCTGCAACCGGCGGCCCGGGCGCGGTCGACGCGGCTGCCGCCGAGGGTCTGCTCGTACAGCGAAGCGACCGCGCGCCGCGCCGCGGTCCAGCGGTCCAGGTGGCGAAGCTTGACACCGAGGATCGCGGCCTGAACGGCGTCCATCCGGTAATTGAATCCCTTGACCACGTGGCGATAGCGCTCGGCCTGGCCCCAGTCGCGGAGCAGCCGCAGACGGGCGGCCAGGTCGTCGCGATCCGTGACCACGGCGCCGCCTTCGCCGCAGGCGCCGAGATTTTTTCCGGGATAGAAGCTGAAGCAGCCGATGTCGCCGAGCGCGCCGGTGCGGCGGCCGCGATAGCTGGCGCCATGGGCCTGCGCGGCGTCCTCGATCACCGCGATGCCGTGCGCGCGGGCGATATCGAGGATCGGGCCCATGTCCGCGACGCGGCCATGCAGGTGCACCGGGACGATCGCCTTGGTGCGCGGTGTCACCGCGGCTTCGAGGGCCCCCGGGTCCATCGTCCAGGTGACCGGATCGACGTCCACGAGACGCGGCCTCGCTCCCGCATAGAGGATCGCCGCGACCGTGGCGACGAAGGTCATCGGTACGGTCACGACCTCGTCGCCGGGTTCCACCCCCGCGGCCAGAAGGGCGATGTGCAGCGCCGAGGTGCCGGTGTTGACGGCGACCGCGTGCCGCACGCCGCAATAAGCCGCGAACGCGCTCTCGAAGGCGTCCACGCGGTCGCCGAGCACATATTGTCCGCTGTCCAGCACGCCGGTCACGGCATCGTGGAGTTCGGTCCTGATCGCGCGGTTCTGCGCGACCAGATCGAGGAAGGGGATGCTGTCGATCATGAGGCCCTCAGCGCTGGGGCGAGTTGCACGGGATGCCCGCGGCGGCGCATGGAGCGTGTCGCCCCTTCCAGCGCCTCGACCACGCGCAGGCCCGCGAGCCCGTGCGTGATCGGAGTGCTCCGGTCGCGAATGCAGCCGATGAAGTGCTCGGTCTCCTGAAGCAGGGCTTCCTTGACCGCAAGCTGCGGCGCCCACATGTCGCCGGTCCGATAGGAGACCCGCATCCGGCGGATCTCGTCGGCGAGCGGATCGGCATTGATGCCGCGATCGTAGACTTTCACCTTTTCGCTCGGCTCGAGATCGTCATAGACGATCATCTTGCGGCTTCCGCCGAGCAGGGTTTGCCGCACCTTGACCGGCGCGAGCCAGTTGACGCTGAGGTGGGCGACCGTACCCTGCCCGAAATAGAGGGTCACGTGCGCCATGTTCTCCGGGCTGCCGGAGATGTGGCAGGCTCCGTTCGCCGACACCGCGACCGGCTCGTCTTCCAGAATGAACTGAAGGATGGACAGATCGTGGACCGCGAGGTCCCAGATGACGTTCACGTCGCTCTGGAACAGGCCCAGGTTCACGCGGATCGAGTCGTAGTAATAGATGTCACCCAGTTCTCCGGCGACGACCAGTTCCTTGATCTTCTGGACCGCGGACGTGTAGACGAAGGTATGGTCCACCATCAGCGTCAGGCGCCGCTTCGCAGCCAGTTCGTTCAGCGCCTGCGCCTGCGCCGCCGTTTCCGTCATCGGCTTCTCGACGAGAACGTGGCGTCCCGCGAACAGGGCCGCATGCGCCAGCTCGTAATGGGTGCGAACCGGCGTCGCGATCGCGACGGCGTCGATCCGGGGGTCTTCCAGCAGGGCACTCCAGTTCTCGTGCAGGTCCACGGCCGGATGGCGCTTCCGTGCCCTGACCAACGCAGCGGGATCGGCGTCGGCGATCGCGACCAGCCGGCAGCCCTCCGTATCGGCGAAGCAGCGCGCGAGGTTCGGGCCCCAATACCCGTATCCGATCAGTCCGACGCCGATCATCGCCGATCTCCTGCGAGCATCCTGGACACCTCCGCATGCCGGACATCGGCGATCACCCGCGCGGGGACGCCGGCCACTACGGCGTGATCGGGTACGTCCTTGGTGACGACCGCTCCGGCCCCGACGAGCGCACCCTCGCCGATGACGACGCCCGCGAGGATGGTGGCGTTCGTTCCGATCGAGGCGCGGCGCTTCACCAGCGTCGGCACAACCGACCAATCCCCGTCCGCCTGCAACCGGCCGTCTTCGGTGGTCGCCCGGGGATACAGGTCATTGGTAAACATCACGCCGTGACCGAGGAAAACCTCGTCTTCCACGGTCACGCCCTCGCAGATGAAGCTGTGCGACGAAATCTTGCAGCGGGCGCCGACCGAACTGTTCTTCTGGATTTCGACAAATGGCCCGACGCAGGTCTGATCACCGATGGAGCAACCGTAGATGTTGATTAAGTCCGGCCGGGGAATCCGCACGTCGCGTCCCAGGCAAACATCGGCCCTGATCGGCATCGTTTCTCCCACTTTCCCGATGGCCACGGCTTACCAATTGCCTCGCCGGCCTGTATGTTGGGAACGATAGTGGCAAAACCGCCTCCGGTGAGGCTGGCACTGTGCACGAGTTCCTTGGGATGAGTGGGCCTACATCCGGTGGTCGATCTCGGATGTGAGACCATCCGTTCGAGGCCATCGAACGATCCGGTCGACGGACCGAATGCTACATTGTGCCTAGCGGCGCGGCGTCCCGCCGGTATCGATTAGCGCATTTGGACAGCTTGCCAGCCCGGCACGGCGGCACGGACATTCACGGCCAGTGCGATCGGGGGGCCGAATGAAGATTATCATCACGAACCGCTTCTTCTTCCCCGACGAGTCCGCCACCAGCCGCATGGTGACGAGCCTGGCCCGCTCGCTCACGCGGCGCGGTCTCGAAGTCCATATCGTGGCCAGTGACGCGCATCATGACCGCCCGACGCGAGAGCCGCCCCTGTCGACCGTCGACGGGGTCGTGGTCCATCGCGTCCCGGCGACGGCGTTCGGGCGCGCGCGCCTGTGGCGTCGGGCCTTCGACTATGTGAGCTTTCATGGATGCGCCGCCTGGCGGGTCCGCAGGCTGGCGCGGCCGGGCGACGTGGTGATCGTCTGCACCGACCCCCCGATGCTGTCGGTCACGATTGCGGTGGCGCTGTGGCGATCGGGGACCGTCCTGGTGAACTGGCTGCACGACCTGTTTCCGGAGGCGGCGTTGCAGCTCGGTCTCTTCGACCGGAAAAGCCTGCCGGCCCGGATGCTCGTTCGATTGCGGGACGCGTCGCTGAACTGCGCGCGCTGGAACGTCGCCCCGATGCCGCGGATGGCGGAGTTCCTGTCTGCCGGCGGGGTTCGGAAGGACCGCCTGATCGTGATCCGCCACTGGTCGGACGGCGACGAGATCCGGCCGGTCGCGCCAGAGCAGAACTCGCTGCGCCGCGATTGGGGGCTGCAGGACAAGTTCGTGGTCGGCTACTCCGGCAACTTCGGCCGCGTGCACGAATTCGAGACAATCCTTGCTGCCGCGGAGCGGCTACGAACGGATCCGAACATTGTTTTTCTCTTTGTCGGCGGCGGTCACCGGCACGCCTGGTTCGCCGGCGAGGTGCAGCGGCGGAACCTGACCAACGTGGTGATGAAGCCGCTGCAGCCGCGCGAGCGGCTGGCGGAGTCGCTCTCCGTCGCGGACGTGCACCTGATATCGCTGCTGCCGCACCTCGAGACCTGCAGCGTGCCGAGCAAGCTCTACGGCATCCTCGCAGCGGGTCGGCCGGTTTTGTTCGTCGGTGACCCGGAGGGCGAGGTGGCGCGCACCATCCGGAACGCCGGTTGCGGGATGTCGGTCGGCATCGGCGAGGCAGAAGCGCTCGTCGGTAACATCCGCCAGCTGGCCGATTCGGCGCCGTTTCGTCAGGCGCTTTGCGCGCGCGCACGGCAGGCTTTCGAGGCGGAGTTCTGCGAGGAGGCCGGTACGGGACAGTGGTACCGACTCCTGTCCGACATCTGTGCGGACGTCTCCGCCACGCCGGCCGCGGCGGTTCCTGTCGAAGGCGTCGATACCCCGACCTGACGGCGGGCCGTCAGGACACGCAAGCGAAGGCGATCGCCAAGCCCGCCCGTGCAGCGGAGCCCGGGCGCCGGCTCATTGCGTCCAGGCCGGCAATGGGCCGGGCGCCGGCTCCGCGGCGGGTGCGGTCATGTCCAGGTCCGTGGAATCGACGCCGTGGCGTAGGGCATACCAGGCGAGCTTGAGATATTCCTTCGTCACCATCATGCCCTCGCGGTCCTGCGCGAGCGCCAGCAGCGATTTCTCCTGCTCGGCCGGTGCCGACATCCACCGGATCGTCGGGCTGACCGCCCGAATGCAGCCGGGCGCGCGCAGGGTGCGGAACCAGCTCGTGACGAGCACCGCGCGACGGACCCGATGCTGGGCCAGGATCGGGCGTGAAAGGAGGGTGTTCTCTCAGGTGTTCCGGGAGCGACATTCGACGATGACCGACGAGAGCGGTACACCGGCGTTACCGCGCAGCCTGCGGATCTCGGTACAGTCCCCCCTGCCGGAGACGAGGACCAGCGGCGCGATCCCGGCATGATGCAGGGCCGCGGCGCGGGCGGCTCGAGGCGGGCCGGCGCCTCCGAGGACAATGATGATATCGGCCTCACCGACCGGCGTGCAGGCGACCGGCATCGGTTCGGCGGCCGCAAGAAGGCCGGCCAGGACAGCGATAATCGCGGCGAGGCCGGGCACGGCCCGGACGGGCTTGCGTGTCGTCGCCCCGAGCCGGAGCGCCCGCACGGTGGGGCAGCGGCTCCGCATCGGGGCGACGGTCCCAAGCGGCGGCGGATCTCCGCCAGCTGTAGGGCACCCATGCATGTCTCGGCCGCAGGCCGGCGGGAGCGGTGGCCGCGCCCGCCGGATTCGTGTGTCGGTCACGATATGGCTGCCCGGCGCAGGCGGGCGAAACAGAAGGTTTTCACGGCCGCGGCGGCGCGGCTCGCGCCTCGCAGCTCGGCCAGCAGCGGATGACCGGTTAGCGACAGTCCCACCATCCAGCCGATCGCGGCGCCGGCGCCGGTGACCAGCATCACCGGTACCGAAAGGTCGAAACGGAAGCCTGTCAGGGCGATCGCCGCAGCAGGAGCGGCGGCCGCACCGAGGGTGGTCACGGCACTCTTCCAAGTGGCGGCAGCCAGATCGCCCCAGGCGAACGGCACGTGTCGGCGGATGAAGCGGAGGGCGACGTACACCTGAAACGGGGCGGTCAGGAACATGCTCGCCGCGACGGCAGCGAGCCCGATATGGGCGGCGGCGAAGACCAGGGCGATGGAGATGGGCAGGGTGATCAGGCTCGTGGTGAGGGTGTCCTTGACGCGGCCCACCGCGACGAGCACCGGATAGGTCATGAAGGCCGGGAACAAGCACAAAGAGGCCAGCGCAATGATGCGTACCAAGGGCGCCGCCGCCATCCATTGCGAGCCGAGGAGCAGGTGAACGACGGGATCCGCGAGGAGCGCGAGGACGACCAGAAACGGCCACTGCACGGCCGTCATGTAAGTGATCCCGCGCAGATACGGCTCCTTCAGGTCTCCACCGACCCGCGCCCGGGCCGCCAGAGCGGGCAGCACGACGGGATGCAACGCGCCGAGGATGGTCCGTTCCGGCAGTTGCGACAGCATGATCGCGCGATTGTAAAGGCCGACGGCATCGAAAGTCAGAATACGGCCGAGGATAAGCTGCGGCAGCATCTGGTAGAGATTGTTCAGCAGCAACGTTGCGGTCGAATAGCCGCCGAACCGAAACACCTTCCGCCAGACCAGAAGCGTGGGCCGGAACATCCAGAACTGCGGCCGAAACAGGAGGGCCAACGACACGTTGACCACGATCGTCATCAAGGAGCCCCAGGCGAGACTCATGTAACCGAACCCGAGCGCCGCGAGCATGACCACGCTGACGAAATTCGTCGCGGCACCGCTGATCCCGATGATCGCGATCTTGTCGAACTCCATGTCACGCCGCAGCAGAGCCATGATCGGACTGCAGAACGGGACCAGGAGCACGCCGATCGCGGCGAAGCGTAGGATCAGTTCGATCCCTTGCTCCTCGTAGAAGGCCGCGATCGGGCCGGCCAGTATCCAAAGGAGGCCGGCAAACGCGGCAGACGACAGCAGCATGACGGTAAAGGCGGTCCGCACGCCCTCGCGCGTAATCTCGCGCTCCTGGATCAGGTAGACGCTGACCCCGAAATCCCGGAGCGAGTCGGTCATGATCAGCACCGCGCTGCCGATCATGAAAACGCCGATCTCGTCGGGGGTGAGCAGACGAGCCACCACCGCGGTCATCACCAGATTGACGGCGGAGACCGAGTATTTTTCGCAGAACGAGAAGACAAGGGAGCGGCGAACGCCGAGCATCGATCACCAGAAATGGGAAACGAAAGTGGGTCCGGCAGATCTGTCTCGATCTCCTCGAATGCGCCGGACCCGATCCAGGTTAGGGCATATCGACGACTCGCTTCCCTTGATAGGAAGGGTTAGAGGGCACCCGGAAAAAGGCGTACCTGCCCGCCGCGTGCCCTCCGGAAGACCGATCACCCTTCCCCCGAACTCACGAATCGAGGCGGCGACCGCGAGCCACTAACCTGCTCCCTGCCATCTCGATTCTTCGGGCGTGGCATGTCGTTCATCCGACCTGCCGGGTGGAAGGTCCGCTCGTGTTCCCCGATTCCGGCGGCTTAGGCGCAATGAGCGAGGAGAAGATGCGCCTTGTGCTCTGATCGCCATTCCGCCCGTGATCGCTCTGGCGGCCGACGGTCCGGCGATGCTCGCCGTCCCGAACGGCGCAACCGGGCCGGATGCTGGCGGTCGCATCCGCCCGTTCGCCGAAATGGATCGGTCCCCGCCGACCGTGCCGCCTCGGCCGTGCAGATCCGGTGCCCGGCCCGCAGACCGGCGGTTCCGTGGCCTGGACGGGAGCCGGCCGTCGGCGGCGGAGGCGGATCATGAAAATCGCATCCTTCGTGTTCCCGCACATCGGGGGCACCTACACGGTCTTCCGTCACCTGCGTCCGGCATTGGCCGAACGGGGCGTCGATCTGCGCTGGATCGGGGTCGGTGCACGGCAGGCGGCGCGCTTCCGGGCGGACGAATGGCGCGAGGCGCTCGGATACGGAACCATGCTCGTCCCGGCGGAGGAGAATGTACGCCTGCAGGCCGCCGCGGTGATCCATCACCTCCAGGCGGAGCGTTACGACGCCGTCTTCGTCAACGTGCTGTCGGACCGGGTGCAGACGAACGCGATCCGGTATCTCGGTCCGCACATCCGCCGCATCATGATCGTCCACAACATTACGCCGGGGACCTATGCGGCGGCGCGTTCGATCCGCGACCATGTCGATGCGAGCGTCGGGGTCTCGCCGCGCATTCGCGCCGATCTGACGGCCAGGCTGGGCTTTCCGCCGGATCGAACCTTCTGCATTCCCAACGCGGTCGATCTCGGCGGTCCGATGCCGCCGCGACGCATCGAGCGGGGACCGCTTCGCCTGATCGTCCTGGGGCGTATGGAGGATGCATCCAAGGGTATTCTCTGGCTGCCGGACGTCCTACGTCGGCTTCGCGACGTTCCGTTGACGCTGACCATTGCCGGCGACGGTCCCGACCTGGAGAGGTTACGCGGCCGGATCGCCGGCACGTTCCGCAACGTCACCTTCATCGGACCTGTGCCGCCACGCCGGGTTCCGGCCGTGCTGGCAAGTCACCACGTCCTGTTGTTCCCGTCCCGTTTCGAGGGCCTGGGGATAAGCCTGGTGGAGGCGATGGCGACGGGTTGTGTCCCGGTCGCGTCGCGGATCCGCGGCGTCACCGACTTCGTGATCGATCACGGTCGGACCGGGCTCCTGTTCCCCGTCGGAAACATGGCGCGTGCTGCCGACGCGGTGCGGATGCTTGCCGCCGACCGGCGGCTGCTGGCCGGCATGTCCGAAGCGGCGCGCAGCGCTGTCCCCGAACGGTTCGGCACCGAGGCCATGGCCGCGGGATATGTCAGCGTCCTCGACACCGTGTTCGCCGCACCGCCGGCTGCGGCCCGGCCGCTTTCCCTCGAGGATTGGGAGTTTCCCAGGGGGCTGCGATCCGGCCTGCGCAGCCGGCTGCCGGAGCCGGTCAAGAACATGCTCCGGCAATGGCGGGAGCGTCTGGCTTGACGAGATACGGAAAGGACGGAACCCATGACGGTGGTCGTCGCCCAGCTCGGTGCGCGAATGCACTACGCCGTGCCGAGGCTCCTTGCGGATTCGGGACAACTCCACCGTCTCTATACCGACACCGTGGGGTCGTCCCGGTGGCTGCAGATGCTGAGCTCGCTGCCGACCGCCCTTCAGCCCGGCGCTCTGAGGCGGCTGCTCGGCCGGATTCCCGGCGGTATCCCGCCCGAGCGCATCACCGCCTTCTCGCTGTTCGGGCTTCAGTATTTTCAGCGCCGCAAAGCCGCCCGTAATCCCGCCGAACGGGCCGCCGCGCATGTATGGGGAGGAAAGACCTTCTGCCGGCTGATCATCGAGCACGGCCTCGGCGACGCCGACACGGTGTTCACCTACAATTGCGCCGGGCTCGAGCTCCTGGAACATGCGCGGCGCCGCGGCCTGCGCACGATCGTCGAGCAGACCATCTGTCCGCGGATCATGGAAGTCGAACTCCTGCGCGAGGAGGCGGACGCATTTCCGGCCTGGGCGGAAACCGCCGCCACCATGGCCGACGCACAGGGATTCATCGACCGCGAGTTCGGCGAATGGCGCGTAGCCGACCTCATTCTGTGCGGATCGGATTTCGTTCGCGACGGGATCGCAAAGTGCGGCGGCCCGGTGGAGCGGTCCTGGGTCGTACCCTACGGGATCGATGTCGCGAAATTCTCGATGCCGCCGCGCCGCTCCCATGATGGTCCGCTGCGCGTACTGACGGTCGGAAGCGTGGGCCTGCGCAAAGGCAGCCCGTACGTCCTGGCGGCGGCGCGGCGGATGCGGGGGCGGGCACAGTTTCGCATGGTCGGCAATGCCCGGCTGCCGGAGCCGGTTCGCCGCGAGCTGGCCGACGCCGTCGAGCTCCTGGGGGTGGTGCCCAGAACCGAGATTCTCCAGCATTTTGCCTGGGCCGACGTGTTCCTGTTGCCGTCCATCTGCGAGGGATCGGCGACGGCCGTCTACGAAGCGATGGCCGCCGGCCTGCCGGTCGTCTGCACACCGAATACGGGCAGCGTGGTCCGTCACGGCCTCGACGGATACATCGTTCCGATCCGCGACATCGATGCCGTCGTCGCTGCCCTGGAGCACCTGGCGGACGATCCGGAGCTGCGCGCGACGCTCGCCGCCAATGCGCGCCGACGGAGCGCGGCGTTCGATCTGGCCGGGTACCGCGATCGACTGCTCGAGCGCCTGGGCATCTGAGACGGGGGCAGGCGATGATCACGTCCTATCTGCTCATCGCGACGTTCGTCATTGCCTGCCTGATACTGCTCGGCTGGGGCCTGTTGAACCGCGGCCGAATCTACGAGTTCCCGTTTCTGGCCGCTGCCGTCTTTCTGGGATGGGTGTTGCCCCAGCTCTTCGGTCTGGCGCAGGACCGGTATCTTCCGCCCGGCGCCTTCGAGAAGATGATGCTGATGACCATCCTGTGCGTCGCGATGGTCCTGATGGGGCGGCTCGCGGCCAGGCGGCCGCTCGAGGTGCTGGGCTGGACCTACGACGCGAACCGCCTCCTTTGGGCCAGCGCCATACTTTCGCTTGCCGGCGGGTACTTCTTCATGAAGATTAGCCGGCTGCCGGAACACGTGCAAAATCAGACGCAGGCCTCCGGCATACTTGTCGCGTATCTGTTCCTCGCGGAGATGCTGGCTTACGGATATGTGATAGCGATAATCGTTTTTCTGCGGACGTGGTCTTTCCGTGCCCTTTTCATAGTGCTGTTCTGTTCCGCATTTTACTTCGATCGGATTATCATTGCCGGCCGCCGGGCCGCCCTGCTGGACTTCGTATTTGCGATCCTGCTGGCATTCTGGTTCCAGCGACGGATCGTTCTTCCGCGCTCGCTGATGGTCGCTAGCCTTGTCCTCGGGAGCATCGGCATTCACAGCATCGGTGCCTACCGCGGCATCAGTACCAGCGAGGACGGGCCGAGTTGGGAACGGATCTCGCAGATCGATACCGTCGAAACCCTGGAACGACTGATCGCCGACGGCGGCAACGAGATGCGCAATGCCGTCTACGCCATCTATGCGGCCGACATTACCCTGAAGTTCGATTTCGGGCTATGGCATTGGAACACTTTGGTATTCAATTTCGTTCCGGCCCAGATCGTCGGAAGGAGCATAAAGGACAGCCTGTATATCCATTACGATGATTCCATAAATCATATAACTTATGTTCCGGATGTCGGGTCGACCTGGACGGGGGTGGCGGACAGCTTCCGATCGTTCTGGTATTTCGGCGCGCTCAAATTCTTCCTGATTGCGCTCATCATGGGCAAGCTGTACCGCGCCGCCATGGCGGGACAGGCCACTGCTCAGATCCTGTACATCCTGCTCATGGGAGCGGCGCTTCACGCGATCACCCATCACACCCAGCGCTTTCTGTCGGCCATGGTGCAGTTGGCGATTCTCCTGTTTCCGCTTCTGTATGTCTGCCGGCTGCCGCGCGGGCCGGCGGTTCGGCCGGCAGGCGAAGCGGCCGCCGGGCCGACGGCTCGGCGCGCCCGGATCGCAGCCGGTGTCGTTCAGCCATGACCGCCATGCCGGCGGTCTCGGCGTCGATTGCCGCTACTGCCGTGCCTCCGTAGGGCGGTCGGCCGCTGCCGGGATGCCGGACTCGCAGATCCGTACGGAATTGCCACGCGCATATCCGGACCGCGGCCGCGGTCTCCGAGCCGGTTCGGGCGGGCCCCGCTAGGGAGCGCCGATCGTCTGGAGCCGGGTCCAGCGACTGCTGACCCTCCACGTCCAACACTGCGTCCAGGTGTCGGGAAAGGTATTGCCCGTGGCGGCTGCCATGGCCGCGTCGACCGGCAGCCATGCGCGGCCTCAACGGGCCGGGGCGGTGTCAGACGGTCGGTGTCGGGCGCTAAGTACCGAGAATGCTGCGGGTCGCGAGTTCGACCAGACAGTGAGCCTGCCGATCCGGGATACCGGGCAGGGGCGCCTCGTTGGCCCTGGCGCCGGGCGCGAACTGCAGTTTCAGGGTCCAGACGAAGTCGCCGGCAGGGAGCGGGCGCAGATCGTCGCCCGGCTGCGCGCCGACGACCGCGGAGGTGTCGATGATGCGCCGTCCCGCCCGGCGGCAGTTCACGGCGAGGTGGATGTTGTCGAAGGTCGGGTAACGGGACAGCAGCCGCAGGTACGCCGACGCTTCGGGGCCGCGATAGGGTCGGACCACGTCGATCGTGACCCGGGTCGGGACGGCGGCGACGACCCGGACCGTATCGGCGGGGCCGTCGGACGCCAGAGTCCAGTGATGGGTTCCGTCCGGCCGCACCCGGTCGCCCCATTCCGTGGACAGCGCCCAGGGGGGCGGTGCGCCGATGCTGTGCAAGACGTTGCCCTGCGCCACGATGCGGCGGACCCGCGGCACCCACAGCCGGTCGCCTTCGCCGACTGGGGACGAGAACGCCGTCCCCAAGCGGACGGTACGATGGTCTGCGCTGATGGTCTCGATCACGCCGTAGCGTCCGTCGCAGGCGGGTTCGTCTTCGCGGCCGCTGTCGACAAGAACCACGTCCCCCGGTTCCAGCGTCTTCAGGAAATGGCGGGCGGCCTCGTCGGCGAACGGCATCTCTATGGTTCGGCCGCCGTCGCGGAGGCGGACCGGCGCGGTGATCCGCAGCCCGATCAGAGGATTGGCGGAGACTGCGGTCCCGGTAGGCTCGTTCCGGCCATGGAAGGCGCAGCCCAGGATCCGCAGCGTCCGCGTGGGAGCGAAGCCTCTGAGATGGATGCCGTACTGGTGCCGGCCCGGGCTCAGGCTGGCGCGAAAACTGCAGGCTTCATAGGTGACGTGCCGGGCCTCCTGCTGCACCGGGCCGAGAAAGTCGCAGTTCCGGAAACGAACGCTGTTGACCCCGGTCGCCTCCGTGATGGTCCCGATCCGGCAGTCGGAGAAGCTGATCGTGTTGACCAGCTTGTCGGGCTCCGCATCCTCGATGGTCGTGCGGGTCAGGCTGAACTTATCGCCGCAGCTTGCGATGAAGCTGACGAAGGTGCAGTCCCGTGCAGCGAAGTCCAGCACGCCGATGGCCGCGACGTGATGCGCCGATCCCTCGCGGTTCGGATTGGGCAGCGTGGTCAGACCCTCGAGCCGCTGTTCCAGCGCGAGCGGGACGTCGGCATGGTCGATGGCGAGCAGGCGCGCCGGGCCGTACGCGGCCGCATCGCCGACGCCGGGGTCCGGATAGTCGTCCCGATGGAGGTTGCGCAGCGGCCGGTCGAGCCGGATCCGCCCGGCGTCCACCCCAGCGACGCGGGCGAGGTCGAAATAGCGGCAATTGGGCGGATAACCGTAGAACTGCTGGTCGTAGGACAGAATCAGCACGTGCTGCTCGATCCTGTATTCGCGGGCGTCCGCCGCCGACTTCAGGGTGACCGACCGATCCCCCGGCCGGGCCGTGGCGATCGCGTGGCCCGCCCGCTGACTCCTGCCGGGCGCCTGATGCTCGTTGGCGGTTTCGAAGAAATCGCGGTTGGTGACGAGCGCATATTTGTCCAGGTTGAAGACGGAGGCGCTGATGCACTGGATCGTGGCGCCGTGACCGCGCACCGTGATCCTGCGGATGCCCCACATCCACCGATTCCAGCGATACCGGTAGTGCCCGGGTGTCAGCTCCACGACGAATTGGCGCCGGGGAAACCGGTCCTGCTGGGCGCGCATATGGCCGTGCAGGGCGACGAAGGCCTCGGTATCGTCGGCCACGCCGTTTCCGACCGCGCCGAACCGCCGGATATCGAGGGACTCGGTGTCGGACGGGTCGGCTGCCGCCGCGATCCGGCCCGGGGCGGGCAGTGCGGCGAGGGCACACGCCGTCTGCAGGACGCCTCGCCGGGACATCCGAACGGTCACAGCGGCCGGTCCGTGCGTCTCAGGGCGTCGTGGAGGCCGGCAACCGGACCAGCGGGCCGGCCTCCGCCGCGCCCGCGATGAACCCCCGGCCGCGGCGCAGTTCGCGGACTTTCAGTGTGATCTCGTACTCGTAGAACGCCTGCAGCATGCAGTAGTGGAAGCCGGCGCTGCCGTCCAGGACGCCGCGACGCGCCAGATACATGTACAGGAACTTCAGTACCGGGCGTGCCGGCAGCCGGAACGACAGCGTCTTCAGGGCCCGCCGGCGCACGGTTGCGTCGGCCGACAGGAGGCCCTTCAGGTCCAGGTCCCGGGCCGCCAGCGACAGCAGCGTCTCCTCGGCCTCGTAGGTCGAGTAGCGATTGTGCCGCGTCAGCCAGTCGGCAATGCCCTTCGAGAACGGGTAATGGATATAGTCGTTCTTCAGGGTTCCGACCGGGCCGTCGATGTCCGGAACCGGGTTGGCCTTGCGCTTCCACCGGATCTTTTCGGGGCGGAACAGGCGCACGAACCAGACCGGATATTGGCTGCTGTAGCGCACCCAGCGCCCCATGAAGTAGTCGCGGCGGCTGACCCGGTAGGCAACCTCATGTCGATCCGGGGCCGTGGTGACGGCCAGAATCTCCTGGGCCAGGGCAGGGGGGACAATCTCGTCCGCATCGGAGTAATAGACCCACGGATGCTTGAAGGGGATGTTTTCCATTGCCCAGTTCTGGTGTTCCGCCCGGCCCTTGTACTCGCGCTGTATCCAGCGGGCGTTGTAGGCGCGGGCGATCCGTTCGGTCTGGTCGGTGCTGAACGAGTCGAGGATGACGATGTCGTCGGCCCACTGGAACGATTCGAGGCATCGGGCCAGGTTGGCCTCCTCGTTCAGAGTCTGGATGAAGATCGAGACGGGGGCGCCGCGCATGATCCTGCTCCACGCGAAGGGCTCAGTCGGCAGCGTCGAGGACCTCGGAGGGAAGGATCCTGCGCTCCCTGACCGGCCGGGCCGGGTTTCCGATGCAGATGCGCCAGGGCGGCAGGTCGGTGAAAACACTCGAACGCGCGCCTACGACGGCGCCCTCGCCGATCGTCACGCCGGGGCCGACGAACACGTCGGCGGCGATCCAGACCTGTCCGCCAATGGTGATCGGAACGGCCTGCAACGGCCGCTTGGGGTGCTCGAAATCGTGGGTCGCCGTGCACAGGAAGCAGTATTGCGACACGACCGACTGCGAGCCGATGCGGATCGGCGCGACGCAGTAGCAATCGACGTCGGGGCCGATCGTGCTGTGGTCCTCCATGACGAGGTTCCACGGTGCCCAGATCCGGGCCGACGAGAACACCCGGGCATTGCGTCCCAGACGCGCCCCGAACCGCCGCAGCAGGAAGCGCCGCCACGCATGGAACGGCCGCGGCGACGGGCGGAACAGCAGGCGGTAGACCACCGCCCAGGCGCAGCGGCCCAGGCGGTTGCCCAGGCTGTGCGGGCTCCGGCTCCGGCTGATGTCGACCGTACCGCGGGGGCCGAGCGGAACAGCGGGGTCGAGAGGACCGTCCATTGCCGGCCGCCCTACGCGAACTGCACCGTGGCCGGGGGCGAACCGCCGCCCAGGACCCAGTCGTAGACCGCGCGCATTTGGCTGCCGATCCCCTCCCAGGTGTAGCGGGCCTCCACGAGAGTGCGGCCGGCCGACCCCATCGCCGCGGCCTCGCCCTGCGTCATCTCGAAGAGGGACAGCAATCCGTTGGCGATCGAGGCGGGTTGCGGATCGATGCGCAAGGCGGCGCCGGCGTCGAACCCCGGCTGGAGATTGCACGCCGGCGTCATCAGGACCGGAAGCCTGTAGGCCCAGGCCTCGAGCACGGCCATGGGCAGCCCTTCGCTGTGCGACGGCAGGACGAAGGCCGACGCGGCGCGCAGCGCGGCATCCTTGGCGGCACCGAACTGCGGCCCGATCAGGTGGACGCTGCCTTCCAATCCGAGGGCGGCGCGCAGCTCCCGGAGCTGTCCCATGTGGTTGCCCTGGTCCCAGCCGCCGATACACAAGTGCCAGGGCCGGCTGAGCGCCGGGGCGTGCGAGCGCACGGTCGCCCAGCCCCGCAGCAGATGGGGCAGGCCCTTCTTGGGATGCAGCCGGCCGATATAGAGCAGGATCTTGGCATCGTCGGGAACGCTGCCGGCCCAGGGCGGCGCGTCGCCGTCGATCTCCGGCGGCATGTCTATGCCGTTGGGCACGACGCAGACCGGGTTGCGCAGGCCGTAGGCCCGGATCGCGTGCACCTCTTCCTCGTTGAGAGCGTGAATGCAGGTGGCCCGGTGCAGATGCGCCTTCTCGAACAGCGCCTCGGCCAGGCGCTTCCTCCAGCGCGACAGCCTGAGGGCCCAGGGGTCGAGCATCCCCCGCGGCGTCACCAGGTACGGCCTTCGCGTGCGGCGGGCCCAGCCAAGCGTGATCAGTGACCGGGCCATCCAGATGCCTTGCGTGTGCGCCAGATCCGGACTGAGCTCGGACAGCGTGCGCGCCATCTCCGGCGAGTAGCTGAAGACGGTCGGGCCGACCGGGCGGAAGGCCATGGGACGCAGCGGCGACCACTGGGCCAGGTCGGCGCTCGTGTACTCGTCCCGAATCCCGAGGACGCGAACGTCGAGGGCCTGATCGGATTGCAGGGTTTGGGCCAGCCGGCGAAGGCTGATGAACATGCCGCCGGCTCGGCGGGACAGGGAGACGGTGACGAAGGCGACGCGCATCAGGTCAAGCCCCACAGCAGCGTGCGGTCGACCAGGTGGGCGGCAGGCCGAGGCGCGGCGACGGCGACGGCGCCGCTGCGCCACAGGGTCCGCGCAAAGTCGTCGGGCGAGTAGCGGGCGATGATGCTGCGGCTGCGGCGGCCCATGGCGGCGCGGTCGCACCCGTCTGCGGCAATCGCTTCCAGGTAACCGGCCAGTTCCCGCGGGTTGGCGGGATCGAAGATGAAGCCGTTGACGCCCGGTTCCACGATGTCCGGCGCGCACCCGCAGAGATTCGACACGAGAACCGGCAGTCCGGCCGCCATCGCCTCGTTTACGACGAGTCCCCAGGGCTCGCAGGTGCTGGCGATGACAAAGGCACCGGCCAGTCCGTAGAACGCGGGCAGTTCCGGATATTGTCGGAAGCCCGATAGGATCACGTCCTTGTCGAGTCCCAGCTCACGGATCCGGGCTTCGAGGAGCGGCCGCTCCGGCCCGTCGCCGACCAGGACCAGCGGCCAGGCCCGGTCGTCCTGGGCGGCGTGGTAGAGGGCGTACGCTTCCAGCAGCCCGGATATGTTCTTTTGCGGAACGAAGCGGCTCACGGAAAGGAAGTAGGGCTCGGGCAGTCCGTACCGGTCGCGGACTTCGGCCGCATTCCGCTGCGCGGCCTCCGCGCCGGCTACGAAGTGGTCATTGTCGACCACGTCGTAGCCGGTGAAGATCCGTCCGTGCGGCAACCCCAGCTCGGCCAGGTACTCGGCGCTGCGCGAGCCTCCGACGATCCCGGCGGAGAAGAGCCGGACCAGCCGTCCCTTCACGCCTTCCTTCCAGCCGGCGCGCGCGCGGTCGAGCTTGGTCGTATCGGACATGAGGATCGTGGGTATGCGGTGGCGCAGGCACCAAGCCAGGGCAAGCAGGCCCGCTTTGCGCGACCATCCGGGCAGGGCGATCACGTCGGGCCGGGCGCGCTCCAGCGCTTGTTCGAGCCGTCGTGCGAGTTCCGTCGTCGGCGGGTGCGTGCCCTCGTCCTCCCCGAACAGCGTGATGCGCTCGAAGCGGTCGGCGCCCTGGGCCACGTCCCAGGCATAGGTGTGATCGCGCGTGACCACCTCGATCCCGGTTACGTGACCCTGCGACCCGGCAGCATTGAGCCGGGCCAGGTGGTAGGGGCCGAACCGGTTGAACATGACCGCGATGCGCATGACCTGAGCACTCTCTTCCGCTTGACCGGCACGAGACCCCGCGCTGCGCCACCCGTTATGCGCCACGGTGCCAAGGAATTTCCTCGGAAGCGATTGGCCATTCGCTCGAGGTGGATCGTGATTTGTAAGTAAATATATCCACCGAAAGGACTAAATCTTGAATGTAAGTCGGATATAAATCCGAACATATCCGGATGGAGCTGGTGTAGTTTCCATGACGGCGGCATCTGACTTGCAGAAGATGCGATCGGCGGCATGGTAACGACAACGGATACGCCTCGATCGACTTCGTGCCGACCGCTGGCCGACGCATTCACGCCGCCCGATCCTCGATGCGGTTGAACCCGTCGGTGGCCAGGCTCGCAAGCGGCCCCGCCCTCCGCGAGACCCAAAGGCGCAATCGCTTCCAGCCGTGGCAGACAAAGTAGAAGTGAAGGGCGAAGGGCACCGTGAGGCCGAAGAACAGCACATCCGGTGCGGTCCCGATCCGCCAGCCGAGAAAGCCGATCGCACCGAGCAGGCCGGAGGCCGCGACGACGAGTGCGGTCGCCTGCTCGGGCGGCACGCCTGCCTCCAGCAGGAGATGGTGGAGGTGACGGCGGTCGCCGACGAGCGGGCTTCTGCCGTCGGCGATACGGCGCCCGATCAGCAGCAGCGTGTCGAACGCGGGAAGGGCGAAGAACCATAACAGCGCGGCGGGCGGCGGGGCGTCTCCTGTCCCGTTCGCGGCAAGATTGACGGTGAAGAAGGCGATCGCCCCGCCGAGCATCATGCTTCCGGCGTCGCCCATGAAGACGGCGGCCCGGGGGCGCCAGCGATGGCGCAGGTTGAAGATCAGAAATCCGAGGACCGCGAACAGCACGAGTAACGGCTCCACGACACTCGCGGCCGGTCCCGCCAGCCAGCCGGCGACGATCATCCAGACCAGTGCCGTTGCGGCGGCACCGCCGGCGAGGCCGTCCAGGCCGTCGATCATGTTGTAGGCATTGATGATTCCGACGACGAAGAAGACCGTGAAGGGGAGGGCGATCAGCGTCGGCTCCGGATGGGTGATGCCGATCAGTTGCGCCGGTCCGATGAACGTTGCTTCCGGCAGCACCATGACGAGTGCCGCCGCCGTCTGCCCGCTCAGCTTCAGCCACGGATTGACGTTGAAGATGTCGTCGAGGACGCCGAGGCCGACCAGGAGCGAGAGGCCGACCAGCAATTGCCAATGAATCCCGAGCGCGAACTGGAGGTTCACGGCCGGCACGAGAAAGGCGGCAAACATGGCGATGCCGCCGGTAAGAGGAACGGCGCCGTCATGGAGCTTCCGTCCCTTCGGTACATCGATGAGGCCGATCTTTCCGGCGCTGCCGTGCAGCAGTTGGATGATCACGACGGCCAGGAGGAAGGCATTCAGCAGATACGTAGCAAGCGGTGGCGTCCCCATCTCCTAGCGCCTCCCGGTGTCCGCAATGGTCTTGCGGGTGCCCGAGCGACCGGCCGCCCCGAGGAATCCCCGGTGCCGGAGCCGCGACGAACACCGGCACGCTAGGCGCCGCGCGTACGTCTCCTCAATTCGGACGTTCGGTGGAATAGCCCGCTAGGTCGTCCGGTCGATACAACGGTGCGGACACGTCTTTTTTGGTAACGCCATAATGCTTTGTATGACGTCGTGTATCGTCCTCGGTGTCACAAGGCATCTTGCGGGTAGGTAATAACGGGCGAATTCTTCGGTCTGCGCCGGGAGTGTAAGTTAACGCATGTCGGAGTTGGCAGGCATACGGTGAATCCGCGTCATGGCGGCGGCCGCGCGGCCGCTCCGGCATCGGCGATATCCGAAGCTGCGATCCCGAACACGCGCGGCGGGCACGGCACCGCATCCTATCGACCCTTCGGCGCGCCGGACGGCGCTGCGCCGCGAAGCGGGGGTGACGTTGGTCTGATGAGTGATCCGGTCTTCTCCCTCGTCGTTCCGGCCTTCAACGCGGCGGCCTACATCGCCGAGGCATTGGACTCGATCCTCGAGCAGGAGTGCCGCTGGCCCTTCGAGATCATCGTCGTCAATGACGGCTCGACCGATGCGACGGGCGGGATCGTGGAGGCTTACGGTGCGCCCGTTCGCCAGTTGCTGCAGGACAACGGAGGCCCGGCCTCCGCTCGCAACGCAGGCGTGCGGGCCGCCCGGAGCGACCTCATCCTGCTCCTGGACGCCGATGACCGGGCCATGGCTGATCGGCTGGAGCGGCAGGTCGGCTTCATGCTCGCCCGTCCGGAGATCGACATCTGCTTCGGGAACTGGCTCGTCGAAGGCGCGACGGACGATTATCTCGGCCGGTACGGTGTCGAGGCCCCGCCCGACGCCTTCATCGAAGTGAGCGATCCGCTGACGCGTCTGCTGACGCGCGGAAGCTTCGTCCCGACCTCGACGGTCGCGGTCCGCCGTCGGGCTTATCTCGACAGCGGCATGCAGCCGGACGGAGCCTACTATGCCGAGGATTACGCGCTCTGGTGCGAGATCGCGGCGCGCGGCGGCCGTTTCGCCTGCTGCGGCGCACCGCTCGCCTGGTACCGGACCACGTCGCCGTTCCGGCTGACCCGGTCGGTCCATACTTACGCGGGTCTGACCGAGGTGCTCGGCCGGGCGCTGGGCCGCTATGGCGACCGCCTCTCTCCGGCGGCACGCGCCGAAACGTTCGACCGCTTCGTTCGCGCGGCCGAGATCCTGTTGCGGCACGAATGGGCTTACGGCGGCAGACGCAAGGTCCTGAAGCGGCTCGCGACGCTCGACCCGCCATTGCCGCAGCATCTGCGTCGGAAGTGGGAGATCGCAACGCTGGTGCCGAGCATCGTACCGCGGGCGGCGCGCGCCGGGCTGCACAAGGTACGGAAGGTCAGGCTGCAGAACTTGCGGGAGAGCGGGTTATTCGGCGCCGGAGGATGATGGAGGTTCCGAGGACGATGCCGCGCATCGAAAGGCACTCGGTCGCCGTTATGGACAGGGGGCCCAACGTGGAGGAGCAGGTGGACCATATCCTGACCTCGTGGCGCCAGAACGGCATTCGGAGCATCGAGCGCAGCTTCGGCGGCTTCCGCGAGCTGGTTGCGCTGGCGCGGCGTTGCCACGAAGCCGGCAGGCCGGCCGCGGCCGCGGCCTATGTCGAGATGGCCGCGCTCTTTGCCGTCAGCAATCATTGCGGGCTGTTCGCCAGCTCCGAGCTCGAGCGCCTGGTGGTGCGCATCGGCGAGGAGGCGATACCGGGCGGTCCGCCGACGCCGGCGCATGCGGGCGAGACCGAGCCCCTCCGCGTGCTCCATGTCGCGACGCTGGTGAAGCCGATCGGCGGCTTGTCGCGAATGATCTGGCGCTGGATCCGCCAGGACAGCGGGCGGATCCATTCGGTGGCGCTGACGCGCCAGCGTCACGCCGTTCCGCGTGAGCTGGTGGAGGCCGTGCATGCCAGCGGAGGCCGCATCCACCGGGTCAACGAGGCCGTCGGCGGGGTGCTGACCTGGGCCCGGAGGCTGCGCAGCCTGGCTGCGGCTGCGGACGTGGTCGTGCTGCACATCGGCAACCGCGATGTGGTCCCGCTGCTCGCTCTCGCCGACCCCGGCCGGCGGCCGAAAGTGATCTATCTGAACCACTCCGACCACCTCTTCTGGCTCGGCGTCGGAATCAGCGATGTCGTCGCCAGTCTGCGGGAGTCGGGCCTGCATCTCGCCCGGACGCGTCGCGGCATCGAACCGGGTCGCAACGCGGTGCTCCCGATCATCCTCGACCCCCCGGAGCGAACACTCTCCCGGGCCGACGCGAAGAATCGGCTTCGTCTCCCGGAGAACGCAACCGTCCTCCTTTCGGTCGCAAGAGGCGTGAAATACAGGACGGTCGGCGGTGTCAGCTACGCAGAAGCGCACCTGCCGTTTCTGCGGCAGAACCCGGAGGCGATCCTGGTCGTGGTCGGCGCCGGCGATCGGCCGGATTGGTCGGACGCCGTTCAGGCCGCGCATGGCAGGATCATCGTGCACCAGGAGCGTGCCGATACCGACCTCTTCTATCAGGCAGCGGACATCTACGTCGATTCGTTCCCCTTCGTGTCGACCACCTCGCTCCTCGAAGCCGGATGCTACGAAACGCCGCTCGTGACCCGTTTTCCCTACTCGGAAGCGTCGGCGATTCTCGGTGCGGACATGCCCGGGCTCGCCGGGACCATGATCTGGACGCGTGGGCTCGACGACTACACCTCCACGCTGTCGCGACTGGCGAGCGATCCGGCGCTGCGGACCGGCCTGGGCGCGGCCACGCGTGCGGGAATCCTGAAGGCGCATACCGGGAGCGGCTGGCAAGCCGCATTGGAGGAGGTGTACCGGCATGCCCTGTCCGGTGACGGCTTTCCGCGCTGCATCGCGCCGCCGGACCGGCCGTCCTACCTCGAGCCCGACATCCTGCTGCCCAGCGTGCACGACCACCCGATCGACGTCAGCGGTCTGATGCGCTCCCAGCTCGGCATCCTCCCGCTAGACCTCCGCTTTCGCCGGTGGATCAACCTGGTCCTGAGCGGCCGCCCGCGGGATCGGGTTGTGAGGGACTTGGTCCGTTGCTGGTTGCCCGACTGGGTGCTGGTCCGTCTACGCAGGCGCATCCTGGAAGTCTGACCGGCAGCCTCTCCTCCCGGGTAGTCCTCGCGAACGAGGATCACGGCTCGGATCGCTGCGTCGGGCCGGTGCCGGCGGCTCGGGGCGTCTCGGTGGCATCTGAGTGTCCGATCGTCGCCGGCTCGAATGCGGACCCCTATCGCTCCTCCGCCCGTGCAGCACCGGACGCCAGCATGGCCTCGATCTCCTGGGGGGCATAACCGAGCTCGGCGAGCAGGTCGCGCGTATGCTCGCCGAGGCGCGGTGGGGGGCGATTGATGGACGGCGGAGAGGCGGAGAGGCCGATCGGCGAGTTCATCAGGCGGATGCGGCCTTCGCTCGGATGCTCCATCTCGTGCCAGAACCCGACCTCGCGCAGGTGCGGGTCGGCCACGACCTGCTCCAGGCTGGCGATCGGCATGCAAGGCACCCCGGCAGCGGCCAGCGTCTCGGCCCAGTAGGCGGTCGGGCGGTCTTTGATGATCTCCTCCAGGACCGCCATCACCTCGCGCCGATGGGCCATGCGTGTCCGGCGGTTCGCGAAGCGCGGATCGTCGCGCAGGTCCATGCGGTCCGCGGCCTCGAACACCGCCTGCCAGTGCTTGTCGCTCGACGGCAGAATGCAGATGTAGCCATCGGAGGTCGCATAGGGCCAGCGCTCGGGCGTCGCATGGCGCTCGGAGCCGGGCGGCGCGAGCGGCGGCACGAAGCTTTCCCCCCAAAGATGCTCGAGCATGGTGAACGACACCATGCTCTCGAACATCGGCACCTCGACCTCCTGGCCTTCGCCGGTCGCGCGGCGATGGTAGAGGGCGCTCGCGATGCCGAAGGCGGCGAACAGCGCCGTCGTCTTGTCGGCGATCAGCATCGGCACGTATTTCGCGGGCTTGCCGCCGAAGCCCTCCAGCGCTGCGAGGCCGGAGGCCCCCTGGATCACGTCGTCGAACGCTGCCCGCCCCGCATAGCGGCCCCGTCGCCCGAAGCCCCAGATGTTGCAGAAGACGATATCCGGCCGGATCTCGCGTACCCGCGGATAGTCGAGGCCGAGCCGCTCAAGCGGCTCCGGCCGCATATTGTGGACGAACACGTCCGCCGTCCGCAGCAGCCGCCGCATGGCCTCGGCCCCGGCCGGCGACTTGAGATCCAGCACGATGCTGCGCTTGTTACGGTTGGTCTGCATCCAGTGCGAGGTCATTCCCGGGTGCCGCGACGGCCCGGTCAGGCGGGACATGTCGCCCTCGGGCGGCTCGACCTTGACCACGTCGGCACCCATGTCGCCGAGGAATTGGCTCGTATAAGGTCCGACGATGACCGTCGTCAGATCGACCACGCGAAGTCCGTCGAAGGGTCCCGGCACGGTTGTCCGCCTTTCCACTGTCGTTGCTGCGATACGCTAACTGCCCCCGCGCGGGCATCGTGCCCGCGCGATCGGCGGTCCTCGATCCGACGGAAGCACCCCCGGAAATCCTGGCAGGATAACGCTCGGCGCGAGGCCCTCTCCGGTGCCGGTCAGGCCATCCGCCACGGAGCGTACCAGCCCAGACCGTCCTCGGTCCGGCCACGCGGGACATATTCGGCGCTGGCCCAGCCGTCGAAGCCGATCGCGTCGAGTGTCCGGAAGATCCCGGGGAAATCGACCGCGCCCGTGCCGGGCTCGTTCCGGCCGGGAACGTCGGCGAACTGAACGTGAGCGATGTCGGCACGCTCGTCGCGCAGGATGGCCGGGATGTCCTCGCCCATCACGGCCATGTGGTAGATGTCGGCCTCGATCTTCAGGTTGGGGTGGCCGGCCCGGCGCACCGCGTCGAGCGCGTCACGGGTCCGGTGCAGGAGGGCGCCGGGCCGGTCCGTGCTGTTCAGTGCCTCGGTCATGCAAACGACGCCGGCCTCCCCGAAGCGGTCGGCCGCCCAGGCGAGGTTCTCCGGCAGAACGGCCAGGCAGTCCTCGCGCCGCGCGCCGGCCGGCACGGTTCCCGCGTGCACGGTCACCCGTTCCGCCCCCATCGCCTCGGCATAGCGGAGCGCGAGGGCGATGCTGGCGCGGAACTCGTCGGTCCGGCCGGGCAGTCCGGCCAGCCCGAGTTCGCCTTTGTCGCGGTCGCCGATCGGTGCGTTGAAGTTTGCTACCGTGACCCCGGCGGCGCGGCAGGCGCGCGCCCAATCCTCCGCCGGAAAGTCGAACGGTGACAATATCTCCACCCCGGTGAACCCGGCTCGCCTTGCGGCGGCCGGGCGGTCCAGCATCGGGACCTCGGTGAACATCAGGCTGATATTGGCGCAGAAGCGTGGCATCGGCCGCTCCGTCCTGAATGTGTCCGCCGGGACGGCCGCGTCAGACCGACCCTTCCACCATGACCTCCAGCAGAACCGGCTCGGAGCCGGCCAGCGCCTCGCCGAAGCGCGCATCGAACGAGGCGGCGTCCTCGACGCGGTAGGCCGCCATGCCGAACCCCCGGGCGATGCTGGTCGCGTCGATGCCCGGCTCCTGGAAGTCCATGCCGATGAAGGTCTCGTTGCCGTGCCAGGCCTTCAGGCGCTGCTTGATGATCCGGTAGCCGCCATTGTTGCAGAGGACGAAGACGACCGGCAGCTTCTTGTTGGCCGCGCTCCAGAGCGCCTGAATGCTGTACATCGCGCTGCCGTCACCGATCACCGCGACGACCCGGCGCGACGGCTGGGCGAGCTGCACACCGACGGCCGCGGCGATGCCCCAGCCGATGCCGCCGCTGGCATTGCCGAAGTAGGAATAGCGGTCGCGGTAGGGCAGATAGACGTTGAGACTTGCGGCCGTCGTCAGGCCTTCGTCGACGACGATGGCGTCCTGCGGCAGCATCTCGCACAGGCGCATCATCAGCCAGTCGGGGTCGATCGGCCGCGCGTCGGCCTTTGCCGCCGCGGCCCTGCGCCGCGCCTCGCGGACGGCGGACCAGTTGTTGGGCGCCACCGCCGCCAGCGTCGCGCGGGCCCGCTCCCGTCGGGCCTCGCCGCCCATCTCGGCGATCAGCGGCGTCAGGACCCGCAGCGTCTCCTTGACGTCGGCGCGGACGGCGAGCTCGGCCGGGTAGTTCTTACCCATCTCCCAGTCGCGCAGGCCGAGCTGGATGATCTTCATGTGCGGCGGCAGCGGGTCGACCTCGCTGTAGACCGACATGCGCAGCACGTCGGCGCCGATGCAGATCAGCATGTCGAAGGGAGTCAGCAGCTCGCGCACGCGTCTCTGCTCGCGCGACAGCTGGCCCAGGAACAGGGGGTGCTCGGAGGGGAAATGCGCTCCCGTCACCACCGTCTGCTGATAGACCGGCGCACCGAGCGCCTCGGCGAACTGCGCCGCCTCGTCGAAGGCGTCGCTGGTGACGATCTCGTGTCCGGCCAGGATCACCGGCTTCTCCGCGGCCAGCATCCGCTCGGCGAGCTTGCGCAGGGTCGCGTCCGACGGCCTGGCGGCCGCCTCGACCCGCGTCGGCTCGCCGAGCTCGATCGCGCCGAAATCGTTGAGAATGTCGCCGGGCAGGGAGATGAAGACCGGCCCGGTCGGCGGCGTCAGGGCGACCTTGGCGGCGCGGCGCATGATGCGCGGGAGGTCGGCGAGCCGCGTCACCTCAGTCGCCCATTTGGACACCGGGGTCGCCATCGGCACCAGCGGCGCGTAGAGCAGCGGTTCGGTCAGTCCGTGCCCCTGCTCCTGCTGGCCCGCCGTCACGATCATCGGCGTGCCGGAAACGTAGGCCGTGTAGAGCGTGCCCATGGCATTGCCCAGCCCGGGCGCCACATGGACGTTGCATGCCGGGAGCTGGCCCGAGGCGCGTGCATAGCCGTCGGCCATGGCGATGACGAGCGATTCCTGCAGGCCGAGCACGTAGCCCATGTCGGGATGATCGGTCAGCGCGTGCATGATCGGCAGCTCGGTCGTGCCGGGATTGCCGAACATCTGCGTGACGCCTTCGCTCTTCAGGATCTCGATGAAGGCGCTGCGGCCGCTGATCTTGTTGGAGGGCACGTTGTCGGGCATGGCGGGATTCAGCTCTCGCTATCGGCGGTGGGATGCGCGGCAGTATCGGAACACATTGCCGCCTTCTTCAAGTGCGAAGCCGCCTTCAAGTGCGAAGGCGCAGGGGCCGGCGGCCGGTGATCGGATGTCCGTGCCGGGGTGAGGGTTGAGCACGGACCGCCAGGGCTGCCACTGCCGCCGCCCCGGGCCGGGCCGCAGGGCGGGACTGCAGGGCCGGACCGCGAGGCGGGCTCAGGGCTCGCGCACGCTCTCGTCCAAACCGCGGATCAGCGGATAGAGGAAGTATGAGAGCACCGTGCGCCGGCCGGTCAGGATCTCCGCGCTCAAGGTCATGCCCGGCAGAATGCGGAAGGTCTCCGGCAGGTTGCGCAAGGCTATGTCGGTAACTTCCACCCGGGCGCGATAGAAGGGCGGGCGCATCGTCTCGCCCTGCGGTGCGAAGGCGTCGCCGCTGACCATCCGGACGATGCCCTCGGCCGTCCCGTGTTTCTGGAACGGGTACGCGTTCAGCTTGATCCTGGCGGTCTGCCCAGCCACCACCTGCCCGATATCGGACGCGTCGATGGCCACCTCCGCTTCCAGGGGCGCGGCGAGCGGGACCAGCGTGACCAGCGGCTCGGCCTCGCGGACCACGGACCCGACCGACCGTTCCGCAACGTCGAGCACCACCGCATCGGCCGGTGCCGTCAGGTAGACCATCTGCTGTCGGAACCGGGCCTTCTCCAGTTCCTCGACGATACGGTCACGCTCGGCCCGGACCTCGGCCAGTTCCTCCAGGGCCGCCCGGCGGAAATCCTCGATGAAGGCGTCGCGCTCGGCCTCCAGGGCCTGGGCGCGGTGATGCTGTTCCTTCTCCTGCTGGCGCAGATGCGCCAGCGCGCCGTCGAGCTCCAGGCGGAGATGGCGGGCTTCGAGAAGGTTCAGCTTCGATCCGGTCTGCCTGGCCAGCAGCTCGGCGCGCATACCCTCGATTTCCTTCAGGACGGCCAGCCGGTCGACCAGGATCTTCTGGTCGGTTCGGTTGGTCGCCATGCTCGCCTCGAGTTCCGCGAGGTCCTGATCGAACTTGCGAAGCTGGGCGTCGTAATGGGCGCGGCGCTGGCGGTGGATCTCCGACTGCAGCGCGGCATCGGGTCCGCTGCCCGGGGATGGACGATATGCCTTGCCCTCGACCTCGGCGGTCAGGCGCTCGACGCGCGCCGTGAGGCCGATCCGCCGTGCTTCGAGCTGGTCCACGTCGGCCGCCGAGACCGTCGGATCGAGGGTGGCGAGCGCGGTGCCGGCGGTGACGACATCGCCGGGAGCGACGTCGACGCTGCGGATGACCGAGGTCTCCAGCGGCTGCACGACCAGGTTCGCCTCCTTGGTGACGAGGCGGCCTTGGGCCGTGACGACCTGATCCACCTCGGACAGGGCGGCCCAGAGCACCGCCGCAATGATGAAGCCGATGATGCCGTAGAGGGCGTAGCGCGCGGGTCCGGGCGGCTCCTGCTCCTCGATTTCCAGCGCGTCGGCCTGAAAGGCGATCAGCGCGGGCGGGCGCCGGGGCCGCTTTCCCAGCGGCACGGGAGGCTTCGGCTCCGCCTGGTCGGACGGTGCCGAGTCATTGGCCGGCTCGGGGCGTTCGAGGTCTTCGGTCACGCGACCCGCTTCGTCTGCTGATTCCAGAGGTGCCGGTAGACGGTGCAGCGCGACAGCAGGTCGCCATGCCGCCCCATGTCGACGATGCGGCCGCGGTCGAGCACGAGGATGGCGTCCGCGTCGGCGAGCGTGGAGAGCCGGTGCGAGACCACGATCACGGTCCGTCCCTGCGCGATCCGGCGGAGATTCTGTCGGACGATCAGTTCGCTCTCGGGATCGAGTGCGCTCGTCGCCTCGTCGAGAATGAGCAGCCGCGGCTGCAGGATCAGGGCGCGCGCGATGGCCAGCCGTTGCCGCTGCCCGCCCGACAGGTTCTCCGCCTTTTCCTCGAGGAACGTATCGAACCCGCGCGGCAGCCGCTCGATGAACTCTTCGGCGCCGGCGAGGCGTGCAGCGGCGATGACCTCCTCGAAGCTGGCGTCCGGGCGCGGCCCCGCGATGTTCTCGCGCACCGTACCGCGGAACAGAAAGCTTTCCTGGAGCACCACACCCATGTTCCGGCGCAGATGGACCAGATCGATCTCGCGCAGATCGATGCCGTCGAGGCGGACGACCCCGTACTGGACCGGGTACAGGCCCTGGATCAGCCGGGTGATGGTGGTCTTTCCCGATCCGCTGCGGCCGACGATGCCGAGGATCGAGCCCGCCGGCACCGTGAAGGACACGTCGTCGAGCGCCGGCGCCCCCTCGGCGCCGTAGCGGAAGCTCACATTCTCGAACTCGATCCGTCCGGTCACCGGCAGCCGGACGCCGCGGGCGCGTCCGTCGCGCTCCGGACGGCGGTTCATGACCTCGCCCAGCATCCGCACCGAGAGCGCCACCTCCTGATACTCGTGCACCATGGTGACGATCTGAACCAGCGGACCCGACACCCGGCCGGCGAGCATGTTGAAGGCCACCAGCGCGCCGACGGTCAGGGCGCCGTCGAACACCAGCAGGGTGCCGAAGGCGATGATCGCGACGACCATCAGCTTCTCCAGAAGGCCCGTAGCCGCCTGTGCCACGCTGGACACCTTCTCGACGTCGAACCGCGCTCGCACGCCCTCCGCCGACCGGTCGTCCCAGCGCTGCCCCTGCAGGGGTTCCATCGCCATCGACTTGATCGTCCGCATTCCGCTGATGCTCTCCACCAGCAGGCCCTGCCGTTCGGCTTCCGCCTCGTAGAGGGTCCGCAGGCGACGGCGGAATGGGCCGATGAGGAGACCGACGGTCGCCGCGATGAACACCGTGAAGCCGAGGACGATCAGCGTCAGCGGCAGGCTGTAGAGCAGCAGGACGGGAACGAAGACGAACAGGGACAGGGCATCGAGTAGGGTCAGAAAGAGCCGCCCCGTGAGGAACTCGCGGATGCGGGTCCCCTGCTGCATATGCTTGACCAATACTCCCGCCGGCGCGCTTTCGAAGAAGCCGACGGGTAGGCTCAACAGATGTCGGAAGGTCCGCGTGGCCACCCGGATCTCGATCCGATTGGTGGCGTACAGCAACAGATAGCGACGCAGGAAGGTGAAGGCGGCATCGAACAGCAGCGCCAGGACGATCCCGATGCTCAACACCGTGAGCGTCGTATAGGTCTGATGGACGAGGACCTTGTCGATGACGATCTGGAAGAAGATCGGCGTGGCCAGCCCGATTCCGTAAAGGAAGACCACGGCCAAGGCGACGTCCAACAGCAGGCGGCGCTGGCGCAGCAGCTCCGGGAAGAACCACAGAACGCCGAACGGTTGGTCCGGATCACCGATCCGGCGGGCCCGCTTCATCAGCAGAGCGTGGCCGTCCCAACGGTCGGCCAGCGCCGCTTCGGTGACCACGAACGGCTCGTCGACCTCGGCGAGCGGGTCGGAAACGAGGAACTCGGTCTCGCCGGCGCGCTCCCGGCTCGCCAGCAGAACCACCCAGTTCCCGTTGGTCAGGCGGATCGGGAACGGATAGGCATCGCCGGCGCATTCGAGATCGCGCCGCCGCAGGCGCAGATGCCTTGCGCGCAGGCCGGCATCGCGAGCCATGCGGACCAGCCGCTCGGGGGTGACCGGCTCGTCACCGACCGCGTAGTCGTGCAGCAGCCGCTCGACCGAGAGATCGATTCCGTGATGGCGCGCGACCCTG
>CAZVAR010000019.1:15243-35733 GCA_964625225.1 uncultured Alphaproteobacteria bacterium | reverse complement strand
ACCGCAGACCTGATGAAGAAGGGATCAAGACCGCACTTTATGGCGATTGCTATCGACGGGCTTGAGTCAGAACCGCAGACCTGATGAAGAAGGGATCAAGACTGTGAGAAACACGTTCATTGTACCCTCTCTCATTAGTCAGAACCGCAGACCTGATGAAGAAGGGATCAAGACCTTCGGGCCACCCACAAAGTTCACTCGGCCCTTCTGTCAGAACCGCAGACCTGATGAAGAAGGGATCAAGACGATTTTGTAAAATCCATCCTCCTCTACAATAATGTGTCAGAACCGCAGACCTGATGAAGAAGGGATCAAGACCTATACGTCGAAAGGGTAGTCATTGTTTCTCGTCAGAACCGCAGACCTGATGAAGAAGGGATCAAGACGCGTCATTCACGCGCACGTTCTCATTCTTGTTCGTCAGAACCGCAGACCTGATGAAGAAGGGATCAAGACGACCCCACGCCGAGAACCGTCGATATCTCGATGGGTCAGAACCGCAGACCTGATGAAGAAGGGATCGAGATGCCGGAGAACGGCCGGAAGCGGTCGCTATCCCGGTGGCGGAACCGAAGCGCTGCCGTGCGGGCCATAGGCTTGGACCGCCGCTTCCCGATGCGGCCTGCCGACGAGGCGGGCCGGACCCGGCCGTAGATGGAGGAGCCCCGTTTCCGTCGCTCCTCATGTGCCGCGCCTTCGGCCCTGCGTCTTCCGCTTTCAGACTGCCCCCGCCGCCGCCCGGGTAAGCATCGCTGCCGCCCGGGTCACCGTCTCGGCGTGCCCATGCGGCCGGCGCCACGTGCCCGCCTGCCCGGCCGCCCCTACCACCGGAGCGCCGGGTCGGGATCAGGCGATTTCGGGACACGCTTGCAGACATAGGCCAGGACGCGCACGCCCTGCAGGTCGATGTCCTCGGTGACGAGCTGCGGGTCGGCCGATGCCGACCTCGGCGGCGGCAGGATCGCCTGCGCGGGAAGCCGCTTGATCGTCAGCCCGTCATGCTTGATCGCGCCGTAGAGGGCCCGGCCCTGCAGTGCCACCTGAAGTGCTGCGTCGTCCGGCGGCGCTTCGCCGGTTTGCACCGGCATCGCCACGCGAAGGAACGATGTCTTGGTCGGCGACGCGATCATGCCCGGGCTCGCCGGCACGGAGGCGGACGGCCGCTCGGGCGCCGGCGCGACCGTGGCGGCGCGGAGCACCGCCGGGCTGGCCGCCAGCGCCGCCGCGGCGGCACGGCGATCGTGGACGCGCACGGCGGTTGTCGAGCCCGTCCGGTGATCCCGGACGCGCACGGTGGTCGTCGGGCGCGTCCGATGATCCCGGACGCGCGCCGGGGTTGTCGGGCTTTGCCGATGGTCCCGGACGATCACCGGCGGCGCCGGTGCAACGACCGGCGGTCCGGCGGCATCGCGCCGTCGGGTGATGCGCAGCTTGCGCAGCACGATCATGCTGGTGATGTAGGCCGGAAGGCGGCCCTGCCGCGGGGTGTTCCCGTCCGAGACGATCGTCTCGGACGGCAGCCGCCAGAAGCGTGCCCCGAAGAACTCCGGCTTCAGCCAGGGCCGGATCAGAACGACGTTGCTGTATTCGAACGAGGCCTCCTCGACCTGCGCGCCGTGCTCGCCGGCCCCGAAGAGCGTCTTGAGCTCGGCGGGGGCATCCGCGAGCAGCGCGTCGATCTCCGCCTTGGTCAGCGTCACGCTGGTCCAGGGCAGGGTCGGGTCGAAGGCGTCGAGCGGGCTGAAGAAGGTCGTGTAGAAGCCGATCCCGAGGCCGTTCAGATCGGCGAGCTCGGAGATTTCGAGTTCGTCCAGATAGGCCTGGCGGTAGCGGTTCAGGTATTTCCTGGACTCGAGATTATTCTTGATCGCCTGATAGTCCTCGACTTGGTTCTTGAAGCCGAGATTGATCCAGTCCTGTTCCCGCCGCTTGATCTCCTCCAGCAGAAGCGCCTCCCGGCCGGGCCACTGCTCCGCCGCCGGGCCGGTGGCGAAGCCGGCGCTCAGCTTCTCGTCCAGATAGGCCCGCTGCGCCTCGTCATAGAGCGTCTTGTACTGATAGTACGCTGTCACGGGAGCGGAGTTGACCGGGACCTGCATGCCGTCCTCGGTCGTCTTCTCGTCCGTCAGGAAATCGATGGCTTCGCGCAGCAAGCCCTCCTCCTGCTCGCTGAGCGTGACTTCGGCGAAGCTGCACTGGGTCAGCACCTCCTCAAGCTCGTCCCAGAGGAACCGGTCCGCTTCCTGCAGGAAGATCGGCCCGTCGTTCGGGATGATGTTGGCGAGGCGCGAGAAATCGGCCTTGTAATTGAGCTGCTCCTGGGCGCTCAGGGCCGTCCTCGAGGGATCCCTCATGAACTCCAGATAGCTGTCCGTGAAGGCGATCCCGGCCGGGAACGACAGGAACTTCTCTTCCGTCTCGAAGAGCTTCCGGAGTTTGACTGCCAGCGCCAGAGCGAGACGGCCGTCAATGGCCTGCGTCATCGCGCGGTCCTCCCGTTCGTATGCAAGGGGTCGGGGAGAGCGTGACGCTCTCCCCGCGGCGTGCGTCATTCACCGCCCACATACTGGTCCGGCTCGATCTCCGGATTCGGGTTAGGCGACCTCGGCACGATGTTGTTGATGAAGCCGATCAGCTGCAGGCCGGGGATCTCGATCGCCCCGCCGGCGGCGTGGAACGTCAGGTCGCGCTTCTCGCTGCCGTGCGAATAGGATCCGCCCACCCGGAACGGTCCGTAGCCGACCGCGCCGCCGGCCTTGATCTGGCTGCTGGCATACTCCGCCTGGCTCTGCGACTCGCTCGAGGCGATCTTGACGTTGCGCACGAACAGGGCGGTGATGGGATAGGCGACCAGCCGACCGTCGGGCTTCCCCTCGGGCTGCCCCTCGCCGCCGTCGGAGACGCTCTTGTCGAAATTGAGATCCCAGAGCTTGTCGAGGGTCCAGCCGCGCATCGTGAAGAACCCGGGGTCGAACCACGGCCGGCAGATCGGGACCTGGGTGAATTCCAGCTCGGCGCGGAAATTCGATGCCTTCTGGTCGGTTGCCTCGGTCACCTTGGAGCCCGACGCGCCGCCGGCAATCGAGAACAGGCCGACATGGAGGCCCCCGCCGGCCGACCATTGGCTCGTGCTCTTGTTGAAGTGCGTCTCGTAGTCGCCCTCGTAGTAGGTGAAGCGGTTCCAGCCCGGGCTGGTCGCGAAGCTGCCGGGGATGACGGTGGTATAGTAGAAGTCGCCCGCCGTCCCCTCCATGGGGCTCGTCAGCAGGCCGTTGGCGAATTTCCGCAGCAGGTCCTGCTTGTAGAGCACCATGCTCTTCTGCGTGACCTGGTCGATATAGGCGTTTATCTCCTCGTATTCGTTCCGATACCCCTGCGACACCCAGGCCATTTCGGCGGCTTCCATTTTCCTGCGCAGGAACTTCGCCTTGTTGGCGAAGGCCGCGACCCGGCGGACCGCCTCGGGGTCATTGCCCTGGGCGCTCTGGGCGTCGATCAGGAGGTTCATGTACTCGTCCGCCGCATCGATGTAGTCGTTCATTTTGGCGGTGTAGGCGAGGGTCAGCGGGCCGGGCTCGGTGACCTGCTTCTTCTCCTCCGTGATGATGTCCTCGACTTCCTTCGTCACCGTGAGGAGGTTGCGGAACCGCTGTAGCTTCTCCTTTTCGTTCTCGGAGAGCTCCAGGTTCAGGACCTTGCTGTATTTCAGCACGTCCCGGTAGACGGAGCTGATCGTGTCCTGCGTGGAGGTGAAGATCGACTGCTGCATCTCGTCGTCGAGCACCTCCCTGTTCACGTCGGGAACCAAGTCGAACAGCTTCGAGAGGACGAACGCGTGGTGATAGCGCTCGCGCGTCCCCTCGGCGTCTTCGCCGATCAGCCCCTTCGAGCAGAACAGGAAATCCTCCGGGAGAAACGGAATTCCGGGAAGGAACCAGGTGACGAACTTGTTCCGCGGCATCTTGATGTTGCCGTCGTTCCCGGTGATCGTGCCGTAGAGCTTGGCCACCAGAGCCTGCATCGCATCGGCGGAATGGTCTTTCGGCATGACTGCTGCTCCTGTCTGTGGCAGGGGCGTCAGCGGCCCGTTCCGGGGCTGACTCCAACTGCCGTTCAGGGTCCGGGTTGCGATTCACACGAAGGATTCCTTCCTTCGGACGCTTCTTGGGCCGCTTGCACCTGCGGCCGGTCGGGACCCCGTCGCGTGCCGGAGCGAAAGTCCGTCGGCTCAGGACACGGGATGCGGTCGGCCGTGCGGCGGTGCCGGAGCCGCCTTCCGCAGGCGGCAGGGCCACGCTCGATCGGCGGCCGGCATCGGAGGAGCCGCGCGGACGCGCCTAAGCGGCGGCGCGTCCGTAATCGATGAAGCCCGTGTTGATGCTGCCGATCGTGCGCCGGTCGCGACGGAACACGCCGATGCCCTCGCGCGAGCCGCCGTCGCTGGTGTTGCCTTCGATCGTGACGAGCTTGCCGTTCTGCATCCGCTCGACCAGTCCGGTGTGGCCTTTGCCGCCGCCCGTGCTGATGATGAAGATGCTGCCGGGCCGGACCAGGGCCGGTTCGGCCGCGGCTTCAGCTGCGGTGATGCGCCGGGTGCCTCGCTGCCCGGCCAGACGCCAATGGTTCATGACGCCGGCGGTGCGCACCATCGGGTTCGAGTGCCCGGCGCGCGCGGCGGCCTGGTCGAAACACCAGTACACGAAGGCGCAGCACCAGGCGAAGTTGCCCAGGGTCGGATTCAGCCCGGTGCAGCGCAGATACTCGTCGACCTCCGGGCCGCGGTTCGAACCGGGCGGGTCTTCCTGCACGCCGACCTGGGATGCGGCGATCTCCAGGACCGCCGCGAGAAGCGCGTCCGGCGCCGTGCCGACGGGCTCGACGGTCCCGATGCCGAAAAGCGCGGCCCAGGTCAGCGGGCCGACCTCGCCATCGACCTTCAGCGGCAGACCGTCGGGATCGGTCGAACGCGCCTGGCACAGGCGGACCGCCGCGGCGGTCCTGTGGCCGAAGATGCCGTCCTCCTCCAGGACACCGCAGCCCAACAGGTTGAGCCGGTGCTGGATGGCCGTGACCGCGGCGACATTGTCCGAGCCGCGCCTGATCGTGCGGCCGGGAAAGTCCGGGGCGGCGCCGGCATCCGTCCGTGGGGTCAGCAGATCCAGAAAAGCCATCTCACTCCTCCCGCATTGTCCGCCGACGACGGCGGGGCCCAAATGGCCCATGCTGTCACGAGAGTCTCTGGCCTTGAGATCAGTAGGATCTCATTCTTAACACAACTAGCGGACCTCGTATTCCCCGCCTGCGTCTTTCTCTTTCTGTGCCGGATAGTCTACCATTTCTATGCCACGAAGTTCACTACTTCCTTTCCGGAAAGTTCTCCTTCGGCGTTACCGTTTGAAGTGATGGCCGTCACAGTTCGGGCGGTTTCCGGTCAATTCCCGAGGGGTTCCCGGAGCCGACCCGATCGGCCGGCAATCGCCAATCGTGCCCGCGTGGGTAACGTGACCGGTTCCGTGTCCGACCCGACCGGGCAGGTCATCGGCAGGGTCGCCCCGCCGGGCGGACGGGCCGTGGTACCCGGACGCGCCGCAGCCGCAGCATCAGGCGCCGCCGTCCGAGGGCGGCTTCCAAGTGATCGGGCCGGGTGCGCTGGCTGCTCCCGACGGTGCGGCCGGAACCGGTGGTGCTCCGGCGCCGGCACAGTAGGCCGGCGCGCCCGCTTTCCGCGACGAAGCCCGGCCCCCGCGCCCCGATGCCGGGTGCGGGGCCGTCAGCCCCCTCCGGACCTACGAATAGGGAGTGAGGTCGGTCACGTAGCCGTAGGCCACGTCCCGCTCCAAGGCGGCGCGGTCCCTCTCCTTCGGGTCGCCGTGGCCGCCGCCGCCGGGGGTGCCGAGGGAGACGGTGTCGCCGCGCCGGAGCACATATTGCCGCTTCGGGTCGACCGCATCGCCGTTGATGCGCAGCTCGCCGCAGGCGCCCGGCGCCCCGCCCTCGATCCCGAAGGCGGGGAAGATCGTGCGCTCCGCAAGGAACGAGACGGCGATGAGCGTATCCGAGCGGCTCTCGATCAGGATCTCCTGGCCGAGGCCGCCGCGGTGCTTGCCGGCGCCGCCGCTGTCGGGACGAAGCCGCTTGTGGTGGAAGCGCAACGGGGCGATCTGCTCGGAGATCTCGATCGAGGTCGACGACACGTTGCTCGGCCAGCTGAGGCATGTCGGCCCGTCGCGCCGGTGCGTCGCCCCCATGCCGCCATTGTAGAAGAACATGTTCGCGTAGGGCTTGCCCGCCGCGTTCACTCCCGACTGGTTCATTCCCCACATCGGGGAGCCGCAGGCGGCCATGACCCGCTCGGGCACGACCTTGCCGAGACAACCGAACACCAGCATCGGCAGATAGTGGCCGATCAGCATGCGCGACCCGCCGGAGGCCGGGAACACCGGGTTGACGATGCATCCCTCCGGTGCGCGGATCGTGATCGGCCGGAACGCGCCCTCATTGTTCGGCAGGTTGGGGCTGGTGCAGACCTTCACCCCGTAGACCGACATGGCATAGGTGTAGCACATGGCGCAGTTGATCGCCCGGTCGACCTGGGGATCGGTCCCCGCATAGTCGATCTCGATCTCGTCGCCGCGCACCGTCAACGTCATCGCGATGTGCACCGGCACCTCGAGCAGCCCGTCGGTCTGGAGCGAACTCGTATAGACGCCGTCCGGGAGCTTCGCGATCTCGGCCCGCATGGCACGCTCGCAGCGGCCCTGGATCTCGGCCGCGAGGTCCCGGATGTCGTCCAGGCCGTAAGCATCCATCAGGCCGTGCAGCCGGTCCTCCATCAGGTCGAGCGCCACGACCTGCGCCCACAGATCGCCCATGGTGAGGTCGGGCGTACGGACGTTCTTGCGCAGCAGCTTCACCAGCGTCTCGTCGGCCTCGCCGCGCCGCATAAGCTTCATCGGCGGGATCTGGAAGCCTTCCTCGAACACCTCGCGCGGCTCGGGCGAGCGGATCTTGCCGCCGATGTCCGGCGCGTGCGCCGTGCTCGCCGAGAAGGCCACCAGCCGACCGTCGCGGAAGATCGGCTTCGCGACCGTGATGTCGGGCAGATGCCCGGTCCCGAGATGGAGGTCGTTGGTGATCAGCACGTCGCCCGGCGCGAGCGCCTCGGCCGGGTACTCGGCGAGGAAGTGCTTCACTGTCGCCGGCAAGGTGCCGATGAAGGACGGAATGCTCTCGGTCGCCTGCACCAGCGACCGGCCGCGATCATCGGTGATGATGCAGGAGAAATCGTAGGACTCGCGCACCAGCGTCGAGAAGGAGGTGCGTACCAGCGCCGCCGCCGCCTCGTCCACCGACGAGATGAGGCGCCGCCAGATGAGCTCGAGCGTGATCGGGTCGAAACGGCTGTTCATCGTGGCTCCGTTCTGCGTCCGAAGGCGCGGAAAGCGATCACTGCGGCAGGTCGACCACCAGGCTGCCGTCGGGACGCGCTTCGCACCGCGCGCCCGGACCGATGATGAGGGTCGATTCGTTCTCCTCGAACACGGCGGGGCCGGCAATGACGGCGCCGACCGCCACGGCGTAGCGATCGTAGACGGGAGTGTCGACGAAGTCGCCGGCCTCGGGGAACCAGACGCGGCGGCTGCCCTTGCGCGCATCGCCTGCGGCGCTGCGGCCGGAGAGTGCGAACTCGGCGCCCGGCACGGGAGCCGCGACCGAGACGCGCAGGCTGACGAACTGGATCGTCACGTCCGGCGGCGTGCGCGCGAAGAGCCGCCGGTAGAGCTCCTCATAGGCCGCGACGACGACCGGCCGGGTCGCCGCGGTGTACGGCCCCTCGGGCAGCGCCACCGTGATCTCCGAACCCTGCCCGACATAGCGCATGTCGGCGGACCGACGCACCGTCCGCCGGTCCAGGTCGGCGTTCGTCTCGGTCAGCACCGTGAGCGCCTCGTCCTCCAGCCGGCGGAGAGTCCGCTCGACCGCATCCCAGTCGACCGCATCCACCCGGGCGAGCAGCGAGGCGACCCGATCGACGCGCGCTGGCGCCATCAGCAGGCCGATCGTCGAGCCGACGCCGGCCGCCGGGGGGCAGATCAGCCGGCGCAGCCCGAGCTTGCGCGCGACGTGGTAGGCGTGCACCGGCGCGGCGCCGCCGGTCGCCAGCAGCGCGTAGTCGCGCGGCTCCTTGCCATGCTCCGTGATGTGCACGCGCGCTGCGCCGGCCATATTCTCGTTGACGATGTCGTGAATGCCCCAGGCGGCACGCACCTCGTCGACGCCGAGCTCGGCCGCGAGCCGCGCCATCGCGGCGCGCGCCGCCTCGGAATCGATGCGCATCTCGCCGCCGAGGAAGAAGTCGGCGTTCAGATAGCCGAGCAGCAGGTCGGCATCGGTCACCGTCGGCGCGTCGCCGCCCCGGCCATAGCAGGCCGGCCCGGGCTCGGCGCCCGAGCTCTGCGGTCCCACCTTCAGCAGGCCGAGCTGGTCGGGATGCGCGATCGAGCCGCCGCCGGCGCCGATCTCGATCAGCTCGATGGTCGGAATCTGGATCGGCAGGCCGCTGCCCTTCATGAAGCGCCTTTCGCGTGCCGCCTCGAAACCGTAGGCGACGAGCGGCTCGCCGCCGTCGACCATGCTGAGCTTCGCGGTCGTGCCGCCCATGTCGAAGGCGAGCACCCGGTCCTCGCCGGCATTGCGGCCGAACCAGGCGCCGGCGAGCGCGCCCGCCGCCGGCCCGGATTCTAGCAGCTGCACCGGCACACGCTTGGCCTCCTCGGCATGGGTCAGGCCGCCGTTCGACAACATCAGGAAGAAGGGTGCGTCGATGCCGATCTCGCGCAGCTGCCGTTCCAGCCGGTCGAGATAGACTTCCGCGAGCGGCTTCACATAGGCGTTCGCGACCGTCGTCGACGCACGCGGATATTCCCGGATCTCCGGCGCAATGTCGGACGAGACGGACAGCGACAGCCGGGGGTGCCGTTCGGCGATCGCCGCGGCGGCCGCCCGCTCGTGCACCGGATTGGCATAGGCGTGCAGGAACACGATGGCGAGGGAGGTGATGCCCGCAGCCACCAGCTCGTCGACCTCCCGCAGCAGCGCCGGCACGTCCAGCGGGATCTCGACCGCGCCGTCTGGACCGATCCGCTCCGGCACTTCGCGCCGCAAGGGTCGCGGCACCAGCGGCTCCGGCATCTCGATGAAGATGTCGTAGAGCTCGTACTTCCGCTCGCGGCCGATCTCGAGCACGTCGCGGAACCCGGCGGTGGTGACGAGCCCCGTCCGGGCACCCTTGCGCTCGATCAGCGCGTTCGTGAACAAGGTCGTCGCATGCACCACGCGGCCGATGTCGGAGGCCGCGACGCCGTCGCGCGCCAGCACGCGACGGATGCCGGTGACGACGCCGCGCGCGGGGTCGTCGGGGGTGGTCGACTCCTTCCAGATCGCGACCCGCGCCTGACCGGGGTCGAAGACGACGATATCGGTGAACGTGCCGCCGATGTCGATGCCGAGCGAAAGCGCCTTCACGGGGACGGGACTCCGGGTTTCGGGGAGGTCACGGGCAGGCGCCGCCGGTAGCGGTAGAGCGCATAGCCCAGCAGCGCGACGAACAGGGCAAGACCCAGCCCGTCGGTCCACAGACCGGGTTTGATCAACAACAGGGAGGCCGCGAGCCAGGCCGCGCGCTCGGCCAGCGGCAGGCCGACGCCCAGCCAGCCGATCATCGAGACCGAGAGCGCGAAGATGCCGACCGCCGCCGTCGCGACGGACAGCGCGACCTCGACCGGCGGCGCGAGGCCGAGCAGGGCCGGTCCGTAGACGAACATGTACGGGATGATGAACACCGAAAGGCCGAGCCTGAAGGCGGTGAGGCTCGTCTTCCACGGGTCGGTGCCCGCGACCGCGGCCGCGGCATAGGAGGCGATGGCGACCGGCGGCGTGATCGACGATTTCGAGGCGACATAGATCAGGAAGAGGTGCGCCGCGAGGATGTTCACGCCGGCATCGACGAGCCCCGGTCCCAGCAGCGCGGCGAGGATGATGTACGCGCCCGAGGTCGGCATGCCCATGCCGAGAATGATGCCCATGATCGTCGTCAGCACCAGCATCAGCAGCAGGTGCCCGCCCGAGAAATCCAGGATGATCGCACTCAACCTGAGCCCCAGGCCGGTCTGCCCGATGATCCCGACCAGGATGCCGCCGACGGCGCAGGCCACCGTCACCGGAGCCACCATGCGCGGCGCCTCGGTCATCGCCTGCCAGACCACGGCGAGAATCCGGCGCCGGTTCTCGCCGTCGAACACGATCAGCAGGCCGACCAGCGAGGCGATCGCATAGACGGCGGCGGTCGTGGGCGTCCAACCGTCGATCAGCAGCCACACCATCACGACGACCGAGAGCACGAGATAGCCGCGCTGACGCAGCACCGCGATCAGCAGGGGCAGCCGATCGTCCGAGCGTGCGTGCAGCCTGAGGCGGCGCGCCTCGAGGTCGACCATGAAATAGATGGCGAGGAAATAGAGAAAGGCGGGAATCGCCGCGATGCCCATCACGGTGGCGTAGGGCACGCCGACGAACTCCATCATGATGAACGCCGCGGCGCCCATGATCGGCGGCGTGATCTGACCGCCGGAGGAGGCGACCGCTTCGACGCCGGCCGCGAAAGTCCCCGGATAGCCGCTCCGCCGCATCGCCGGAATCGTGAAGGAGCCGGTCGTGACGACGTTGGCGGCCGAGCTGCCCGACAGCATGCCCATGAGCGCGCTCGACACGACCGCCGTCTTGGCCGGCCCGCCGGTCGTACGACCCGTCAGCGCGCGGGCGAAATCGGTGAAGAAGGTACCGGCGCCCGAGGCAACGAGCAGCGCGCCGAACAGGACGAAGTGGAAGACATATTCGGCCATCACGGCGACCGGGACGCCGAACACGCCCTCGGTTGTCAGATAGCTGTATTCGAGGAGCGCGTCGACCGAATAGCCGCGATGCCAGAGCGGCGGCGGCAGCAGATAGCCGAACACGCCGTAGAGCATGAAGACCAGCAGGACGGCCACCAGCGCCCAACCGACCGCACGTCGCGCAGCCTCGAGCACCGCGAACATCAGCGCGAGCCCGAGCACCGTCTCGGTCGTGGTCAGCGGGTCGACCAGCAGCATCCGGCTGGTGATGTACTCGGCATTCAGGAAGAGATAGCCGGTCGCCGCGACCGTCAGACCGAGTACCGACAGGTCGTAACCGCGCACGGCAACGCCCCGCCACCCCGCCGGGACCCGCTCGCGCGGCGCGAGGAACAGCACCGCGAAGGCGAACAGCAGGTGCAGCGGATAGTGCACCTCACCGACCGGTGCGCCGGCGAACCCCGTATAGAGATGGTAGGCCGACATCGCGAACGCGATGCCCGTGGCGAGGGCGCGGAGAGCCGACGTCACCGCAGGATGCGCCCTCGGGGCCGGTCGTGCCCGGCCCGTGCACAGTGTCGGGAAGTTCCCGCCCGTGCGACCATGCGCACTAGATCATCCCCTTCTCCCGATAATATCGGGCCGCCCCCGGATGCAGTTCGAGCCCCGGCGTCTTCGCCATCTCGTCCGCCTTCAAGTCGGCGAGGGAGCTGTGAATCTTGCGCAGCTGCTCGATATTCTCGTGCAGCGTCTTCGTGACCCAGTAGGCTACCTCGTCGGGCGTCTCGGCGCGCGTGATGATCAGGAGGTCGGTCGCCGCGGTCGGCAGATCCTCATCCTGGCCGGGATACGTCCCTGCCGGGATCACGGCACGCGTGAACCCCGGATTGTCCTTCTGCATGCCCGCAAGCGTCGCATCGTCGATCGGCAGGAACTTCACGTCGAGCGTCTGCGCGACCTCCGAGAAGGCCGGACTCGGCGGCAGGGTCGTCGCGGTGAACCCGACCACCCGCCGGTCCTTCATCTGGTTGGCGCCGAAGCCCTGGCCGCCGCGGGTCAGGTCGAGATCGTCCTCGTCCATCCCGTTCGCCTTGAGGACCGCCTTGAACGCCTCGGTCGTGACGTTGCCGACCGGTTGCGAGGCGAACTTCTTGCCCTTGAGATCCTTGATCGAATCGACGCCGCTGTCGCTGGCGACGACGATGTGAACCTTGTTCGGCCCCAGATTCGCGATCGCGCGCACATTGGTGATCTTCTGCTTGTACGGCTCTTGGCCGAGTTCGGCCATGCGCGGCACGATACTCATGGTGAAGCCGAGCTCGCCGCGGCCCTGGGAGACGACCGCGATGTTGGACACGCCGCCGCCGATCTCGGCATTGGCACGCACTCCGGCATCGCTGAAGAGCTTCGCGAAACCGCCGCCCATCGCGTACCACGAGCCGCCCTGCGGCCCGGTGAAGATGGTCAGCTGCTGCGGCTTCTGCCCTTCCGCGGCAACGGCGCTGACGGCAAAGGCGGTGGCTAGGATAACGGCGCAGGCAATCCGCTTCATCACACGTACCCCTACCCGTGAGCCCGTTCACGGATTCTAACCGCTAGACATGGTCCGCGCCACCCCTCGGCCGGACAAAACGTGTGCGCGCGATGATGACGCCAAGGGCCGCAGCGGGACGGTAACCGCCCCCGGGCATCGGGGCTCGCCGACTGTACGGTGGAGTCCGTCGCCTTCTACCCGGACGATCCGATACACTCGGCCGGTACCCGCGGCTCGGTGCTGGTATGCCGGCACGTCCTGGCGCAGGATAGGAATCGGCGCGTTCGCCGCCCGACCGGGGCCGTCACGACGCGACCGTCGCGCTGGAGGCACGCCGTCACCATATGCCGCGGATCAGCGGCACCGCCTATACGCCGCGGATCAGCGGCACCGCCCGCGGCCCATTCCGCAGGATCAGTTCGGAGAGCTCGCAGGGAGCCACGACATGCCCTCCCGAATAGAGAATTATGCATTGATCGGCGATTGCGAGACTGCCGCGCTCGTGGCCGACGACGGCTCGATCGACTGGCTCTGCTGGCCGCGCTTCGACTCGGCCGCCTGCTTTGCCGCCTTGCTCGGCACGCCGGAGAACGGACGGTGGCTGATCGCGCCGCTCGACCCCGCGGCACGGTCGCACCGCCGCTATCGGGACGGCACGCTGATTCTGGAGACGACGTTCGAGACGGCGGACGGCGCCGCCACCTTGGTCGATTTCATGCCGCTGCGCGACGGCACCTCCGAGATCGTCCGCCTGGTCGTCGGCCTTCGCGGCCGCGTCGAATTCCACACCGAACTCGTGATCCGCTTCGACTACGGCGCCACGGTTCCGTGGGTGACCCGACTCGACGACGGCATCCAGGCGATCGCCGGTCCCGACATGCTGTCGCTACACACGCCGGTGCCGCTGCACGGCGAGGACATGCACACGGTCGGCACGTTTTCGGTTGCTGAAGGCGAGACGGTGCCTTTCGTCCTCGCCTACGGCGCGTCCCACCTGCCGCGACCGGCGCCCGTAGAAGCCTCGACAGCGCTCGCCGCGACCGAGGCGTTCTGGCGCGACTGGTCTGGCCGGTGCCCTGAGGTCGGCCCCTGGACCGAAGCGGTGAGGCGTTCGCTTATCACCCTCAAGGCGCTGACCTACGAGCCGACCGGCGGCATCGTGGCCGCGCCGACCACATCGCTGCCGGAGTGGATCGGCGGGACGAGAAACTGGGACTACCGCTACTGCTGGCTGCGCGATGCGACGCTCACCCTGATCGCATTGTTGAAGCTCGGCTACCGGGACGAGGCCAGAGCGTGGCGCGACTGGCTGCTGCGGGCGATCGCGGGCAGCCCCAATCAGATGCAGATCATGTACGGCATCGGCGGCGAGCGGCGACTCCCCGAGTGGGAGGTGCCCTGGTTGCCGGGCTATGAGGGATCGCGGCCGGTGCGCGTGGGCAACGCGGCGGCGGCGCAGGTGCAACTCGATGTCTACGGCGAGATCGCCGATGCGATGTACCAGGCGCGCGACTTGGGCATCGCCCCGACCTCGCGGCACAAGGCGATGCGGGAAGCGGTCCTCGAATATCTCGAGACGGCCTGGCGGCAGCCGGACGAGGGAATCTGGGAAGTGCGCGGCGGCCGCCGCCACTTCGTGCACTCGAAGGTCATGGCCTGGGTCGCGTTCGACCGGGCCGCACGCCTTGCCGGGCGGCAGGGCGAGCGCGACGTGGCCGAACGCTGGCGCCGGGTCGCCGAGGCCGTCCGCGCCGAAGTCTGCGACAAGGGATACGACCCGGGTCTCCGCAGCTTCGTCCAGTTCTACGGCTCGAAGCGGCTCGATGCGAGCCTGCTGCAGATCCCGGTCGTGGGCTTCCTTCCGCCTGAGGATTACCGCGTGCGCGGCACGATCGAGGCGATCGAGCGCGAACTGATGCGGGATGGCCTCGTCATGCGCTATTCGACGGAAGACAGCGTGGACGGTCTGCCCCCTGGCGAGGGCGCGTTTCTCGTTTGCAGCTTCTGGCTCGTCGACGCCCTCGCCATGATCGGCCGTCACGGCGACGCGGTGCGCCTGTTCGAACACCTGCTGACGCTGCGCAACGATGTCGGGCTGCTGGCCGAGGAGTACGATCCGGTTGCCCGCCGTCAGCTCGGCAATTTCCCGCAGGCCTTTTCGCATGTCGGGCTGATCAACAGCGCGCTGAACCTTGCCTGGATCGAGGGGCCGGCCCGGGAGCGCAGCGAGAACTGATCGCGTACCCGTGAACCGCTGCGGCGAGGCGGCGCGCGCCGAGAATCGTCCTCACCGCCGGGGTGACCGGGCGGTCCGGCCTCGTCCGGCGCTCCTCTTCCGATCGGCCCTGCGTTGCGATGATCGCCGAGAGCGATAGCGTTCGCCGCGCCGACGACCGGCTCAGGCGCCTGCGGTCTTGAAGCGTTCGACCAGGTTGGCGATGTGCGCCTCGGCCAGGTCCCGTGCCCGGACATGGTCGCCGCACTCGATGGCTTCGAGAATGCGGCCATGCTCCTCCAGCGATTTCGTCGGCAGATCGGGAATGCGGGCCATCGCCGCCTGATACCGCCTGAACCTGTTCTGTATCCGGCGGTAAGTCTCCGCGAGGAGGCCGTTGCCGCTCGCCGCGACCAGTCCGGAATGGAACCGGGCGGCCAGAGCGTGATAGGCGTCGAGCTCTCCGGCGACCACACTTATGGACATCCGCTGTGCCAGAGCGCGGAGAGCGGCCAGCTCCGTCGTCGGCCTCCGTTTCGCGACCGATGCCGCCGCGAATCCCTCCAGCGCCATGCGCAGTCCGAACAGCTCGATGAGCTCCGTGTCCGACAACGGCGTTACGATCGCGCCGCGGTGCGGAGCGAGGGTCACGAGGCCGTCGGCCGCAACGATCCTGAGCGCCTCCCGCAACGGAACCCGGCTCACCTGGCACTCCTTGGCGAGCGCTTGCTCCATGAGCCTTTCGCCGGGTTTGAACCGGCCGATCACGATTTCCTCGCGGATCCAATCCGCCAAACGCTCCGGCAGCAGGTCCGGCTTCGTAAACGTCGCGCCAGAGTCCATACGTTCCTCGGCCAGAAGATTCATACTTGCTAATTGTATAAAGTTTAGTACCGTTAGCGCAACGCCCTGCGAGGCGACGCCGTCAGCAGACGAGACAATGGAGGACACATGGCACTTCCGCTTGCCGGAGTGCGCGTACTGGATCTGTCGCGGGCCCTCGCCGGCCCGTTCTGTTCGACGATCCTTGCGGACCTTGGCGCGGATGTCGTCAAGGTGGAGCCCGCGCCGAATGGCGACATGATCCGCGGCTGGGGCCCCTTCAAGGACGGCATCAGCGTCTACTACCTGTCGGTCAACCGCAACAAGCGCAGCCTGGCGGTGAACTTCCGCGCGCCCGGCGCGACGGACTTGCTCGCCGAGATGGCGGCAACGGCCGACATCCTCGTCGAGAATTTCAAGCCGGGAACCATGGAGGGCATGGGGCTCGGCTGGGAACGGCTCCGCAAGCGCAATCCTCGCCTGATCTATGTCGGAATCACCGGCTTCGGGCGCACCGGCCCCTACGGCGACTGGCCCGGCTTGGACCAGATCGCACAAGGCATGTCGGGGCTGATGAGCATCACGGGACAGAAGGGCGGCCCCCCGACCCGCGTCGGCATCCCGATCGGCGACGTGGCGGCCGGGATGTGGGCCGCCATCGGCGCCCAATCCGCCCTGCTGCAACGGATGTCGACCGGCACAGGCCAGCGGGTCGAAACGTCCCTGCTCGCCGCCTTGGTCGGAATGCTCAACGTCCAGGGCCAGCGCTATCTGAGCCTCGGGGAGGTTCCGCGTCCGGCGGGGAATGATCACCCCGTCATCTGCCCATACGGCACCTTCGAGGCGTCCGACGGCCGGTTCAACATGGCGGCCGCCACCGACGAGATGTGGGCGAAGCTGTGTCGGCTCCTCGAGCTCGAGGAGCTGATCGCCGACCCGGAGTTCAAGGACAATTCCGCGCGCATGCGGAACCGGGACGAGGTGGTCGCCCGCCTCAATGCCCGGTTCGCGACGCGCACCAAGGCAGAGTGGACGCGGGAGCTGGTTGAGCTCGGGCTCCCGGCCGGCCCGATCCTGGACATGTCGGAAGTCTTCAACGACCCGCATGTCCAGCACATCGGCCTCGTCGAGGAGATCGAACATCCCGCATTGGGCTCGCTGCGGCAACTCGCGAGCCCGGTCCGGATCGACGCGCTCGAAGGGAAGTCGGTCCGGCGTCCTCCCCCGATGCTCGGCGAGCACAGCGAAGAGGTCCTCAAGGAATGGGGGCTCGACGACGATCGCGTGGCTTCGCTCGTCGCCGCCGGAATCGTCGTCAACTCCCGGAGTCGCTGATGAGCTTGATTCTCTCCTACGTCGCCCTCGTTTCCAAGGACGTGAAGGCCGCGTGCTCGGTCCTGGAAGACACGCTCGGCCTCGCCCGCACGGACCTGCACGCTCCCGGAAGCGACAAGCCCGTCCCGGCCTTCGCGGTTGGAGCGGCCACCCTGACCCTGTTCGACCAGGACCATCCGTTCCTCGGAGACGATCGGCGCACCGGCGTCCACCATATCGGCCTCACGGCCGACGACCTGGACGCGGCCGCCACGACGCTCGACGCGGCCGGCCTGGCAACCAGGAACGCGACGGCGGGCCTGCAAGGCGGGCGCAAGCGCGCCCTCGACCCGGCGGCGACGGCCGGCGTGCGAACCGTCCTGGTCGAGCCGCTGGAGATCGCACCCTCCCGGTCGCCGCTGATCGAACGGATCGATCACATCGGAATCGCGAGCGCCGACAATCGCGCCGCCATCGAGATCTTTTCGAACAGGATGGGTCTGCCGGTCGAAAGCCAGCAGACCGACATGGAAGTTCAAACCTCTATCGAGAGCTTCACGTCAGACAAGTACGGAGTGGTCTACCACTCGCGACAGCCGAAAGTGCTCGGCGGGCTCCGCGTCGCATTCCTGACCGTCGGAGACTGCGACCTGGAGTTCCTTCAGAACTTCGACCCGTCGCACGGAGCGGAAATCAGCCACGGCACCTCGGGAAACACGCGCCAGGACCAGGGTGCGATCACCCGCTATATCGAGCGCCGCGGCGCCGGGCTTCACCACATCGCCCTCAAATCGCCCGACATCAACCAGACGCTCGACGCCCTCGGACGCGCGGGGGCGAAGCTGATCGACCGGGTGGGGCGCCCCGGTTCCCGTCGCGCGCTCATCGGCTTCGCCCATCCGGATGCCCTGGGAGGAATCCTCTTTCATGTCGTCCAGCGCGACTGAGTCCCCCGTCAGGGTGACCGAGTCCCGGCGGTCCCTCATCCTCGCCATCGACCGGCCCGAGGCCGGGAACTCGATCTCTCTGGAAGCGGCGCGCGCCCTGCGCGCCGCTCTCCTGGATAGCCGGGACCGCACCGATCTCAGAGGCATCGTGCTCACCGGCGTCGGCGGCAAGTTCTTCTGCGCCGGAGGAGACCTCAAGGCCTATCGGGCGCTGGAGACACCGGAGCAGTTGGCCGAGACATTCGGCTTCGTTCGCGACCTCCTCGACGACATCGAAGAGCATCCGCTCCCGATCATCGCCGCCATCGACGGCTACGCGCTCGGTGGCGGTGCCGAGCTGGCGCTCGCCTGCGACCTGCGGTTCGCCTCGCCGCGCGCAACGATCGGCTTCACCCAGGCCAATCTGGGCCTGATCCCGGGTTGGAACGGGACGGAACGCCTGGTGGCCACTGTCGGCAGGTCGCTCGCTATGCGCCTTCTCCTCGATGCGACGCCTGTCCCGGCGCCCGAGGCGCTCGAGCTCGGACTGATCGACCGGATCGCGGAGCAGGGGGACGCGCTCGAGTGCGCGCTCTCCTATCTGGAGGCGCTGCGCGCCGCCCCCCTGGCGCTGCGCGCGGTCAAGTCCGCCGTGCGGGCGTGCGCCCCCGGGCGCCGCACCGACGCCACGTCGCGGATCTTCGAGAGCCTCTGGTTCACCGAGGATCACAGAGAAGCCGAGGCGGCCTTCGCCGAAAAGCGCCGGCCCGTGTTCAAGGGACGTTGACGCGGGCACGCGCCGCCGTGTAGCGCGATATCATTTCTCCAACAGGACATCCGGAAGGGAGGACAGTCCATGAGTGTTTGGAAGCCCAGAGGTCTCGTGGCCGTTGCGTTGGCATCGCTGCTCGGTGCCGCCGCGGCGCAGGCGCAGACCATCAAGATTTCCCACCAATGGCGCGCCGAGACGGATGCGCGCGACCGCGCGGTCCGCGTCTTCGTGAAGGCCGTCAACGAGCGGGTGCCCGACCTCAAGTTCCGTATCTATCCCGGCCGCTCGCTGATCCAGGATCCGGTCGCCCAGTTCGATGCGATGCAGGCCGGGACGCTGGAGATGGCGGTGTATCCGCTCGTCTACGCGGTCGGAAAGGTGCCGGAATTCTCGATCACCGTTCTGCCGGGCCTCATTCGCAGCCTCGACCAGGCGGTGGCCCTCAACGGTTCCGACTATCACCGACGGCTCCAGGAGATTTGCGAGGCCAACGGCGTTCGCTTGGTCACCTGGTGGTGGACGCCGGGCGGGTTCGTCTCCAAGGAACGGCCGATCGCCGGTCCGGAGACGGTCAAAGGCCTCAAGATGCGCGCCGCCGACCCCTATTTCGAAAAGGTTCTCCAGAGTGCGGGGGCGTCGGTTCACGCAATGCCGTCCTCCGAAGTCTACACCGCGTTGCAGACCGGTGTGCTCGATGCGCTGCTGAGCTCCTCGGAGACCTTCGTCTCGATGCGCATCTTCGAGCAGACCAAACACGCCACCGCGGGCGGCGATAACGAGATCTTCCTCCTCCTGCAACCGCTCGTCATGTCCAAGGCGGCCTGGGACCGGTTGACGCCGGAGCAGAAGGCCGCCTTCGAGGCCGCGGCGGCGGAGAGCGAGACCTTCTTCAACGGAGTCCAGAAGGAAGCCACCGCGACCATGATCCGCGAATTCACCGAGGCCGGAGCGACGGTGCGCCAGCTGACCGACGCGGAATACGACGCCTGGGTGGAGCTTGCCGAGAAGACGGCGTGGCAGAGCTTCCGCGAGGATGTTCCGGGCGGACAGGAGCTGATCGCGGTCGTTCAGGACTCGATTGCCAAGCTGGGCGGAGGCGCCAAGCAGCAATGACGCGGCGCGAGGCCCGGACAGTTCGTCCGGGCCTCGCTGTACGCGCAGTCCGCGAGCCTCGTCCCGTCCGGAGATCTTGCCGCCGATGCGCTCGTTCCTCCGCGCCGTTCGCCGCGTATCCGACGCCTGCGCCGTGATCGCCGCCGTCCTTCTCGCGGCCTCGGTTCTGGTCGTCTGCTACATGATCGTGCGCCGAACCCTCGGCCATTCGAGCTACTGGGAAATCGAGGGGGCGATCTACCTGATGGTCGCCGCCATTTTCCTTGCCTCGCCCTACACGCTCCGCACCCGGGGCCATGTGGCGGTCGATCTTCTGCCCGACCTGCTGCGGGGCAGCCTGCGGAACGGATGGCTGACCCTGATCAACATTCTGGGGTTCGCGATCTGCGCCTATTTGGCCTGGGAAGGCTGGCGGCTCACCGTGGAGGCATTCCTCGCCGACGAGCGGTCGATCTCGATGTGGCGGCCGCCCCGCTGGCCGATGTACGCGATGATGCCGCTGGGCATGGGGTTGACCGCCCTGCAGTATCTGGGCTGCATTCTTGAACGCGATCAAGCACGGACGGTGCCGGGCGAGACCGAACCGATGGGGGGCGCATGAGCGAAACGGAACTCGGCCTCGTCATTCTCGCCGTCACCACTATCGTCCTCCTGTCCGGTCTGCCGATCGCCTTCGGTCTGACCCTCGTCGCGGTGTCATTTCTGGTCATTTTCGAGGGCGTCGGCGCGCTCACCTTCGTCGCGCGCACCTTCCTGACCGAAATGTCGAACTTCGCGATCCTCGCGGTACCGATGTTCGTGCTGCTCGGCGCGCTGATCGGGGCGACCCGGGCGGGTATTGACATCTACGAGGCGCTGCACCGCTGGCTTTCGCGCATACCCGGCGGCCTCGTCATCGCCAA
>CAZVAR010000019.1:0-15233 GCA_964625225.1 uncultured Alphaproteobacteria bacterium | reverse complement strand
GCGGTCCTGGTCGCGCGCGGCGACGAGGTGCTCTATCGCGGCGCCTGCGGGCTGTTCAGCGCCCTGTGCGGCTCGAGTCCGGCGACGGCTGCGGCGATCGGCAAGGTCGGCGTGCCGGAGATGCTGAAGCGCGGTGTGCGGCCCTCTCTGGCCACGGGCGCGATCGCCGCAGGGGGCACCCTCGGCATCCTGATCCCACCTTCGGTCACGATGATCCTTTACGGCGTCGTGACGGAAACCTCGATTGGCCGGCTGTTCATGGCCGGCGTGGTACCCGGCATCCTTCTCATCGCGCTCTTCGCGCTCTATGCATGGCTCAGCTGCCTGCGCAAGCAGACGTCGGCCGTTGACGACCGGCGCTACAGCATGCGGGAGAAAGTGCAGTCGACGCTGCCGGTCGTGCCGCTGATCGGGATCATCGGCCTGATCATCTTCGCCCTGTATGGCGGCTATGCCACCCCGTCGGAGATTGCGGCTCTGGCGGCATTGCTCGCCTTCCTCTATGTGGCTGTCCGCTATGGCATCGCGACCCGCCAAGGGCTGATGCAGGTATTCGGGCCGACCGTGCGCGAGTCGTGCATGATCCTGCTGATCATCGCGGCGGCGGGCCTGTTCTCATACATGCTGTCGCTGCTCTACGTGACGCAGACCGCCGCCGAGCAGCTCGTCGCGCTCGAGTTGAACCGTTGGGCTTTGCTCGCCGCTATCAACGCCTTCCTGCTGGTTGCCGGATGCTTCCTGCCGCCCGTGGCGCTGATCCTGATGACGATGCCGATCCTCCAGCCGGTGCTGCTGGCAAACGGCTTCGACATGATCTGGTTCGGCGTGATGATGACGATCAATCTCGAGATCGGCCTCATCACGCCACCCGTCGGCCTCAACCTCTACGTGCTGCGCGGTGTGGCGCCCGAGGTCCCGTTGAGCCGGGTCCTGGTCGGATCGCTGCCTTTCGTCCTCATCATGATCGGCTTCATGGTGCTGCTGTGCCTCGTCCCCGAGTTGGCGCTCTGGCTGCCGAACCTGATGCACGGCCAGTGAATCCCGGAACGCGGGCATGCGCGGCCGGAATCCCGCCCCGGGGATTCCTGGCCGGCCGGACGCTCGCACGGACACAATGCACCCGACCCTGCCGCGCTCGTGCCCCGGCCACGGGGCCGCGGCGGACGGGATGCCGTGTCCCACCTGCTTCGCCTGGCCCGTCCCGCCTCGAGCGGCTGCGCCCCTCAGGCCCCTAGCGGCTGCCGGTCACACTGCGCCGCATGCGGTGGCGCGCGACCGCCAAGCGGCACGGTGGCCGGCAGGAGCGCGCCACGGCCGCACCATCCCCGGCCGGCCCCCGGATGCCAGCGATACTCGGCCGTCGAGCTTCGGGTGACAGCGCCGCGGCCGTCTCGCTCCGAGGCAAAGCGCCCCCGAGCGGCCTCTGCAACTACAAAATGACAAGCGGCGTGCGTATGGGGCAATCTGTCCGGCATCCAAGCCTGGAACGCGTGCGATAGCGGGCTTGCCATCCGCGCGATGCTCGACCTGTAATTCGCGCAGCGGGAGTATCACGGTGCCCGACGACGCCCGACCGTCGCTCGCAGCTCTGCAGCCGCAGTCCATCGAAAGCCGGTCGTCTTGGATTGCCGCAGGCGTGACGCTGACGATTCTGTCGATCGCCTACGGCTCGACCTTGCTGATCGTGGTCGGGTTGCGGGCGATGGAGCTCGATCTCGGCATGCCGCGCTCGGTTCTGGCCCTGGCAGGCGCATTGACCTGGGTCGGAACCGGATTGGGCGGCATCGCCATGGGCTGGCTCGCCGACCGGATCGGCATCCGCGCCAGCGTGCTCATCGGCAGCGTCATGGTTGCGCTGGGACTGGCCCTGTCGTCTACGGGCGAGATCTGGGCCCTTTACGTCGGGCAGGGCGCGCTGGTGGGGTTCTTCGGGATGGGGGCCATCTACCCGCCGCTGCTGATCTATGTCAGCCGCTGGTTCGACCGGCGCCGCGGGACCGCCATCGCGCTGATTTCGTCGGGTCAATACGTGGCCGGTGTGGTCTGGCCGGCCCTGTTCGAGCGGCTCATCACGGGGTCCGGCTGGCGCGTCGCCTACTTGGCCTTTGCCGGGGTCCTGCTGCTCGGAACGGTGCCGCTCGCGCTGTGCTTTCTCCGTCCCTCTCCGGGGAGCGTCGGCGAATCGGTGCCCAAGACCGGCGGGGTTCGTGCGCGGGTCCTCGGGCTCAGGCCGAACGTCGTCCAGGCCATATTGTGTATCGCCGGCATTTGCTGCTGCATCCCGATGTCGATCCCGCAGGCGCACCTCGTTGCCTTCTGCGGGGACATCGGGATCGGCGCCGCGACGGGCGCCGTGATGCTGTCGCTCCTCTTGGGCTGCGCATTTGTGGCGCGGCAGTTCTGGGGTGCATTCGCCGACCGCTACGGCGGTCTGAACACGATTCTCGCGGGTTCCGTCTGTCAGGCGCTTTCGATCGGCGCGTTCTTGCTGACCCAGGACGAAGCCGGCCTGTTCTTCGTGGCGGCCGCTTACGGCTTCGGGTTCTCCGGGATCATCCCGGCCTACGTTGTGGCGATCCGCGATCTGTTTCCGTCGGCCGAAGCATCGTGGCGCGTGCCGCTGGTTCTGTTCACGGCGATGAGCGGAATGGCGCTCGGGAGCTGGCTCGCCGGCCATATCTACGATGTGTTCGGGTTCTACGCACCCGCATTCGGTTCCGGCGTCCTGTTCAATCTGCTCAATATCGGGCTGATCGGCTTTCTCGTAATGCGGCAGTCGCGCTGGAGAAACCGCCCGGGGGAGGCTTTCGCCTGACGGAAGCGGCCGCCGGCCCGCGCGGCCGGTGGCGTCGGATGACGCCGGCATGCGTCTGCGGGTAGGGACTGCTGCGGCGACATGCAGCCTTTCGGCGGGTACCGGCAGCGGGTCGCCCACGGTAAAGGCGAAACCACCCTGTTCGGTGACCATCGAGGCTCGGCTGACCGGCGCCGGGTACGGGTATGGTCTGACGCCCTCGATGCGACGGTGCATCGGCCGGCGCGACAGGGCACCATCGACCTGTCCAATGGTGCAGGGCAGGCTCAACCGGCATCCACCTCGGAGGACCGTGCTGGTTTCTCCCGTCTACCGTTTTGGGTCCGTCTAACTCTCAAGTGTATCCCCGGTGCAATATTGTTGATTTGCCGGGAGCACGGTTCGCCACCAAACTCGATCACTGCCGATAAGGCCAATTACGGCAACATGCTCTGGGAGGTGCGAACCCATGCGTCTGATCTTCAAATCTCTTTCCGCCGGCGTTCTGGGCGGCATGATGGCATTGACCGCGGGTACCGCGCTCGGCGCGCCCGAACTGCCGACGAGCCTGGTGGTCACCGCCTATGATGTCGGGTCCTCCGGCTATAGCCAGGCGGTCGCGGTCGGAGCGGCCTTCAAGAACAATCTCGGCATTACGGTCCGCGTGCTGCCGGGCAAGAACGACGTCTCGCGCATGGTTCCGCTGCGCGACGGCAAGGTCCACTTCTCCTTCAACGGGATCGGCACCTATTTCGGCCAGGAGGGCGTGGACGTCTTCGGTACGAAGGACTGGGGGCCGCAGGAGGTCCGAATATTGCTGATGTCGATGGGCGACAATTGTCTGTCCCAGTTCGTCACGGCCGATTCCGGCGTAAAGAGCTATGCCGAGCTGAAGGGCAAGCGCGTCGCTTACGTCAAAGGCTCGCCGGCCCTCAATCACAATACGTTCTCGCATCTGCGCTTCGGCGGATTGACCTGGGACGATGTCGAGCAGGTGGTGGTCGGCGGCAACAACGGTGCGTTCGACGCCGTGCTGAACAACCAGGCCGACTCGTTCTTCTCCACCACCAATTCCGGCAACATCCTGAAGGTCCAGAACAGCCCGCGCGGGATCGTCTGGCCGGAGATGCCTCACGAGGATGAAGCGGGCTGGGCACGGCTGAAAGAGGTCGCCCCCTATTTCAGCAAGCATGTCTGCAGGGAATCGGCGGGCAATCTGCCGGCCTGGGAAGCCGCCAGCTATCCCTACCCGGTCGTGATGAACTACGCCGATGACGATGCCGACATGGCGTATGCGATGACCAAGGCGATGTTCGAGCAGTACCCGAACTTCAAGGACGCCGCGCCGGCGGCCAGCGGCTACGCGCTCGACCGCCAGGTGCTCGACTGGGTGGTGCCGTTCCACGAGGGCGCGATCCGCTACTACAAGGAGGTCGGGAAGTGGACGCCGGAGCTCCAGGCACACAACGACAAGCTGATCGAGCGGCAGCAGGTCCTGCAGAAGCTCTGGAAGGAGTTCCTCGCCGGCAGCCCGCCGGCGGACGAGGAGGCCTTCTATGACCGCTGGATGGAGGCTCGCTACGAGGGTCTCGAGGCCGCCGGAATGCAGCCGATCTGGAGGACCTTCAAGTAAGGCGAGCCGACCGGACAACGAAAGCCGCCGGGCGCCTGCCTCGGCGCCCGGCTCGATTGTCGGACCGTCTGCGGCCTGAGGCCCGCCGCAGGGGGCTTTGACGCGGCCGCAGGTGGCGGCCTCCACCGGTGCTTCCGGCGCCATGCCCGGTCCGGAACCGCGCCGGCAAACCCGGCCGGCGCCGGCAGCACGACCATCGGCCATGCGCATGCCCTTCGGATCGATCGCGGAAGCGGTTTCCTGAAGGGCGGCGCCGGCCCACGATGCGCTGCTTGAGCACCTGCGCGGCGCTCTCGGTGCCCGGCGCCTTCCCCCGCCCGAAGACGGCGATTGTCGCCGGCGGTCGACGGGTTCGGAGGTGGGACGCCTCACGACCGTAGCCGTCCCGGGTCGTTCGCCGCAAAGAATCCCTTACACCGCAGCGGTCATCTGCACATGACTGGCCAGCGTCGGCGTGTATCATCCCGGAGCGACAGTGCTGATCGGGGCCATCGCCGGTCGGGCCGGCGGGGCATGGGAGGATACGCGCATGAATCTGTTTGCACCGCCGGTCGTCATCGAGACCGAAGTTTTCGCCCGTCTGCCGGACCGCTTCCGGCGCAAGGGTCAGCGGCCGACCTGGGCGTTGGTGAATCGGGCGCATGCGCCGGAACTCGACTGCTTCCTCGAGGGGCCGTCCTTCGATCGCGCAGGCAACCTCTATGTCGTGGACATCCCGTACGGCCGTGTGTTCCGCGTGTCGCCGCAGGGCGAGTTCGATCAGATCGCGGAGTATGACGGCGAGCCGAACGGCCTGAAGATCCACAAAGACGGCCGCATCTTCATCGCCGATTACAAGAACGGGATCATGGTGCTCGACCCGGCGAGCGGGGCGGTCGAGCCCTTCTGCGATCGCTTCCGGCTGGAGCGGTTCAAGGGGTGCAACGATCTCGTCTTCGCGGAAAACGGCGATCTCTATTTTACCGACCAGGGTCAGACCGGGCACCAGGACCCTACCGGCCGCGTCTTCCGCCTGACCGCCGACGGCCGCCTCGATTGTCTGATCGACACGGTACCGAGCCCGAACGGCATCGTGATCGACAAGAACGAGCGGATCGTCTACGTCGCCGTGACCCGTGCCAATGCCGTGTGGCGACTGCCCATCATGCCGGACGGCGGCGCATCCAAGGTGGGAACTTACATCCAGCTTTCCGGCGGCGCGGGACCGGACGGGCTGGCCATCACCGAGGACAACGGCCTGGTCGTCACCCATGCCGGCCTCGGCGCGGTCTGGATCTTCGATTCCCTGGGCCAGCCGCTCTATCGCGTGAATGCCTGCACGGGCCCGTTCGTCACCAATGTCGCCTTCGGAGGGCCCGATCGGAAGACCCTCTACATCACCGATTCGGGCACGGGCTCCATCCTTCGTGCGCAACTGCCCGTAGCGGGTCGCGCCCTGTTCTCGCACGCCCCGTGACCGCTCAGCGGACGGTCATCTGCGCCGGCAGCCAGAGCGCCAGGTCAGGCCAGATCACGAGCAGTGCGATCAGCGTGAAGATCAGCAGATAGAAAGGGACCGTGCCGGCGACGACGTCCTCCAGCCTCCCGATCTTGGAAATCCCCTGGATGACGAACAGGTTGATGCCGAGCGGCGGCGTGATCTGCCCCAGCTCGATCAGGATGACCAGAACCACGCCGAACCAGATCGGGTCGATGCCGTAGCCGAGCAGCACGGGATAGAGCAGAGGGATGGTGACGACCATCATCCCGATGCTGTCCATCAGGCAGCCGAGAATGCTGTACAGAATGAAGACGGCGATCAGAAAGGCCGTCCTGGAGAGGTCGAGGCCGACCAGCCAGTCGGTGAACGCGCTGGCGAGCCCGCCGATGCCGATCGCGTAGGAGAAGATGAAGGCGGCGAGCACGATGCACATGAGTGCTCCGGTAATCCGGACGGTGCTGCGCAAGGCGCTGCGGATCGCCGCAATGGAGAGATCGCCCCAAATCCAGGAGATGATTACGGCCAGCACGCACCCGACAGCGGCGACCTCGGTCGGGGTCGCGATGCCGAAATAGAGGCTCCCCAGAACGAGGCCGATCAGCGCGAGAAAGGGAACGATATCGATCAGGCCCTGCAGCAGATCCCGTCTGCTCAACGGGCTGCGGTCGCGCGGCGCCCGCTCGGGCACCAGAAGCGCATAGATGCCGACATAGGTCATGAACAGCAGGGTCAGCAGAATCCCCGGAATGACGCCGGCCATGAACAGCTTCGCGACCGAGCTTTCGGTAAACGAGCCGTAGATGATCATGGCGATGCTCGGTGGGATCAGGATGCCGAGCGTGCCGCCGGCCGCCAGCGACCCGGCGGAAAGTCGGTAGTCGTAGCCGCGCTGCGCCAGTTGCGGCAGGGCCGCCGTGCCGATCGCGGCGGCGGTAGCGACACTCGAGCCGCTGATCGCGGCGAAGACGGCGCAGCCTGCGATATTGGTCTGCAGTAACCCACCCGGCAGCATCCGCACGAAGATCGACAGCCCGCGGTAGACGCGAGCGCTCAGGCCGCTCTGCTGCAGCAGATCGGCCATCAGGATGAACAGAGGGATCGCCGTCAGGGTGAAGCTGTTCGTGCTCGCCCAGCTTACCAGACCGAGCCCGCGGAATCCGCTCCAGCCGCCGATGATGTAGAGATAGAGCATGCCGGTGATGCCGATCGCGAACGGCACCCACAACCCCGCCACCATCAGGACGGCGAAGGCGCCGAAGACGAGGATCAGCTCGGAACCGACGCTCATCGGCGCCCCCCTCGTCCGGTCGCGAGCTCCACGATCTGCCGGGCCAGCATGCCGAGCAGAACCAGTGCCAGAAGGGTCGTCCCGATCGGCATCATCATCTGTGGAATCCAAAGAGGCGTGGCCAGCAGCGAGGGCTCGACCGTGCCGCGCCGGAACGAGCTCTGGACGAGGCGAATGAGGTGCCAGTCGAGAATGATCGTGAACACGAGCGCGGCGGAAATGAACAGGCAGGAGACCCAGCCCTGGACGCGCGGCGGAAGGCGCTCGAACACGAATTCGACGCGGAAGAACGCTCCGTCATGGAGGCTCACGCCGAGCGCGAGAAAGGTCAGCGCAACCAGCAGATAGCCGGAGAGCTCATCGGTGACCTGCAGCGAATAGGCAAAGACGTTCCTGGAGATCACCTCGGTCGCCATCATCGCCAGCATGAGGACGAGGACGATTTCGGCCCCCAGCAGCGCGATGCGCATGACCGCACCGATGGCCCGCCCGAGTACCGTACCGGGCGGGCTGCCTTGCGGTTCGGGCATCCGCTAACGCCCGATCGCGGCCCGGACCTTGGCGAGAGCCTCCTGATGCTCGGATCCGTGCGAGCTTGCCCATTCGTCCCAGAAGGAGGCGACCTTCTCGCGGGCCGCCGCAATCTCCTCCGCCGTGGGCCGCGTGACGACCATGCCCTTTGCCGCGAGCTGCTCGGTGATCTCCTCCTCCTCGGCGAACATCTGCGCCGTGATCTTCGGCATCTCGCGCTGCACGATCTCCCGGACCTTCTCCTGAACGGCGGGGTCGAGCTCCGACCACGCCTCATCGTTGACGAGGATCATGCTGTTGAAAAAGTTTAGGCCCAATCGGTAGTTGTGGGTGAGCAGATCGCTCCAGATGCGGCCACCGCCTGCGCTCGCGGTGATGACGCCGTCGACGACCCCGCGTTCGAGCGAGGACGGAACTTCCGGAGCGCCGATGGTCACCCCGATTCCGCCCATGCGCTTGATGAACTCGCTCTGCTCGGGCGAGGTCACGCGGATCTTCTTGCCGGAAATGTCCGCAAGCGACGTCAGCGGCTGGTTCGCCCACAACACCTGCGCCGGATAGGTGTAGTGGCCGAGCACGATGGCACCCTTCTGCTTGAAGCCGCGCTCGAGATAGGGCTGCATGATCTCTTCGGCCGTCTGCATCTGCTCGATCGTGTCGATCAGCATCGGCAGGCGGAGCACGCCGCCGATCGTGACCGCGCCGAGAAAGAAGCCGTCCGCACCGAAATCGACGATCCGCTCACCGACCGCTTGAGTGATATCGGTCGTCTTGATCGGCAGCGAGCCGCCGAGATGCATCTGGATCTTCAGTTCTCCATCGGTTTCCTTCTCGATCGACTCGCAGATCCGCTTGAAGCCCTGCGCGGCCGTGGTCGTGATGGCCGAATTGTAGATGTAGGCCGTCCAGGTCGTCGCGGCGTGGGCCTGGAGCGATGTGGCGAGGGCGGCGGCGACGACCAATGGGGCGTACAGGCGCATTGAGCTTCCTCCGATCTTGTATGTCCCCGAAGCGTAGGCCGATTTCGGCGGGCCTTCTAGTGTGGCGAGGACGGCACGCATTCCGCGCGGACGGGTTTGCCGACTCTGAGATGTGACGGCGGACGGCACCGTCTCCGCGCAGCTTGATCCGTCATCCTCGGCGCGCCGTCGCCGCCGCTTCCGAGCAACCTGATCCGCGCAATCCCCGGTCCGGGGAAACGGCGCTCGCCCTCGCCAAATCGGCACGGATGCGCCAAGATCCGCGGATGACGGATTCGAACCCGGCCGGGCCGCGGGCGAAGCGCAGCCTGCTCGGCGAGCTCAGCGGCGGCTGCGGCGACCTCGGCATCTTCATCCCGCACGCCGTCGGGGCGATGACGGTGGCGGGCCTCGCCCCGGCGGGCGTGCTGTTCGGCTTCGGCGCCGCCTTCGTCGCGGCCGGACTGTTCTACGGCCTGCCGATGGCGGTGCAGCCGATGAAGGCCATCTCGGCAGTCCTGCTGACGGGGCATCTCACCCCTGCCGCGACCGCCGCCGCCGGGCTGACGATCGGCGCCACCCTGCTGCTGCTCGGGGCGACCGGCCTTGTCGGGAGGGTGGCGCGGCTGATCCCGCAGTCCGTCACCGCCGGGCTGCAGCTCGGCCTAGGCCTGATGATGGGCTGGCTCGGCCTGCTGATGGTGCTGAAGCAGCCGTGGATCGGCCTGTCCGCGCTCGCCCTGCTGTTCGGGGTCCCGCGCCTGTGGCCGCGGGCGCCGATCGCGCCGGTCGTGCTGCTGGCCGCGACCGGCCCGGGCCTCGCGACCGGTGCGACGGCGCTACCGTCGCTGCCGGGCCTTGCCCTGCATCTGCCGCCGCTGGTGCTGCCCGAGGATTGGGGCACGGTCCGGCAGGCGATCGAACTGGCCGTGGTACCGCAACTGCCCCTCACCTTGACCAATGCGGTTATCGTCACCGCCGTTCTTTGCCGCGACCTGTTCCCCGAGCGGGCCGGGCGCGCCACCGTACGCAACCTCGCCCTGACGTCCGGCGCCGCGAATCTCCTGCTCGCGCCGCTCGGGGCCATGCCGATGTGCCACGGCGCCGGGGGCGTTGCCGCACAGCATCGCTTCGGCGCGCGCACGGGGCTGGCGCCGGTCGTCTTCGGCGCGTCGCTGCTGGTGCTGGCGCTGGGATTCGCCGACAGCGCCGCCGCGCTGTTCGCCGCTATCCCGCTCGGCGCGGTCGGGGCGCTGCTGTTGGTGGCGGGAACCGATCTCGCCCTGTCGCGCCGTCTGTTCGATGCCCGTCCCGCCTGCTGGCCCGCCATCGGCGTCGCCGCTCTGGCCACGGCGCTGCTGAACCCCGCGGCGGGCCTTTTCGCCGGATGGGGTCTCGAGCTTGCGCGGGGCGCCGCGGCGCGCCTCCTCGGTCCCGCCGGAGGCCCGTCGTCGCCATAGCGTGGCGCCGGAATCGGCGTGCGTCTCGGGCCGGTGTCCGCAGAGCAGCCCGATCTTGGCGGAAGCGGTGGCGGCGCGGCCGGTGCGGCAAGGCGGCGAACGTCCCGCCGTCGCGGCCGCCAGCCGGCCCGTCTTCCCGCCTCACCCGTCCGCCGCTCGGCCCGTCACCCCTCGAACAGCGGCTCGGGCAACCCCTTCACGCCCAGCCCACGGATCGCGAGCAGGCCGCCTTCCAGCGGGTTCTGGGCGATCTGCATCGGGTTCACGAATTTGCGCGTCGACGTGACATAGAGGACGTCCAGATCGTCACCGCCGAAAGCGACCATGGTCGGATTGCTGACCGGCACCTTGATGATCCGGTCGAGCCGGCCGTTCGGGTCATAGCGCGCGACGAGTCCGTCATAGACCAGGGCCGCCCAGTAGAAGCCTTCCTCGTCCACGGTCGCCCCGTCGACCTTGCCGTGATGCCCCGGAATGCCGATCGACGGTATGAACGGCCGCCGATTGGCGATCGCGCCGCTCTCGGCATCGAAGTCATAGGCGTACACGCATTTGCCCGAGCTGTCGGAGAAATACATGGTCCGGTCGTCCGGACTGAAGGCGATCCCGTTCGAGACGATGAACCCTTCGTCCATCTTCCGGCAGCTGTGATCCGGATCGAAGCGGTAGAGCGCCGCCGTGATCCGGTAATCGACCGCGAAGTTGGCGTTCATCGAGCCGGACCAGAACCGCCCCTTGCGATCGACCTTTCCGTCGTTCAGCCGGTTGCCCGGCAGGTCCGGCTCGGGATTGGTGATCGCCTCCAGGCCACCGGTCGTCGGATCGAGATAGCCGAAACCCGATTTGGTGCCGGCAACGAACCCGCCGCGCCGACGCAGGCCGATCGAGCCGACATACTCCCGAAGCGCGATCGCATCATAGTCGCCGGTGGCCGGATCGTAGCGCTTTAGGGTCGGGGTGCCGTGATCGAGCCAGTACAGGGCCCGCTCGCGCGGACACCAGAGCGGCGATTCGCCGAGGCCGTCGCGCGCATCGACGACGAACCGGATCTCCAACATCACGCTCTCACTCGCTGACGATCGCCGGCCAGCGATCCCGCCAAGGACGCGCCTGCTGATACTGCTCTGCCACGCGCAGAAGCAGCTCGTCCTCGCCGAACCGGCCGACCAGCTGCAGACCGATCGGAAGCCCCGACGGAGCCGGGTCCGCCGGCAACGAGATCGCCGGATGGCCGATCGCGTTGACGGCCGTGACATAGACACCGGCGGCGCGGGGGCTCGCCTCGACGCCGCCGATCATCTTCGGGAAGCGCTGCTCCGCCGGCCAGGGCATCGCGGCGGAGGTCGGCGTCAGGAACAGATCGATGTCGCGCATGGCCCCGACGAACTCGGCGCGCAGCGCGTTCAGCCGGTCGAGCGTACGCGCATACTCGGTCGCGGAGACCCTCCCCGCGGCATCGATGGTGGGCAGCAGGGCCGGATCGATCTCCGATTCCCAGCCGTCATGCTGCTCGACGATGCGTCGCAGGCCTACCCCCGAGAGAATCCCGAAGCATGCGTTGATCTGGTCGGGGTCGAACGGCGCAGTCCCTTCGCTGACATCGTGCCCCAAATCCTCGAAGACCCGCGCGGCACGACTCACCGCATCGACGATCTCCGGGTCCACGGGGGCGCTGCCGGCTCGTGGCACGAAGCGGATTCTCAGTTTCCGCGCCGTACCGGCCGCTACCGGTGCCGCCGCGGCGGCCAGCGACGACCGGTCGCGCGGATCCGGTCCGGCGATCACGTTCAGGAGCAGCGCCGCATCCTCGACCGTCCGGGCGATCGGGCCGATCACCTGGAAATCGAGTGCGAGCGGCGGAAACCCGAAGAGCCGCGCCACGCGTCCGGTCGACGGCCGCAGGCCGACGAGGCCGGTGTAGGACGCCGGCCGCCGGATCGAGCCGCCGGCATCGGTCGCCAGGGCCAGCGGGAACAGGCCGGCGGCGACCCCGGCCACCGCTCCGCCGCTCGACCCGCCGGGCGTCAGCGCCGGGTCCCAGGGATTACGGGTGACGCCGAAGAGGGGATTGTCGGTGTGACCGGAGATCGCGAACTCCGGCGTGTTGGTCTTGCCGAGGATCACCGCGCCGGCAGCGCGCAGCCGGGCTACCGGCAGATCGTCCTGCTCCGGCACGAAGTCCCGATAGAGCCGGCTGCCCCAGGTTGCCCGGATGCCTTTGACGAAGATGTTGTCCTTGACCGTGATCGGCAGGCCGTCCAGCGGGCCGAGCGGTTCACCTCGGGCGAACCGGTGCTCGCTCTCTCCGGCGGCGGCCCGGGCGCCGGGCTCGTCGATCGTGACGACCGCATTGAGCTTGGGGTTGATCCGCGCGCAGCGCTCGAGAAAGAGCTGCAGAAGCTCGACCGGCGAGATCGACCGCGCCCGGAGCAGCGCCGCGAGCTCGGTGGCGCTTTTCTGCCAGAGATCAGTCACGCACACCTGCCGCGACGGCCTGCGGCCGCCTCAATCGTCCAGGACCGCGACGGCGCGGATCGGGCTCGCCGTCCCGCCCTTGATCTTGAGCGGGAAACCGATGAAGCGGAAGCGTCCCTTGCCGACCAGCTTGTCGAGATTGGCCAGGCATTCCATGTGGGTGATGCCGCGCTCGGCGCAGGCCTTGTGCGCCTGGAAGTTCAGCTCGCCCTCGGGTGCCGGGCTGATGGCCTCGACGCCGAACATCGTGATCTTCCGGTCGGCCAGCCAGTGCACCGATTCCAGCGCCAGGCCGGGGAAATCATGCAGGTAGCCGGGCTTCCCCAGGAGACGGTCGTTCACGCCCATATGGATCAGCACGGTGTCCCGCGGCTTGATCTCCTGACCGGACGCGTCGAGCGCCGCCTCCATTTCCGGCACGGTGATCGCGTGCTTGAGCGGAACGTGCGAGAGGTCGAGGCAGATCGCCTCGGTATAGAAGTTCTCCAGCGGCACCTGATCGATCGTCATCGCTCCCGGACGCGGGTCGAAATGTACCGGCGCATCGACGTGGGTCGCCGAATGGTCGGAAAGCGAGAGCGCCAGCGCCTTGGAGCTGAACTCGGTGTTTCCCGCCCGCTTGATTTCGCTGTGATCGTTCCACACGGTCACGATTACCGGCGGGTGCGAGGGATGAACCTGGGTGCGGTGGTAAATCTCGCGGCTGAGATCGATCAATTGCATCGGATCACCCCTTCGGACGGACTGGTGTGTGGCGGGTGCGGCGCAGCGCGGAAAGGTGCCCGATTCCGCCGAGATTGCGCAAGTGGCCGCGGCGACCGCGCGCGGCATGGCAGTCATACCGATTCCGAGGGTTCCCGAGCCGGACGACCTCCGGTGTAATGAACGGTCGCAACGGTAAGGAGCGATCGATGCGGGCCAAGCGCATTCGAAACGGACTGATCGGCATTGCCGGTATGAGTATCCTCGGACTCGATCTCGGAGCCGCGCTGGCGGCCGATCGGGTCACCTGGAACATCTCGCTCTGGGGCGCCCGGCGCCCCTTCACCGAGGGCGTCGAGCTGCTCTCGAGCGAGGCGGCGAAGCGGACCGACGGCAACTTCACGATCAAGCTGCACTACGGCGAGGCGATCTCCCCGGTCAAGGAGAACCTGGACAGCGTCAAGATCGGCGTGATCGAAGCCGCGGCGATCTGCGTCTCCTACCATCCGGGCAAGACACCGGCGATGACCGGGCTCGACCTTCCGTTCCTGCCGCTGCCGACCTTCGACATCCAGAAGGAGGTCCACGAGGCCTACTACCGGCATCCGGCGGTGGTGAAGGAGATGGCCGCCTGGAATGCCGAAGCGATCTTCTCCAACCTGCTGCAGCAGTACGAGTTCCTCGGCGCCGGAAAGCCGCCGCGGTCGCTCGACGACTGGAAGGGCATGCGGGTCAGGGCTACCGGCGGTCTGGGCGATGCCATGCGCCTGCTCGGGGCGACCCCCACCTCGATGGCGGCACCCGAGGTCTACACCGCCCTGGAGCGCGGCCTGATCGACGCTGCCGCCTTTCCGTTCTCGACGGCGCACGCCGCCTTCCGCCTTCACGAGGTCTCGACCTGGTTCACCGGCAATCTGAATCCGGGCGTCATCAACTGCCCGCTGGTCGTCAACCGCGACGCGCTGGCGGCGCTGCCGGCCGAGTACCGGCAGATGATCTACGACCTGAAGCCGGCCATGTACGAGGCCATGAAGCAGGCCTATATCGAGGGCGATGCGAAGTGGATTCCGCTCTTCAGGGAGAAGATGGAGGAGATTCGCTACGATCCCGCCGCGATCGCCGAACTGAAGAAGCGGGGTGCCGAGCCGATCTGGAAGGCTTGGGTGGAGCAGGTCGAGGCCAAGAAGGTGCCCGGCCAGGAATTGCTGGATCTGATCCTCGAAGAGGCGAAAAAGGCAGGAGCATAGCCGGTCTCGGATCGCCCCGATCGCGTCTCGTCCGATCCGGTCAGGCCCGAACGATGAAGGAGGGCGTACCGCCCTTCTTCATCGGCTTGAGCTCTACCGGCCCCGCGTCTCGCGCCCGGGCGGCGCGTCGGCTCGGCGCCGAGCGTCCGCACCGGCGGCGCCTTCGCGAACGGCCGGACCCGCGCCGGCTTCGCCCCGGCGGATCGCCGCGCCGGGATACCGCAGGCGGGTACAGGCACGCATTCCGAAGGGCCCGCCGCCGCGCGGGCCATGATGCTGTCCGGGAGACGGCAGGATCGCAGGCACGGGACCGCTGCCGTGCCACCAGGCGACGATCCACCCGATCCGCCGACCCCCGTCACGAAAGCGCCGACGCCCCCGGCCCCGCTGTACACAGGAGCACCGAATCCGCCCCGGGATCAATTCTCGACCTATGGCAATGACTTGACACAGTGGCAGAGGGAGAGGGATTCGAGCCCGCTGCCCGCCTAGGCCTTTGAAGGATCGTCGCGACCGTTCCGATGGTCGAACTGTTGCGTGTCGTCCGCTGTACGACTTGTCCGGATCACCGCGGCGGGTGCCATCGCGTCGGCGCAAGCGGGGCGGTCTGCGGTGCGGCCTGGCGGTCGGGCGGCTTTTGGGGCGTCGTCAATCGATGGTCTTG
>CAZVAR010000018.1:0-36512 GCA_964625225.1 uncultured Alphaproteobacteria bacterium | reverse complement strand
AGGAGTGGAGCGCCGGCGGCCATTCCTCGCGTTGCCGGCGAAGGTCCCGATGGTCGCTGGAGCGCCCGGATCGACGCGCTGCCGGGCTGCGCCGCCTGGGGCTACCGCCGGGACGAGGCGCTCAAGGCCACAGAGGACGCGGCGGACGCCTCGGTCGCGGACATGCCCGAAACCGGTGAGCCGCTGCCGGACGGCGTTGTGATCATCGACGCGCCCGTGGTGACGGTCGCGCGCGACGCCGCATGATCGCGCCGCGGCTCATCGGGCAGATTCGCAACGTTCCTGTCCGCGAGCTCGTTGCGGCCCTCGGACGCGACGGCGTCGTCGCCCGCGCCGGGAAGGGATCGAGCCGCGTGCACCGTCATTCCGATGGCCGCCGGACCGTCATCTACGACCGCTGCGCCGGCGACGCCCTGCCGCTCGGCACACTGCGCAAGGTCTCGGACGGCGCCGGATGGGCCGACGACCAGATCCGGCGCCCGAAGCCGGGCCGGGTGGGGCGGTAGCCTCGATGCAGGGCGGTGCCTTCGGGGCGAAGGGTGGGGCCGCCCGCCGGCCGGTGCGGGCAACGGCCTTGCCTCGCGACCGCGGGCGGTGCATCTGAGACCGATGGCCTCCGCGAACTCCGATTCCGGCGCGCGCCGCTCGAGCCCCTCGTTCCTTGCGCCGCTTCAGAGCCCGATCTTCCGCGCCGTCTGGATCGCGAGCCTGGTATCGAACTTCGGCGGCCTGATCCAGGCCGTCGGCGCGTCCTGGATGATGACCTCGATCGGCACCGCCGAACTGGTCGCCCTGGTCCAGGCCTCGGTGACCCTGCCGATCATGCTGCTGTCGCTGCCGGCGGGCGCGATGGCCGACACTTACGACCGTCGCAAGATGATGCTTGCGGCGCAGATCTTCATGCTGGTGGTGTCGGTCGCGTTGACCGTTTGCACCTGGATGGGGCTCATAACCCCGTGGCTGCTGCTGCTGTTCACCTTCCTGATCGGATGCGGAACGGCGCTGAACGGTCCCGCTTGGCAGGCATCGGTGGCGGAAATGGTACCGCGGGACCACCTCCCCGGTGCGGTGGCGCTGAACTCGATGGGCTTCAATCTCGCGCGCAGCGCGGGCCCCGCGGTCGGCGGCATGATCGTGGCGGCCGCCGGCGCCGCCGCCGCCTTCGTCGTCAATGCTGTCAGCTATACCGGGCTGATCCTGGTTCTGGCGCGCTGGAGGCCGGAGCGGCCCGCCCGGGCCCTGCCGCGCGAGGGACTGCGGGTGGCCATGGAGGCCGGCCTGCGCTATGCGGCCATGTCCGGCCGGATCGGGTCGGTGCTGCTGCGCGCGATGCTCTTCGGCTTCTCGGCCAGTGCGGTGCTGGCGCTGCTGCCGCTGGTGGCGCGCGATACGGTGGGCGGCGGACCCCTGACCTACGGGCTGCTTCTGGGCGCGTTCGGGGCCGGCGCCGTCGGCGGCGCCGTGGTCAGCCCGCAGCTGCGGCGCCTGCTCTCCAATGAGAGCATGATCCGCTGGTGCTGCGCGGGTTTCGGTCTTGCCACCATCGCCCTCGCGTTCGCCTTCTGGCTGCCCGCCAGCATGGCTGCCCTGGCCGCCACGGGAGCCGGGTGGATGCTGACGCTGTCGACCTTCAACGTCACCGTCCAGCTGTCCGCGCCGCGCTGGGTGGTGGCGCGGATGCTGGCCCTCTACCAGATGGCGGCGTTCGGCGGCATGGCGCTGGGAAGCTGGGTCTGGGGCATTGCGGCGGCAGAGGAGGGGCTGCCGCTCGCCTTGTGCGCCGCGGGCGGGGTCCAGTTCGCCTGCGTCCTGATCGGGCTGCGCATCCCGCTGCCGGCGATTTCGGGGCTGAACCTCGACCTGGTCAATCGCTGGACCGAGCCCGACCTCGCGGTGGAGATCCAGTCCCGCAGCGGACCCATCGTCATCACCATCGAATATGTGATCGACGAGGCCGACATCGACGAGTTCCTCGGTGCGATGGCCGATCGGCGGCGCATCCGGCGGCGCGACGGCGCGCGCAACTGGACGCTGATGCGCGACCTGGCCGACCCGCGCCTGTGGATCGAATCCTATCGCCTGCCGACCTGGCTGGATTATGTGCGGCACAATCAGAGAATGACCCAGGCCGACATCCCCCTCACCGAGCACGCGCTTGCCCTGCATCGGGGGGAAGGCGAGCCGCGCGTCCGTCGCCTGATCGAGCGCCCGACCCGGCCGGCGCCGCGCGGCACCTTCAGTCCGGCCGAACTGCGTGAGGCGCTCACCGACCCGACACGGGCATCCTGACCCGGAGAACGACGGCTTCGGCTCTTCCGAAAGGCACGCCAAGCATGACCGGCGGGTGCTCACAGACGACAACGCCCCGGCCGCGCATGCCCCGTGCGGCCGGGTCGTTCAGTGCCGCGCGATCTCGCGTTTGTCGAGGGCCGAGATGAGGCGCACCATCGGCCACAGAAGAATGAAATAGATGACGGCCGCCGCAACGAGCGGCGTCGGGTTGAACACGAGCCCCTCGGCCGTCCGCGCCGACTTCAGCAGTTCCTGGAGTGCTATGACCGAGGCGATGGAGCTGTTCTTGATCACCTCGAGCGTGTTGGTGGTGAGCGGCGGAATGACGTTCTTGATGGCCTGCGGGAGCACCACCCACAGGATGGCCTGGACCGCCGACAGCCCCGTCGAGCGGGCCGCCTCGGTCTGGCCCTTCGGGATGCTTTCGACGCCTGCGCGGAAGATCTCGCCGTAGTAGCCGGAGCTGTTCAGGGACAGCCCGAGGACTGCCGCGGCGAAGGCCGGAAGCTCCACGCCGAGCGCCGGCAAGCCGTAATAGATGAAGAGCAGCAGGACGATCGGGGGAAAGGAGCGGAAGAAGTCCACCCATACGATCAGCAGCGGGTTGAGCCACCGCAGCCGGAGCGCGTGCAGTGATGCGATCGCGAGCCCGAGGCTGGCGCCGCCGAGGACGGTCGAAATGCCCAACAGGCAGGTCATCCAGAGACCCTTGAGCAGCAGCGGCCAGATCTGGACGAGCGACTCGACGTTGGCGAAATTGTACAGGAAGTCGTCCATCGGCCGGGCTCAGTGCGACCAAGCGAAACGGCGCTCGATCCAGCGGCTGCCGACGACCATTGGCGCGAAGATCACCAGATAGAGGAGCGCGCCGAGGGTCAGCGGCGACGGGTTCGCCGAGAGCGACTGCGCCGAGAGTGCCTGATTAAGGATCTCCTGGACGGCGACGGTCGACCCGAGCGCCGTTCCCTTGGTGACCGCGATGGTCCGGTTGGTGAGCATCGGAACGGCCCGCCGGATGCCCTGCTTCAGGATCACGTAGACGAGCGTCTGCCCGAACGTCAGCCCCGTCGAGCGCGCTGCCTCCCACTGGCCGCGGGGCAGGCTGGTGATCGCCGCCCAGTAGATTTCCTCCGAGAACGCCCCGAGGACGAGCGCCAGCGTGAGGATCGTGGCCGACACCGAGCCGAGCGTGATCCCCGCATAGGGGAGCGCAAAGTAAAAGAGATAAATGATCACCAAAGGAGGCACGGCACGGAACAGATCGACGAAGAACACGATCAGGATGTTGACCGGCCGGATCTGGAAGGCGCGGACGAACGCAAGCAGGAGTCCGAACGAAAGCCCGAGGACGGTGATCGCCACCGCCATCATCACGGTCAGCCAAAAGCCTTCCATGATGTCCGGGAAATAGCGGACCATTACGTCCACGTTGAAGAAGAGATGTAGAAAAGTGTCCATAGGTGCCGTCGGTCTTTGCAGCCGCTAGGGACCGCCAGTGCCGGTCCGAAGACGGCCGGCGGATCGGGCTGCGCCGGCCGGTTCAGCCGGCCGGCCCTGTGCGGCAGCTCGGCGGTGCCAACGGACCCTTGTCCGGAACGGTCCGTCCGCGGCCGCCCGGCGAGCCTCGGGCTCGCCGGGTCCCGTGCCGATCAACCGCACTGCGGCGTATGGGGCGTCGGGTCGTAGCCCGGCATGCCCGGCACGCCGTAGCCTTCATAGACCTTCGCGATGCTCGAGTCCGGATCGGGATCTTCCTTGAACCACTTGACGTAGAGTTCCTTGAGCGTCCCGTCGAGCTTCATGCACTCGAGGATGTCTTCGACCTTGTTGCGGCCTTCCACGTCGTCCTTGCGGAATGCGAGCCCGAAATTGTCGCCGGTGCGATCGACGTAGCCGACCTTCACGCGCCTATTCTGCGACGCCGCGTAGATCATCGTCGGCGACTGATTGGCCGTCGCGAAGGCGCGTCCGGTCGCCACCGCCTGAATCGTTTCGGTCACATTCGAGTAGCGGTGGATCTCGAAGCCGTATTTCTCCGCGTTCGCCTGTGCCCAGCGATCGTGCTGCGTGCCGTTGTTGACCGCGAGCACTTTGCCGCGGAGATCTTCGAGCCCGTTCATGGTGGCGTCGTTCCTGATGACGAACGCTGCGTCCGCGGCGAAGTAGGGCTCGGTGTAGAGCATCTGCTCGGCGCGTTCCTTGGTGATGAACATCGGAGTGATGATGAACTCGAACTTGCCGGCGAACAGCGCCGGGAACATTCCGGAGAACTCCTGATCGATCACTTCGGAACCGGGACGGCCCAGACGCTCGGCGATGAGTTCGGCCAGATCGATCGAGAAGCCGACCTTGTTGCCGGAGGCATCGATCATCCCGAACGGCACGACGCCGAAATCGAGCCCTGTCCTGAGCGGCCCCGCATTCTGTGCAAGAGCGCCACCCGAGGCCAAGGCAAGGGATCCGGCGACGCCGAGGGCCATCATCCACGATCGTGCGCGTTCAACAGGCAGCATGGCTTCCAATTCCTCCGGTCGCGGTTGAGTGTCAGATGTCGGACCCCTCGATGCCCACGACCTCGATCGGGTCGCGGAGCGTGTGCCAGTTCTCGTCCGATTCGGGGCTGATGCGGTGCATCAGCACCAGGAAGGTGGCGTCGGCCGCCAGAACCATCATCGGTACGTGCCAAACCCCGATCCCGTAGCCGATGCCGACGTCGCCCGGGACCACAAACGCCTGGAGCGTGTCCAGATCGGGCGCATCCGTACCGAGGGCGGTGACGACGAGATAACGATCCCCAGTCACCGGCAGAAAGAGCTGCATCGACTTCGGATGCCGTTCCATCCGCGGGATCCGCGTCGGCAGCGGGGTCGGCTCGAAACGGCTGAACGACGCCCGGAGCCTGCCCCCGGGCGGGCCGGATCCGAGGATGCCGTCCAGTGCCGTCCGCCCGGGGGACGCCGGCCGACGGACCACGGTTCCGTAGCGGGCGAAGCGGGCTTCATCGAGCGGCCGGGCGAGGAGTCTCATCTCGGTCCCAAGTCGGTCGTCATTGGGTGCTCGGCATGCCAGTGACGCGCGATCTCCGACCGCCGGCAGATCCAGACATCCGGCTTCCCGGCGATGTGGTCGAGGAAACGGGCGAGGCCGGCCGCACGGGCCGGATGGCCGGCGACGCGGAGGTGCAGGCCGACCGACATCATGCGCGGCTGCTCCGCCGCCTCCTCGTAGAGGAGATCGAAGCCGTCGCGGAGATAGGCGAAGAAGGCCTCGCCGGTGCCGGCCGTCCCGTCGGCGAGCTTCCCGTCATTGTTGACCAGGGAATAGGGTACGACGAGATGAGGCCGATCTCCTACCGCCACCCAGTAGGGGAGCTCATCGTTGTACGCATCGGAATCGTAGAGGAAGCCGCCTTCCTCCACCAGCAGGCGGCGGGTGTTGACGCTCGGCCCGTAACGGCAGTACCAGCCCAGCGGGCGCGTGCCGACCGTCCCTTCCAGCGAGCGGATCGCCCGGTGGATCTGCGCGCGCTCCTCCTCCTCACTCAGCTCCCAGTGCCGAATCCAGCGCCAGCCGTGGCAGCAGACGTCGTAGCCCAGTTCCTTGATCGCCGCTGCGGCTTCGGGGTTGCGCTCCAGCGCCATGGCGCAGCCGAACACTGTCAACGGCAGCCCGCGGCGCTCGAACAGGCGGAGCAGGCGCCAGAAGCCGACGCGGGAGCCGTACTCGAACATGCTTTCCGCCGCCAGATTCCGAATGCCCGGGCCGACGGCGGAAGTCGACGATTCCGTCAGGCCGGTTTCGGTGAACCCGTCGCCCTCCAGGATGCCGTATTCGGAGCCTTCCTCGTAATTGATCACGAAATTCAGGGCCAGCCTGGCCCGACCCGGCCAGCGCGGGTCGGGCAGGTGCCGTCCGTAGCCGCGGAAGTCCCGGTAGCGGCCGTCCTGCGTCGTGCCGATCAAGGCGTTCTCCGTCAATGCATGACTTCGGCGAGAAACGAGCGGAGCCGCTCGCTTCGCGGCGACTGGAACAGGGCGTTCGGCGCTCCCTCCTCGACGATGACGCCGTGATCCATGAAGATGACGCGGTCGGCGGCCTGCCGTGCGAACCGCATCTCGTGGCTCACCACGACCATGGTCATCCCGTTCTCCCGGAGGTCCTGCATCACCTTCAGGACCGACCCGACGAGCTCGGGGTCGAGCGCCGAGGTCGGCTCGTCGAACAGCATGATCTGCGGCTCGAGGGCGATCGCACGGGCGATGGCGACGCGCTGCTGCTGCCCGCCCGACAATTCGGACGGATAGGCTTGCGCCTTGTGGGCGAGCTCGACGCGTTCGAGCGCCGCCATGCCTTTCGCCTCGGCGTCGGCCCGGGACTGGCGAAGAACCTTGCGCAGGGCCAGCGTCACATTCCCCAGCGCTGTCATGTGCGGGTAAAGGTTGAACGACTGGAACACCATGCCGATGCGTTGGCGCACCCTGTTGATGTTGACGTTCGGCCCCATGATGTCGGTGCCGTTGACCAGGATGCTGCCGCCGGACGGCTCCTCGAGCCTGTTGCAGCAACGGAGGAGCGTACTCTTGCCGGAGCCGGAGGGGCCGATGATGAAGACCAGTTCGCGTTCGTGAACCGTGAGATCGATTCCCTTGAGCACTTCGAGATCGCCGAAGCGCTTGCGCAGCCCACGGACCTCGAGGATGGGAGCGGCACTCATCGCGGCGCCTCGATCGCGTCTCCGAACCCCGTGCGGAACGGCGCGACGGACTCGGGGGCGGCCGCCGTCTGCACCATGCGGACATGCGCCGCCAGCCCGACCGGCTGCGGTACGGGAGGGCAGCGGCCGGGACGGCCGCCGTCGCGGTCGAGCGGACCGCGGCCCGATGCCGGCGTTTCCGGCCGTGCGCCCCGAGGGCGGGCAGCACGGTCTTGCCGTGGCGCAGGCGCGGTCCGCAGACCCTGCATCATGCGCGGCGATCCGTCGGCGGGTGCGCCGCGGTCGGCTTCCCGGGATTCGCCGACGTGACGAAGCGGTCCCCGCCGGGTTCGGCGGTGGTTGCTCCGGCGTTGCAGGCGCCGCCGCCGCGACCGCGTGCCGGAATGTCCACGCCAAGGGCGGCAAGTGGCCCGCCGCGGATGCCGCTGTCCGGCTCTTCGACGATGTCGGAGGCGGTGGCGAGCGCACCGTTTCGGACGACCAGATCGAAACCCAGCATCGCGGCTCCCACCCATGTCCCCAAGGCGACCGCCGGGAGCGGTCTCCCGGCACCCTTCGCGGCCCCGCCTCCGTGAACGGCTACGGCAGCTTCGTAGTCCTTCTCGGACAAGTCAAACCCGTTTTACCGGTGCCGCTCCCCTCACGCCGGGTGGCGGAGGGGACGGCCCGCCGGGGATTCGCGTCGGCCGGCCGATCCGGATTCTGTGCGGGCGATCTTGATTGGGCAACCACTTCGGACGGCATTCCGGCGACCGGGGGCGGGTTCCTCGATTCGGCCGACCGGAGAGGGGAGCGGTGCCCATGATGGCACCGGCGGGTCGGCTTCCGATCGAACCGTCCCGCCCGGATCCGGAGCAGGAAGGCCGCCGGCACTCCGGGTCGGCGCTATGCGAGCCGGTCGGCGCATCGCCCGTCCGGCTCCGCAGCGGCAGAGCCGACGCCAGAGACGATGACCCTGTGCGGCACGTCCGGAACCGAGATCACCGTCATGGGGATGTCGAAGACGCGCTGCAGCAGGCCGGGCGTCAGCACGGCCTCGGTGCGGCCGCAGGCCGCGATCGCACCGCGCCGCAGCAGCACGGCGCGGTCGGCATACATGCCGGCCAGCGACAAATCGTGCAGCACCACCGCGACGCCGCAGCCCTGCGCCGCGAAGCGCCGCGCGGAACGCATCAAGGCGTGCTGATGCGCCGGATCAAGGCCCGCGGTCGGCTCGTCCAGGAGCAGGTAACGGGGGCCGCACGCCGGTTCCCAGATCTGGGCGAGGACACGCGCGAGCTGGACCCGCTGCCGCTCGCCGCCGGAGAGGGTGTCGTAGCTGCGCTCGGCCAGATGCAGCACGCCGGCCTCGGCCATGGCCGCCTCGGCGATGCGCAGGTCGCGGGTTCCGTCGCTGCGCCCGGCATGAGGGCTGCGACCGAGCAGCACCACTTCCAGCGAGCCGAAGGGGAAGCTGAGCGGGGACGCCTGGGGCAGTACTGCACGACAGCGGGCGGCCTCGGTGCGTGGCCAGCGGGCGAGGGGGCGGCCGTCCATCAGAACGGTGCCGCGGTCCGGCGCGACGGCACCGCTCAGCACGCCCATCAGGGTGGACTTGCCGGCGCCGTTAGGTCCAAGGATCGCGAGCACTTCCCCCGGCAGGACGCTGAGCGAGACGCCGTCCAGGAGGCACCGGCCGCGGCGCGCCACGATGATGTCGCGGGCTTCGATCATTGTGGGGCGCCCGTCACGAGCCGGCGGCGCAGCAGCAGCCACAGGAAGAAGGGTCCGCCGATGCAGCCGGTCAGGATGCCGATCGGCAGTTCGGCCGGTAGCACCACCGTCCGCGCAGCGAGGTCGGCCAGCAGCAGCAGGCTGGCGCCGAGCAGGGCGGAGGCCGGAAGCAGCCGCCGGTGGTCGGCCCCGAGCGTCATCCGGACCAGATGCGGCACCACCAGCCCGATGAAGGCAATCGCGCCGCACAGGGCGACGGCGGCACCGGTTACGACGGCCACGAACAGGATGCAGCAGCGCTTCGCCGTCTCCACGTCGAAGCCGAGATGATCCGCCTCCCGCTCTCCCAGCAGCATCGCGTTCAACGGCCGCGCCAAGAACGGCATGGCGAGCAGGGGAACGGCGATCAGCGGCAGGACCGGCAGCAGCGTCCGCCACAGCGCGCCGCCCAAACTGCCGAGGCTCCAGAAGGTGATGTCGCGAAGCTGTTGGTCGTCGCTGAAGAAAATGCCGAGGCCGATCGCCGATCCGGCGATGGCGTTGACCGCGATGCCGGCCAGCAGCAGCGTCGCCACGTCGGTCTGGCCGTCGCGGGTCGTGGCGATGCGGTAGGCCGCGATTGTCGCGGCGAGGCTGCCGACGAAGGCGGCGGCCGGCAGCAGGAAGGCGCGCCCTTCCTCCGGCAGCCCGCCCGCTAGACTGTCGCCGAGAACGATCGCCCAGACCACGGCCAGCGCCGCGCCGCCGGAGGTGCCGACCAGCCCGGGATCGGCCAGTGGATTGCGGAACAGCCCTTGCATGACGGCGCCGGCGGCGGCGAGCCCGGCTCCCACGACGAGGCCGAGCAGCGCGCGCGGCAGCCGGATCGCGAGCAGCACCGCCTCCTGGGCCGGGTCGTAGGGCCAGGGCGCCGGCAGGCCGGCCGCGTGGGCCAGGATGGAGAGGATCTGCGCGGGATGAATGGCCACGGCGCCGATGCCGACGGCCATGAACAGCACGAGGACGAGGGTCGCGGACAGCAGGACGATGGCGCGCGTCGCCGTCCGTTGCATGCGTCCCATGACCGGCGCCAGCGACGGGCGGGCAACGAGCGGGACGGTGTTCATCGCGCCGTGGCGAAGGCGAGAGCGAGGCGTTCGACCGCCTCCGGGGTGCGCGGACCGAAGCCGAGCAGGAACAGATCGTCCATGCCGAGCACCGTCCCCGACCGCGCCGCCGGGGTCGCCGCCAGCGCGGGATGCCGGAGCAGTTCGTCGGCGCCGCCAAGCGCCGCAAGGATCCGGTCGGTGGTCAGGATCACATCCGGAGCGGCGGCGACGGCGACCTCGGCGGACAAGGGCTTGTACCCGGAAAAGCCTCCGACCGCGTTGGTTCCGCCGGCCAGCGAAATCATCGCGTCCGCTGAGGTGTCGACGCCTGCCGCCAGCAGGCCGCCGCCGACGCTCAGCAGGAACAGCACGCGCGGCCGGTCGCGCGCACCGGCCGTCAGTCGGGCGATCCGGTCGAAGCCGTGCTCCAGCCGTTCCCGCAGCGCCGCGCCGGCCTGCTCCCGATGCAGTGCCGCGGCGACGATCGCGACCTTCTCGATCACCCCTTCGGGCGTGTGATCGCCGGGCACCGGCACGACCCGCACGCCGGCGCCGCGGAGCTGCTCGATCGCGGCCGGCGGTCCTGCGTCGGCCGCGGCCAGAACGAGGGTCGGACGCAAGGACAGGATCGGCTCGGCCGAAAGCTGGCGCAGATATCCCACGTCCGGCAGAGCGGCAGCCTCGGGAGGGAACGTGCTCGTGCTGTCGACCCCGACCAGCGACTCCTGCGCCCCGATGGCATAGACGATCTCCGTGATCGCCCCGCCCACCGACACGACGCGTTCGGCAGCGGCCGCGCCCGTCGCGACGAGCGCCGAGGCGAGCGCCGCCACCGCAATGCGCAGGGGCCTGCCCGGCGACATGCTCAGATCTCGACAGCCGGCAGCGAGGCGACGAGCGTGCGCCAGGCCTCCGATTCCGGCTCACCCCGCTTACGCTTTCCGAACATCAGCGCCATCGCGACACCGTCGTCGGCGAACAGTTCGAGAGAGGTCACGATGCCGTCGCAGGTCGGCTTGCGCACGATCCAGGCTTCGGCGATGCGGTCCTCGCGGCAATGCAGGTTGAAGGTCGGGTCGAGCACTTTCAGCCAGGGACCCATCGGCTCCACCCGATGTACCGGACCCGTATGGATCTGCACTACTCCGGGGCTCGCCACGAAGATCATGATGGGAAGCGCGGTGTCGCGGGCGGCGTACAGGGCCGCCCGGAACGCCTTCGGAGCGACCCTGTAGGCCAGGTCCTCCCCCGCGAGGCGGAAGGCCTGCTGCCGCCCCACCGAGAGCTCCTTCAGCATGAAGAAGAAATCATGCGTGTCCTGGAGCGCCAGCCAGCGCTGCCGCAGGGTTTCGGCGTCCACTTCGGCGTCGGGGCGATCCGTCGGCGCATCCGCCGGCTGGACCGAGAGCGCCGGCGACTGATCCTCGTGGCGGAAGGCTTCGACCAGCGCGTCGAAACGGTCGGCCGCCGCATCCTCCCTCGGATAGATCTTGTGAACCGCAGTGCCGTCCGCGTCGAAGAACTGGAGGCTGCGCCGCACACCCTCCTTCACCGGCTCCCGCAGGGCGAAGCCGTGATGCCAGTGGCCGAAGAAGATGCGCAGGTCGATGTCCTCGTTGAGGACGAGACCCTGGTTCCGGAACACGGAGATCTTGTCGAACCGGCCGATCTTCTCGTGCACGACATGCTCGTTGCGCGTCAGTACCATCACCGTGCCGAGGCCGGGCAGTGCCTGGACGAGCTGCCCCCAATCGGGGCGCAGCCGGACCGCGCCGTCGCCACAGCGCGACGCGACCAGTTCGGCCTCGCTCACCCCCAGTCGCGCCGCGGCGTCGCGCGCGCGGATTCCGGGTTGTTCTCCGCGCAGTGCCGTCCAGCGCTGAAGGAGGACCGCCGGAGCGGACGGGGTTGCAAGGGCGGTTTGCAGGCTCATCGGTCCGGATCTCCTACCAGGTCAGGGTGTAGCGCGCCGCGATCTTGTAGTTGCGGCCGGCTTCGGGCGCGTTGGTGAAGACGCGCGCATAGTTCTCGTCGAAGAGATTATCGATCCCGAGATCGACCCTCAGGCCGCGCAGCAGCTCGTGGCTGGGCTGCCAGACGAAATAGATGTCGTGGACGTCGTAGGCGTCGCGCTCTTCGGCCGGGTCGTCGGTGTTGGTGAACCGGTCGGCGAAGATGGACCGCCAGCCGAGGATACCGTCGATCTCCGGGACCCGCACCGAGGCGTCCACGATGTACTTGTCGGGCGTCAGGATACCGAGCGGCGCGCCGGTATCCTTGTTCTGGCCGTCGATATGCGAATAGCCGAAGCCGAAGCGGAACCGACCGATCTCGTATGAGGCCTCGATCTCCGCGCCTTCGAGCGTGGCGCGCGGCACGTTCGTGCTGGCCGTAGTGCCGTCGCAATTTCCCGGGATGAAAGGAATGCAGTCGACGAAGGGCTCGGGCTGGTTCACGGCGAGGTCGATGAAGTCTTCGCCGTCGATCCAGAAGTAGGTCCCCTTCATCTGGAAGCCGTCGCCGCGCCGGACGATGTCGTTGAACTGAAGCCCGGCGCCGACCTCGAACGTGTCGGTGGTCTGCGGCTTCAGGTCCGGGTTCGGGACGAAGCGGTTGGTGACGCCGGGGCCGATCGGAAGGCGGAAATGGATCCCGGACAGGTAGAGCTCGTCGAAGGTGGGCGCCCGGAAGGCATGGGCGTAGTTGCCGAACAGCAGGAGCCAGTCGGTCGGCAGATAGCTCAGGCCGATCCGGGGCGACAGCTCGTCTTCCTTGGTCGACTCGGCGGCAAGGTCGCTGCGCAGGCGGTAGTGGTCGTAGCGGACGCCCGGAATCAGGAGCGCGCGACCCGGCGCGCCGAACGGACGATCGAAGGCGAACTCGCCCTGGATGAAAAGACCGTGCGTCTGCGATTCCGCAGCCGGCACGCCGTCCCGAGGTCCGCCGCCGGCCTCGCCCTTTTGCTCGTCATTGTAGGATTCGATGCCGTAGGTGAGGGTCAGGTCGGCGCCATCGGCGAGATTGAGGCGGCTGCGATTGTCGACGCGCAGGCCCAGCGTCTCGACCCGCCTGGTCAGGAGCTCGCCGGCCGGACCGGCCCCGAGATTGTCCAGGCGCAGCTCGTCCACCGCGCTGTCGACGTAATAGGCGGTCGCGTTCAGGTCGATCAGCGGGTTCGCCGGGTCGGCGAACTCGTAAGCGACGCGCCAGGTGTCACTCTTGATGTCCTTGTCGACCGCGCCCTCGCTGCCGGCGCCCTGCGGGTTGTTCGGCTCCTCCGCATCGTTCCGGAAGCGCAGATAGCTCGCCTCGACCCGGTGCCCACCGCCGAAATCGTAGCCCACCTTGGCGAGGCCGGAGCGGATCCGGTCGTCGCTGTCACCGAGGGTGCTCCCGTCACCGAGGTGGATGTCGCCCGAATCCCGGTAGGTGAAGCTGCCCAGGACGTCCAGACCCTCGATCGGTCGCGCGAAGGCGGTGACGTTGCCGGTCCATTCCTCGTTCGCGCTCTGATGCCCGCCGCCGAAGCGGATGCCGGCGGTCTCGCCCGGTGCCAGCAGGTCGGAGGCGCGCAGCGTGCGCATCTCGATCACGCCGCCGGTGCCGCCGCTGCCATAGAGGGAAGAGGCCGGTCCACGCAGGACCTCCACGCTCGTCAGCAGCGACGGGTCGATGAACATCCGGCCGTCGTGCGCGGAGCCGAAGTTCTGCCGGGTCCCGTCGAACAGCACGATCACGTCGGGCCCGGAGAAGCCGCGGATGCTCGGCACCTCGCCCGACCGGCGCGGCCCGCCGGAGAACTCGACATTGGGGACGTAGCGAAGAATGTCGTCCGCGGTGGAGGGTTGGATGCTGTCGATCCTCTCGCGGTCGACGACGGTGACCATGCCAGGGTAATCGAACGCGGCGAGTGGATTGCTGGTCGCCGTGACCGAGATCGGCCCCAGCACCACCGCGCCGCCCTGCGCTAACTGGCCTTCCGGCGCTGGCCCAGACGGTGGGAGCTCCTGGGCGGTGGCAGCGCCGGCCCAGAAGGCGGTACCGGCCAGGGCGGCGTGCAGGAAGGTCTTTCCAGCCATGGTTCGAGTCGATCTCCGGTTGCGAGGATCGGTCCGAGGCTGGCTGGGGGCGCTGGGGCGCCGCGTGGCTGGCTAGGACGAGCGGGATGCGGGTTAACGATCTGGTGCGGTTGCTATTTCGTGAGGATCAGCTTGCCTTTGCTGGTGCGGCGGAGGGTGTAGATCTCGCCCTCGTGCCGGATGCCGAGCTCGCTCGCCTGGCCGAGCAGCGCCGTGCTGTCGACGACACGCCGGCCCGGTGGCCCGGCGACGGCCGGACGCTGGCCCTCGTCAGGTCCGGCACTCGGCGGCTCCGACTTCGGCATGTGTATGGGGTCCCGTCCTGCGGCTTGCTTCGACAGACGGGGCGAAGTTAGATGCGAATGACTCGCATTGTCAATACGGATGCACCGGCCGCGGGCCGAGGGCATGTCGGGGCGGACGAGCGTCGAATGGGCGAACCCTCGAGCCGGCCGGTCCGAGCGTTCGGCACATCGAAAGAAGCGGCGGAGGCGTCAGGTGCGCGGGATCATGCCGCGCCGGCGCCGGCGGCCGTGACGGAGCGGACGCGCGGCGATGCGGATGGCGGTCGGGCAGCGCGCCGGTCAGCTCGGAGCGGCGTGCGGCACGACCGGGCCGGCGGGGAACCGCACGGTCACGGTCGTTCCGACGCCGATCGCGCTGCGAAGCTCCAGGGAGCCGTTGTGTAACTCGACCAGGCGCTTGGTCAGCGGGAGACCGAGACCGGTCCCCTCCGTTTCCGGGTCGAGCGGGTTTCCGCTTTGCCGGAACGCCTCCATCACATGCTCCTGATCCTCGTCGGCGATGCCGATCCCGGTATCCTTGACGGTGACGACGAGTTCGCCGTTCTCAATCCCGGCCGACACGGAGACGCTGCCGCCCGGCGGCGTGAACTTGATGGCGTTCGAGAGGAGATTGAGAAGGATCTGCTTGAATCGCTTCTCGTCACCGCGGAAGCGGTGCGCGTCATCGGCGATCGCAGATGACAAGGATACCCCGCCGCGCTCGGCGCGCGGCTTCATCATGCGGAGACAGAGCCCGACGATGTCGGCGACGTCGATCTCGGTCGAATGCAGGATCAGGCGTCCGGCTTCGATCTTTATGAGATCGAGTATGTCGTTGATCAGGTCGAGCAGATGCTGACCGGACTGCAGAATGTCCCGGGCATACTCGACGTAACGGGGCTTGCCGATCGGCCCCATGGCCTCGCTTTGAATGATATCCGCAAACCCGATGATCGCGTTCAGCGGCGTCCGAAGTTCGTGGCTCATGCTGGCGAGGAAGTCGGACTTGGCCCGGCTCGCCCGCTCGGCCTCCGCTTTGGCGGCGGTGAGCTGCTCCTCGATCGCCTTTCGCGCGCTGACGTCCCGGGTCACCGTCACGATCTCCGGCCCCCCGTCCAGCGCTGAATCCGGCAGGAGCCGCATCGCCGTCTCGGCCCAGATGTATCGACCGTCCTTGCGGCGTACCCGGTGGGTGACGGTTCGGGTCTCCGCCGGCGAGCGCAAAGACAGTGCAGCGTCCCGAAGGCGCTGGAAATCGCACGGATGGGTGAGATCGGAGGCGAATCCCCCGACCAGTTCGGCCGGCTCGTAGCCGAGTATGTCCACGCAGCTCGGCGAGACATAGAGCCGCTTGCCGTCGCACCGACGAATCCGCACGATCATGTCGGTGGCGTTGTCGGCGAGCAGCCTGTAAAGCGCCTCGCGCGCCTTCAGCGCACGTTCCATCTCCTTGCGCGCCGTGATGTCGCGCAGGACCGCGGTGAACACCTTCTCGCCGTCCTGCTGGAAGTGCGAGATCGATGCCTCCGCCGCAAACTCGCTGCCGTCCTTGCGGCAGCCGACGATTTCGTCGCGACCGCTCATCATCCGGGCCGCAACGCCGCCGTGCCCGAAGGCCCGGACGTGCGCGGCATGGGCGCCCCGGAACCGTCGAGGGAGGAGGACCTCGAGCTTCTGTCCGATGATCTCACCGGCGCGATAGCCGAAGATGCGCTCGGCGCCCTTGTTGAAAAGTGTAATGCGCTGGTCGGCATCGATCGAGATGACCGCCTCGTCGGCGATGTCGAGAATGCGGGCGAGGCGGGTTTCGGAGGCTTTCAGCCGGGTCTCGGCAGCCTTGCGCTTCGTGATATCGCGCAGGCTGATGACGAGGAGAGGAGCGGTGTCGGCGACCGTCTCGACCGCACGCAGCGCAACGGGTACGGATTGCCCGTCCGACTTCCGGAGCGCGATGTCGATGGCGCCATGCCGCCGTGCCCAGCGCGCGATGCTGCCGGACCGGCGCAGCTTGCCGCTGCGGGGCGCCGGAAGAAAGGCCGAGACAGGCCGGCCGACGGCTTCCCGCGCTGCCACCCCGACCAGCCGCTCGGCGGCCGGATTGAGATACCGGATCGTGCCGTATCGGTCGATCGCGATGACGCCCTCGGATGCGGCCTCGACGAGCGTGCGGAAGAAGCCGTCGCTGACGGGGACGCTTTCGGGTCTGCCTGCGGCGGATACGGTCGTCCCCGCAACCCTGGGACGCGGCCCCGGTCCCGCCGGCGCCGGCTCGTGCCGCTCCTCGACCGTCATCACGAGCGGCCCCCGTCGCCGCTGCGAAGGGCGCAGCAACGCAGCGATCCAGGCCGGTGCGCGCGCGCCCGGAGGGTTCCGCCTTCGGCTCGCCGTGATCCGGGGAAGGCATTGCGATCGACGGGCTGCGGCGGCGCAGGCTTCATCGCGGAGGGAGGCGCGACGGCAGCCGCAGGATCCGCGGCCAGTCCGGGCTGTGACATGAATGGGCTATCCTCGGTCATCTTGCCCGCCGGGCGTGGGTGAGACATGGAGCCGTGTGGTGAAGAAGTCCTGAACCGACGGACCGCAGAATGCTGTCGTCGCCGGATTCCGCGTGGGCCCGATCCGGATCGCCGGAAGCCCTTCGCGCGGTCGCCCGCACGCGGACCGAGTGACTCGGGTCCGCCGCATGTTCGAAAAAAGGGAGGGTTTCGGGTCGGCCCTGATCCGGCGGTGTGCACGTTTCGGCGACCTCACCATGGGGCGGATCGCCTGCGGCCGGCGCGGTGCGTTCGAAAGAAGACCGCGCCGAGGACCATGTCGACCTGATTCCCGTCGCTCGATAATGGGAACAGTCCGGCGTCGAACTCGACGTGGCCACGGCCCCACCACGACAGATCGCCTTGAAACAGCTGCGGTGCCCGCGTACCGACGACCCGCTGGAGATGCTCGAGCGCGACCGCATCGAAATGGTCCGGTACCAGCTCATCAAGGCACTTTCCGGTAAGATCGATCTCGAGAGCGGCGACAACTTTGACCCCCTGAAGGCGTACCAGGTACCGTGGCGCGTCACCCCGAACGTCGATCAGGAGGAAGTTCGAGACGAGGTGCGGGACCTCCAGCAGCGGATCGAAGTCGCGACGCGACGGCAGCGGTTCCGCGCCCCGCTTCCCGCTCCAGTAGCGCACGACCTCGTGCAATTCCGGACAGGGCTCGAAGTCGGGTGAGCTGCTGCCGGCGCGGCGGTATCCGCGGCCGCGTGCGGTCGTGAAGTCGCCGGCTTTCCGTGTCATCGACCTGCCTCGCCCGATCTGAAATCCGGCGGATCGGTCTGCACGATGCTCGAGGAACGGTCCGCTTTCGGACCGAGGATCGCGCAGCCCGCATAGCCTGCACATGACCGACGGCGCCGCGGGCGATGACGCCTTCCGGAACCGCTCTCGACCGGAATCCGCAGGATGCGCTCAGGGTTTCGGACCCGTCCGAAGCATCGCCGCACATCGCGTTCATGGCGAAGCGGTTCTCGTCCTCTGTTCATGACTCCCCGTTGCTTTATTGAGTTACGTGTGCCGGAATCCGAAGATCGGGCATGGATAACGAAGTCGTCGCCGCTTGTGCAGCAACGTAGGCGATGATAGATCTCACGCCCAATTCGAAGATTTTCACCGCATGCCTTATTCGAAAGATCTTCTGTCCATGCTTCGGGCACCGGATCCATGAATCTCCACTCGCATATGAATGGTCACTGCGATGACTGCCCCATTGCATCTTTGGTGTTATGCCATCCGGGCGAGGGGGCGGAGCTTCGAAGCAAGGCGCTTCGGGAGGCCTACAGGAGGGTCCACGAGGGGTTCGTCATCTATCGACAAGGAGATCCTTGCGAACATTTCTTCACCCTCTTCGACGGCTGGGCCATCCGCTACAAGAACATGTCCTACGGCCACCGGCAGATTCTGTCCGTTCTGCTGCCCGGCGATCCGATCAGCCTGCCGCTTCTGAGGTCGAACAAGCTGGACTTCTCGGTCATGGCGCTGACCCCCGGGGCGCTGTGCGTATTCTCGCGGGCCGCCATGGCGGCCCGCCTTCGGGCCGATCCGTCCTTTGCCGGAAAGCTCGAAGCGTTCTGCGCCCGCGAGGGGCGTGTCGCCGACGAGCGGATCGCCGACCTCGCGCGCTCCGCGTCGGAACGGATCGCCAGATTCATCCTCGACCTGTTCGTGCGGCTCAGGATGAGGGGCATGGTCGCCGACGGCGCCTTCGTCTTCCCGTTGCGCCAGCACCATATCGGCGACGCGCTCGGCCTTACCCCGATTCATGTCGGCAGGGTCCTGCGCCAGCTTCGCGACGACGGGCTCATCGAGTTCGGCCGCAACCGCCTGGTGGTTCGGGACTATCAAGGCCTCCTGAAGATCGCGGGCGCGACCGAAGAGGCCCTGGCGTCGCTCCTCGATCTCTGAAGAGGCGCCGGTCGGATCGGGCCGCAGCGGCCGCTGCCCCGCCGCGGTCATGCCGCCCTCACATCGGCGAGGAACGCGTCGACGCGGGCGTGCAGGATTTGGGCCTGCCGGGACAGACCGCCGGAGGCGGCGAGGACTCGGCTTGCCGCCGCACCGGTGTCCCCGGCTGCCCGTTTGACCCCGGCGATGTTCGAGGAGACCTCGTGCGTCCCCTGAGCCGCCTGCTGCACGTTGCGGGCGATCTCCTGCGTCGCCGCGCACTGCTCCTCGACGGCGCTTGCAATCGTGGTGGCGATCTCGCTGATCCGGCCGATGATCGTACCGATTCCTTCGATAGCCTTGACCGAATCACCGGTGGCCGCCTGCATGGCGCCGATCTGGGCGGCGATTTCCTCGGTCGCCCTCGCCGTTTGCTTGGCAAGCGACTTGACCTCGCCGGCGACCACGGCGAACCCCTTGCCCGATTCACCGGCCCGCGCCGCCTCGATCGACGCGTTCAAGGCCAGGAGGTTCGTCTGGCTGGCGATGTCGTGGATGAGAGTCACGACCTCGCCGATCCGCTGCGCCGCTTCGGCAAGGCCCTGAATCTGCGCATTGGCCCGGGTCGCTTCGTCGACGGCCTGCTGCGCGATCCGCGCCGACCCGCCCACTTGCCGGCTAATTTCGGCGATCGATGAGGACAGCTCTTCGGCCGCGCTTGCGACCGTCTCGACGTTCGCCGCAGCCTGCTCCGATGCCGCTGCGACGGCGGCCGCCTGCCGCGAGGTCTCCTCGGCCGTCGCCGTCATCGATGTCGCTGCGGCCCGCATTTCGGCGGCAGCCGACGAGATGGCGTCGACCACCGCGCCCACATTGCCGGCGAAGCGGTCGGCGAGTTCGCTCAGGGTACGCCGCCTCTCCGCGGCGGCCCGTCGTTCCGCCGCTTCCTGCTCGGCCCGCAGGCGCTCCATCTCGATGGCGTTCCGCTTGAAGACATCGACCGCCGCCGCCATCGCACCGATTTCGTCGCCGCGCCCGACCCCCGGAATCTCGATCCCGCGATTGCCGCCGGCCAGTTCGACCATGGCGGCAGTCATGGCGACCAACGGCCCGGCGACACGCCCGGCTACGACGAAGAACGCCCCCGCCGCGATTGCAACCCCCAGGGCAAGCACGGTGACGGCGATGAGTTGGGCCCTGAGACTGCGGTCCGAGATCTCCGCCGCCGTCCGCTCGACGACCCGTCCGGCCACCTCGCTCAGCCGCAGGATGGTGTCGAGCGCGTCGGTCGATTCGGCGATCCAAGCGGCGGCGCCGATCGGATAGGGTGTTCCCCGGGTGCCGGCGGCGTAAACGGCCTTTCGGGTCTCTTCGAACCGTCCGAGGAAGATGGTCCGGACCTCGGCCAGAGCCGCGTTGATCTCGCTCGGCGTTGACGGTTTGGCGGCAACGGCCTCGACCGTGTCCCAGGCGCCCTCGACCCGCCCGCGGAAGCGCAGGAGAGCCTGTATCTGTGTGTCCGGCAGCGGCACGCCCCGAGCGATGGCGGCGCCGATGGCGGCACGCTCGCGCCCGGCATACTCGCTCATGACCCACAGCGCATCCTTCATTTGCTGGAGGTGCGCCATCCGGGATTCGGCCGTTTCGATCCCGTACTCGACCGCATGGCGGAGTCGCCGCGTCGACTCGATCACGGCCGTTATCGTCGGAACCACGTCCTCCAGAATGTCCTCGCTCCGCGCGGCCCGAGGTTTTCCCATCTCCGCATCGGCCCGCCGCCGGAGCATGTCCAGGCGTCGAAGTTCGCGCTCGGTGTCGGCGAGAAGCGTCTCCTTGCCGGGAGCCCTCATGTGCCGCAGCCTTTCGACGGCTGCGCGATAGGCGTCGTCCGCGTCCTCTCGCCGGGAGTCGATATCCCGTCGCTCCGCGGCTTCGGCCGCCCCCGCTCCGCTCAGGACCTTGTTGGTGACGCCGCGCTCGATCGCCCATTGCCCGGCGCTCTTCAGCAGGAGATCGCTGACGGTGTTCGCCGCGAGACTGGCCTTGGCGATGCCGTTGCGTTCGATCATCTGAAGCGTCATCGTCGCGGCGAGCCCCGTTACGAGCAGAGCCAGGATCGCCGTAATGCCGACGAGAGTGACTTTCAGCGACGGCCTTCTGAGCACAGTGCCGCACCCCGATTGGATTTCGGGATAAACAAGATCACCGTATGTGACCTCGTTTCATCCGTAAGCGAGCGCGTAATTGTATGGAATTTCGCTAAATAATGGTGATTTACGCGCGCAACTTGGGTTTGATACTTATGTTCGGGACGGCGACGGTGGCTGTTCCGCCCTGCGCGGCTGCCGCTGAGTCGACCGCAACCGCGCAGGCCCGATCGGCCGGAGCCCGGTGAGACGAGATGCTCCGCCGTACGTCGGCCGTGCGGTGCCCGCACCGGTCGGAGGCTCGCAGCCGGGTGAGCGTCGGCGGCCGCACGGGTTCGACGGGGAACGATGCTTCCCAGCGGCAGCGCGGCGCGCCGTGCGGTGTCGCGGGCGCAGGCCGGGAGTCTGTCCCGGCCCGCGTCAGGCGGTCATACGGCCCCGGTGCCGTGCACCGGCACCGGGGCGGCCCTATGCATGCGCCCGCTCATCCGCCGGCTTCGGCGCCGCCGTCCCTGCCGCATCCTCCCGTCGCTCCGTGAGCTGGACGATCAGTCGGAAGAACAGCGGGATGAAGAAGGTCGCGATGAAGGTCGCGGCCAGCATGCCGCCGATGACCCCCGTGCCGATCGAGTGGCGGCTGGCCGAGCCGGCGCCGGAGCTCAGCGCCAGCGGTACCGCTCCGAGGGTGAAGGCGAGTGAGGTCATGACGATCGGCCGGAAGCGCAGGCGCGCCGCCTGCACCGCCGCATCGAGGATCGAAGCGCCCTCGCGCCGCTGCAGCATCGCGAATTCCACGATGAGAATGGCGTTCTTGGCCGACAAGCCGATCAGCGTGACGAGGCCGATCTGGAAGTAGAGGTCGTTGTCGAGCCCGCGCAGCCAGGTCGCGAGGATGGCACCGAACACTGCGAAGGGCACCGCCGTGATCACCGCAAGCGGCAGCGACCACCGCTCGTACTGCGCCGCCAGGATCAGGAACACCATGACGATGCCGAACAGGAAGGCCGTGCTGCCGGTACCGGCGGCCACTTTTTCCTGATAGGACGAGCCGATCCAGCCGAGGGTGTAATTCTCGTCCAAGATCTCCGCCGCCACCGCTTCGATCGCCGCCAGCGCCTGGCCGGAACTGTAGCCGGGCGCCGGGTCGCCCATGATCTTGGCCGCCGGAAACACGTTGAAGCGTTCGACCACGTCCGGGCCGATCACGCGGCTCACCGTGACGAGGGCGTCGAGCGGTACCAGCTTCCCGGTGTTGGAGCGCACGAACACGTGGCGCAGATCGTCCGGCGAGCGGCGGAATTCGGCCTCCGACTGGAGATTGACCCGATAATTGCGGCCGAACAGGGTGAAGTCGTTGACGTAGAGGCTGCCGAAGGTGCTCTGCATGGTCGCGAACACCTCGTTGATCGGGATGTCGAGCGCGCGCGCCTTCTCGCGATCGAGAGCGATGAAATATTGCGGCGTGCTGACCGAAAAGGTGGTGCGTACGCCGGTCAGTTCCGGGCGCCGGTTCGCGGCTTGCACCAGCCGGTCGGCCATCTGCGCCAGTTCCTCGTTGCTGGCGCCGCTGCGGTTCTGGAGATAGCCTTCGAACCCGCCGGTCATGCTGATGCCGGTAATGGGCGGCGGGTTGAAGGCGAAGATCATGCCGTCGCGGATATCGGCGCCGAGCCCCATGAAATGGTTGACGAGCACGCGGGCGTCCTGGTCGGGTTCGGTCCGTTCCGACCAGTCTCCGAGCTGGACGAAGGAGATGCCCGAGCTGGTCTTCTGGGCACTTGCGAGAATATCGAAGCCGGAGAAGGTCACCACCGAGTCCACGGTCGGCTGCTCCAGCAGCCGCTGTGTCATCCGGCCCGTGACCTGCTCCGTGCGGTCAAGCGAGGCCGCGGGCGGAAGTTGATAGGCGATCAGCACGTAACCCTGATCCTCGGCGGGCACCAACCCGCCTGGCACCCGCTCGAACAGCAGGGCGGTGATGCCCAGCAGGCCGGCGAACAGCACGAACCCGAGGACCGCGCGGCGCAGCATGAACCCTACGCCGCCGATATAGCCGCGGGTGATGGCGGCGAAGGCGCGATTGAACCAGCGGAACGGCAGCCATGGCTCGCCATGCGTGGGCTTCAGCATCAGCGCGCAGAGCGCCGGCGTCAGCGTCAGTGCGACGATGCCCGAGATGGTGACCGAGACGGCGATGGTGACGGCGAACTGCTTGTACATCTCGCCGGTCAGCCCGCCGAGAAAAGCCACCGGGATGAACACCGCCGAGAGGACGAAGACGATGGCGATCACCGGACCGGCCACCTCCTCCATCGCCTTGATCGCGGCCCGCTTGGGCGGCAGCTTCTCCTCCGTCATCAGCCGCTCGACGTTCTCGATGACGATGATGGCATCATCGACGACGATGCCGATGGCCAGCACCAGCCCGAACAGGGTGAGGAGGTTGATCGAGAAACCGAGCAGGTACATCCCGGCGAAGGTGCCGATGATCGAGACCGGGATGGCGAGCACGGGGATTATGGTGGCCCGGACGTTCTGCAGGAACAGGAACACCACCAGCACCACGAGGAGGATGGCCTCGACGAAGGTCTTGACCACCTCCTTGATCGAGACTTCGACGAATTCGGTCGTGTCGAACGGCGTGCTGTGGACGATGCCTTCCGGAAAGCGCGCGGCCAGCTCCGCCATCTTGGCGTTGACCGCCGCGGTGGTCTCGAGTGCGTTGGCGCCGGGCTGCAGGTAGACGCCGATCGGCACCGTCGGCTGGCCCTTGTAGGTGGCGGTGAAGGCGTAGTCCTGGGCGCCCAGCTCGACCCGGGCGACGTCCTTGAGGCGGAGGCTGCCGCCTTGCGGGTCCGAGCGCAGGATGATGTTCTCGAACTCGGACGGCTCGATCATCCGGCCCTGGGTGGAGACGCTGTAGGTGAAGGCGGTCGTCCCCTCCATCGGCTCCTGGCCGAACTGGCCGGCGGCGAACTGGGCGTTCTGCTCGCGGATGGCTGCTGCCACCTGGCTGGGTGTCAGATCGTACTGGGCGAGCTTGTCCGGCCGGAGCCAGATCCGCATGGAATAGTCCTTGGCGCCGAACAGCGACGCGTCGCCGACCCCCGGGACGCGCTTGAGTTCGTCGATAACGTTGAGCAGCGCATAGTTGCTGATGAAGACCGAGTCGTAGCGCCCCTCCGGCGAGGCCATGGTGATGACCTGGAGGATGTTGCTGGAGCGCTTCTCCACCTTGACGCCCTGGCGGCGCACTTCCTCGGGCAGCCGGGCCTCGGCCGCCTTGACCCGGTTGTTGACGTCGATGGCCGCCTGATCGGGATCCGTGCCGATCTCGAAGCTCACCATCAGGCGCAGGGTGCCGCTCGATGTGCTGGTCGAGCGCATGTAGATCATGTTGTCGACGCCGTTGATCTCCTGCTCCAGCGGCGCGGCGACGGTGTTGGCGATCGTCTCGGCGTTGGCGCCCGGATAGGTGGCGGTGACCACCACTTCGGGCGGCACGATCTCGGGATACTGCGCGACCGGCAGCACCCGCATCGCCACCAGGCCGGCCAGCACGATGACGATCGAGATGACCGCGGAGAAGACCGGGCGCTCGATGAAGAAGCGTGAAATCATCGGGCGGTCGCTCCGCTCTGTTGCCGGTCGGAGGTCGGGCCGGGTTCCGCGGCCGTCCGGGCGGCGGCATCGGCCAGCCGGACCGGCTGGCCCGGGCGCACGCGGATGACGCCCTCGGCCACGATGCGGTCACCGGGCCGGAGACCGTCCTCAATGATCCAGCCGGCCGCCACGGCTGGCCCGGTCGTGACCGGAGCCGCCTCGGCCCTGTTGTCCGCCGTCACGCGGTAGACGAACGTCCCCTGCGGCCCCTGCATGACCGCCGCCTCGGGCACGACGATGGTGTCGGTGCGGATCAGGCCTTTCAGCACGATGCGCACGAACTGGCCCGGCAGAATCTCGCCGTCCGGGTTAGGGAAGACGGCGCGGGCCTGGATCGTGCCGGTTTCCCGGTCCACCGTCGTGTCGGTGAAGTCTACCTGGCCGGCATAGGCGTAGGTCCGGCCGTCGGCCAGGCGCAGCTCGGCGGCGAGGCGCTTGCCGTTGGTGGTCACCAGACGCCCGCTCTCGATCAGTTCGCGCTGGCGCAGCCATTCCGCATCGGGAATGGCGAAGTTCACGTGGATGGGGTCGAGCTGGGTCAGGCGCGTCAGCAGACTATTGTCGGGCGTGGTGCCGACCAGGCTGCCTTCCGACATCACCTCGCGGCCCGTCACGCCGTCGATCGGGGCTTTGACGGTGGTGTAGTCCAGATCGATCTGGGCGGCGTTGACTTCCGCCCGGGCCAGGGCGACGTTGGCCCTGGCGAGCTCCAGCGCAGACAGCGCATCGTCGCGCGTGCGCTCGCTGCCCACCTTTCTCCGATAGAGCGTGTCGGCGCGCTCCCAATCCCGCTCCGCCGCCCGCAGCCGCGCCTGCGCCTCCTGCAGCCGCGCCTGCGCGTGCTGGAGGGTCACCTCGTAGGGACGCGGGTCGATCCGGAACAGGACCGTGCCCGCTTCGACTCGCTCGCCCTCGACATAGGTCCGCTCCAGCAGGATGCCCTGCACCCGGGCGCGCACCTCGACTTCGCGCGAGCCGGCCGTGCGACCGGCGAACTCCGTCTCGATCGGCAGGTCCTGCGCGGCGACCGTCACGATGGCGACCTCCGGAGGCGGGGGCGGCGCGGCCGCCGCCCCCTCCTGCGTCGGTCCGTCGTCGCAAGCGGCCAGCAGCAATGCCGCCGCCACAGCGGATGCGATGCCGAAAGCCGGGTTGCGCTTCATCGGTGGCTCCTTGCGTCGGAAAGGGCGGACGATCGGCCCTCCGCATCGGGGAAGGCGTGGGGATGTCCGTTGCTCTGGGGTGCCGACTCTCTATCGAGGTCGTTGTCGGAGGCGGTGGTTACGGGTACCATACATTCATGACTGTTTGTACGAAAGATGTTGCGGCGGCTCGGTCCGGGAAAATCCAAGCACCGTGGGGACCCCCGCCTTGAGGCGGACCAAGGAGGATGCCCGTCAAACCCGGGAGCGGATCCTCGATGCGGCCGAACGTGTGTTCTTCGAGCGGGGCGTCGCCCGGACCACGCTCGAAAGGGTCGCCTGCGCCGCCGGTGTGACCCGGGGTGCCGTCTACTGGCACTTCCGCGACAAGTCCGACCTGTTCAACGCCGTGCACGAGCAGGTCCGCCTGCCGCTGGAAGACGTCTTCTATCGGATCGTCGAGACCGATACCGACGGTGCCCTCGAAGCCCTGGAAGCGTTCTGCGTCCGCTCCCTCGTCCGGCTTCACGAGGACAGCCGCCTGCGGCGCATCTACACGATCCTGCTGCTCAAATGCGAGTATTCGGGCGATATGGCCGGCCTGATCGAACGGGAACGTGCCGCGAAAGAACGCGCTATCCGGTCCTTGAGCCGCTTTTTCGGCCGGCTCCGGACCAGCGGTCGGATTGCAAGCGCCATAGAACCGCGGCTGCTGGCGCTTGCGCTTCCCGCCTATATGCTCGGCCTGTACACCGACTATCTGCGCATGCCCGAACTGTACCAGATGCCGGACGACGCGGCAAAGCTGGTCCGGCACTTCTTCGCCCCTCTCACCGAGCCGTCGCCGCCATGAGGCCGATGCGCGGCGCGATGGCCGGGCATGCGCCGTCGACCTAGGGCTGCCGCCGAGTTTCGGCCCGCGCATGGGCGGCTGCCCGGAACCGGGCTCGGGTGCGCGTCCGGCGTTGCGGCCGCGCGGACCCGCACGATCGCCGGACGCACGGTTCGCCGGTTCGGCCACCCGATGTCCTCGCAGGCCCGCGCCGTCCCCTCCTCAAAGCTGCGACTGGATCGGCAGAAGGCCGATCATCGTCGCGGTCAGCCGGCGGTAAAGGCTCGCTTCCGGCTCGTTGTGGAGCGTCCGCGGCGCGTCCGGCGAGTCGTCCTGCCAGACGACCCTCCCGGCACGGACGCACACGCGATAGCTTTTCGCAGCCGAGGTCTCGTCGGCGAAAATGTCGCGGACCCGGGCGACCAGTCCGGGATGCTCGAAAAGAACGCCCATCTCGGAATTCAACGACGCCGAGCGCGGATCGAAGTTCATGGAGCCGATGAATCCGATCCGATCATCGACGGTGAAGGCTTTGGTGTGCAGGCTGGCGGTGCTCGATCCGAACAGGGACATGTCGCCCCGCCGGTCGTAGGGCTTGAGCTCGAACAAGCTGACCCCGCCCTCGACCAGCGATGCCCGGTAACGGGCGTATGCGCCGTGCACCGCCGTCACGTCCGTCGCCGCAAGGGAGTTGGTCAGAACGGCGACGCGCACCCCGCGTCCGGCCATTTTCAGGAGCTGGCCGGTGCCGGCCTCCCCGGGAATGAAGTAGGGCGAGATGATCTCCAGATTGGCGGTCGCCGACGTCAAAATGGGCCTGATGGTGTTCATCAGCCAGTCGTCCGATCCCGCTCCGATGGCTTTTTCCGGAGGGTCCGAGACGATCCTCGCATCCTTTGTCCAATGGATTTCGAGTCCGCCGGTCAGCATCTTGCGAACGCTGTTGTCCTCGGCGACACGCTTGAGATAAGGCGCCGCGTGCTGATCGGCCGTCCAGGCCGCCAGCGCCGCCCGGATCTCCGGTAGGCCCGCTTTGCGCCGCTTCGCGAGGGCGCCGATCGGAATGGCCGCCTCGCTGTTCCAGAAATCGTCGAAGACGATCTCGGTCTGCCGGACCGCATCTCCGAGCAGAAGCACGTCGAGGTCGCGGAAATTGGAAGCCTCGGCAGCATCGAAATATTCGTCGCCGATGTTGCGGCCGCCGACGACAGCCAGCCGGCCGTCGGCGATCCACGCCTTGTTGTGCATGCGTCGGGTGACGCTGACGGCGCGCAACAGCATTTCGAGGCCGCGACGGAACGTGCCGCTGCGGTTTCGGCTCGGGTTGAACAGACGGACGGCGATATTCGGGTGACTGTCGAGCGCCAGATAGGTCCGGTCGTGTCCCTGCGCGTTGATGTCGTCGAGCAGCAGTCGGACACGGACGCCGCGATCGGCCGCTTTCAGGATCTCGTCGACCAGAAGGCGTCCGGTCAGATCGGCGTTCCAAATGTAGTACTGCAGATCCAGGCTGCGCTCCGCGTGCCGTGCGGTGAGGGCGCGGATCGCGAACGCATCCAGATTGCCGTCGATGAGCATCAGGCCGCTTTGGCCCGGCCGGTCCGATACCAGCGGTCCGACCAGACGGTCCAGCAGCGTTGCCCCGTCGCATACCGGAAGGGCGGTGGACCGCTCGCCGCGCGCCCGCTTCGCAAAACGGCCGTAAGACCAGAGCGCGAAAACCGAAGCCAGGACGAATCCGGCGAGTACGGCGAGGGCGACGAGGACCGGTTGCATCCTACCTCAAGGGGGAAATCCAGTCCGGCTCCGTGGATCCGATGCGCCGCTCCGGTGCACTCAGGCGGCCATCGTTTCGTCCGCCGCCGCGAACCGCGATGCGGCGCCCTGAAGATCAATCCAGGCCTTGACCGGCAGGTGGTCGGACGCGATCCGCGCCAGCGGCGTGTCGTGCACTTCGATGACCGAGATCATGTCGTGCGGATTTCCCAGGATCCGATCGAGCGCGAGCAGCGGGAACCGCGACGGGAAGCTCGGCAAGGCCGCGGTCAGCGGTCCGAACGCAGGGTTCAGGCTCAGCAATGCGGATCTGGCGCCGAGGCGCCATTCGTTGAGGTCGCCGAGCAGCAATGTCGGCCTTTCGGCGCGGGAGCCGGCAGCGGCGAGGAGGGCTTCGGCCTGCTGGGCGCGTGACCGGCGCAGCAGGCCCAGATGCGCCGTGATGACGCGCAGCGGCCCGGCGGTCAGCTCCATGTCGACGATCAGCGCGCCGCGCGGCTCGATGCCGGGAAGCCTGATCTGGTGGACGTCGCGGACGGTCCCCTCCCGAAACAGCAGCAGATTGCCGTGCCAACCGTGCGATTTCGGCGTGCCGATCACCGGAACCGGAAGCAGACCGCTTTCGCGCTCGAGGCGGTTCAGGTCGATCAGCCCCGCCCGGTCCCCGAAACGCTGATCCGCCTCCTGCAGGGCGATGACATCGGCCCCAATCTCCGCGATGACGGCCGCGATCCGGTCGGGATCGAACCTCTTGTCCACGCCGACGCACTTGTGGACGTTGTAGGAGGCTATGAGCGTGTCCGCTTGCATCTTGCTGCCGGACACGTAGACGTTCCGCTCTTGCTGAAGGACGGCGAGAATACGCGAAAGGCGCTCTCTCCGGCGTTGTCTCCTTCCCTTCGGCACCGGCTTCAGGACTCCCATTCCGACCCTACACCCCCGTGGCGCAGGCCAGCCCCGCCCGGGCCGCGAGACAGGGCGTAGCCTGATCCGAGGACACTGGATTCCGTTCGATCGACACACGCCCCTTCCCGGATCCCGTCGGGAACCGGCGGTGTCGACCGTTACATAGGTACGGCGGGCGATCATGTCATGGAACCATGGCGCCCCGGACGGGAAATCGAGGCGGCGGGCGAGGAAAAGCGGGGCGAGCCGACGGAGGTCGTCCACGACCGATCCGAAGAGCGACGCCGGCCCTCCTGCCGGACCGGTCGCGGCCTATATCAGCCGCTGTATGCCACCGCTTTCGGGATCCATGCCTCAATTGACCGGCCTGGGTGAAGTCGTCACCATTTCCCGTGACCGCTTCGATGGGGCCATTTTCGATCTGGACGGTGTTCTCACCGATACCGCGCGCGTGCACGCCGCCGCGTGGAAGGCGGTCTTCGATGATTTTCTTCGGCGGCACAGCGCGCGTACCGGAGCGGCCTTTCGCCCGTTCGATGCGCAAGCCGAGTATCTGGCCCATGTCGACGGGCGTTCGCGCGCAGACGGCGTGCGGACATTCCTGGCCGCGCGCGGCATTCAACTCCCCGAGGGGACCGCGGACGATCCTGCGGCCGACACGGTGGAGGGCCTGGCCGCGCGCAAGGACGCGCTGGTCCAGGAAGGGCTTAGCCGGGCCTCGGAAACCCTGCCCGGCGCGGAAGCGGTGCTTCGGGCGCTGAAGCGGGCCGGCATCAGAACGGCGGTCGCCTCGTCGAGCGCCAATTGCGCGCTCGTCCTGGAGGCGACCGGGCTCGACCGTCTGGTCGATGTGCGGGTCGACGGCATTGTCGCTGCCGAGATGGGTCTGCCGGGCAAGCCGGCTCCCGCCTTGTTTCTCGAGGCGGCTTCCCGTCTCGGGGTCGTGCCCGAGCGCGCCATCCTGTTCGAGGATGCGCTGCCCGGAGTGGAGGCCGGCCGGCGCGGCGGCTTCGGCTGCGTCGTTGGTGTCGATCGCGGCGGCCAGGCCGCTGCCCTGCGGCGGCATGGAGCCGACCTCGTCATCCGCGATCTGACGCAGGTCAGGGTTGTCGAGGCGTGAGGCCATCGCCCGCTGCCGGAGCGGCCGCACGCGGCTGGGTCGGCGCCTCGGACGGCTCGAAATCCGAGGCGGGTTCCTCCACGGGGAGCGGCGGGTTCCGACGGCTGGCGACCGGTGAGCTTGCGGTCAGACGGATCTCCTCCCCGGCATGGTGGATCGTCAGGCTGTCCCCCTCCGCCAGCCGATAGCGCGTCTCGTCCTGCAGGACCTCGACATAGAGCCGCGCCCCTCTGATCACCAGGGAGAAGCGCAGCGCTCGCCAGTCGACCGGCAAGCAGGGCCTGAACGAGATCCGGCCGCCATAGTCACGCATCCCGGCAAACCCGTAGACGAGCGCAAGCCAGGTTCCGCCGATGGAGGCGATGTGGGCGCCGTGCTTCATGTTGCCGCCCACGTCCGACAGGTCCATCACGGCGGCGAAGCGGAAATAGCGCACCGCCTTCTCGCGATAGCCGATCTCGTTGGCGATGATGCTCTGAATGCAGACCGAAAGAGACGAATCGTGCGTCGTCAGCGGATCATAGTAATCGAAGTTCCGTTTCTTCTCCTCCGGTGAGAACTGCTCGCTGAGCAGGAACATCGCCAGCAGGGTGTCCGCCTGCTTGATGACCTGCGAACGATACAGGTTCAACGGGTGATAATGGAGCAGAAGGGGGTAATTCTCGTCCGGCGTTCCGGCGAAATCCCAGACTTCCTTGTCGAGAAAGCTGTCGTCCTGGGGGTGTACGCCGAGACGCTCATCGTAGGGGAGGTACATGTGGTCGGCGGCCCGACGCCATGATGCGACTTCGCCCGGTTCCAGGCCCGTGCGGCGCGTCAGCTCGCGAAAGGCTTCCGGATGCTCCTCTTCCAGCCACTGCACCGTCGTCGCGGCGTAGCGGAGATTGTCCCGGGCCATGAGATTCGTGAAGTAATTGTTGTTGACGACCGCGGTGTATTCGTCCGGCCCTGTCACGCCGTTGATGCAGAACTTCCCGTCTTTTCGATCGGAGAAGAATCCGAGATCTTCCCAAAAGCGGGCGGTCTCCACCAGGATCTCGGCACCGTATTTTACGAGGAAGTCCGTGTCTCCGGAAATTTCTACATACTGCCGCAAGGCGTACGCAATGTCGGCGTTGATGTGGTATTGCGCCGTCCCCGCGGCGTAATAGGCCGAGGCCTCCTCGCCGTTGATCGTCCGCCACGGAAACGTCGCCCCGCGGTGCCCCAGTTCTCTCGCGCGGGCACGCGCCTTGTCGAGCCCGTCATAGCGGTATTTCAGGATGCTTCTGGCGATGCGGGGTTCCTGATAGACCAGGAAGGGCAGGACATAGATTTCCATGTCCCAGAAGTAGTGCCCTTCATAGGTCCGCCCGGTCAGCCCGCGCGCGGCGATGCCATGTCCTTCGCTGCGCGCGGAGGCCTGCAGGAGCTGGAACAGGTTCCAGCGGACGACCTGCTGCATTCGCGGGTCGTCGGACTCGATCTGGATGTCGGCATGCTCCCAGAATTTCGAGAGATCGCTCCGCTGCCGCTCCAGGAGGCCCTCGAAGCCGGTCAGGGCGGCATGATCGAGGGACCATTTCACCTGCAAGCGGATCTGGTCGGCGTCGTCGCCCTGCGCATACCGATGAAACGGCTCGGCATCGTCGCTCGGGGCATAGTGATAGCTCAGATACTTCACCAGACGAACCGGCTGCCCCGGCCGCACCACCCCTCTGAACGAGACCGCGGCCAGATCCTCCTCGCATCTCGTCTCCGACGCGAACGGTGATGCCGCCTCGAGCACGTGATCCATGCCGCAGCCGAGGACGAGCCTCGACCCCTCCGTGGCGTAGGTCAGCACTGCCCGCAACCCGTCCTGAAAACTCCCCCTCGGGTGCAGCACGCGGCCGACGAAGCTGGTGGCGAGGCGGGGGTCGGACGAGTCGACCGGCAGGGGCTGCTGGTGGCGGAGTTCCGACGAGATGACGACATTGACGTCGGCATCCTCCGAGAAAAGCTCGTAGTCGAGCGCGGCGAGATGCCGGTGAGCGAAGGATACGAAACGTCGCGTCTTGAGCCGCATCCGGTGGCCGGTGGGCGTGACCCAGGTGACGTCGCGCCGCACAATGCCTTGCTTGAGATCGAGCGCGCGATGAAAGGAGACGATTTCGGCCGTGGTCATGATGAACGGCTCGTCGTCGATGAAGAGCCTGATGATCGTCCCGTCGGGACAATTCAGAATGCTCTGGCCGCGCCGCGGGAACCCGTAAGCATGCTCTCCATAGTTGATCGGCCGGTACTCGTAGAAGCCGTTGAGGAGCACGCCGGGTTGATAGGACGGCACACCCTCGTCCCATGTGCCGCGCAGGCCGAGATAGCCGTTGGACAGCGCGAACATGGTTTCCTGCTGGCCGACGAACTCGTCCGCGATCTTTTGATCGAAGCCGACGCTCTCCAACGCCCATGGATTCGGGGGGAACCTGTCGGGAGGTGGGGAAAGTCGTTCGCGTAGCATCTTGTCTCGCTATGGCCGGGGACGATGGAACCGGTGTCGGGGAACCCGATAGTCCTCGGCGTCGTCGCCACGGGAAGCCCGGGCCGTTGCGATGATCCGGCCTTTCCCCGCTCTCGGCTCTGCGCCGGCAGCACCGCTCGGTCCGACATCCAAGGGATTAACGATGCTCAATTTCCTGGTTCGCATAGTGATGTCCTTGGCGGCGGTGATAACGGGCTGGTTCGTGGCGCGCGATGCCGCGAATTTCGGTATCGTGCAAATGGTCGTCTCGCTTTTGCTGATTTCCCTCTTTGTCGCGATCGCGGCGTTCTGGCCATCCCTGCTGTCCTGGTTCAGGAGCAGGCATCGGCCGCAAGACCGGACCGATTCGTGACACGGGGATCCGCCGGTCGCGACGCGCATCCCCGATGATGGCGAACCGACCGGTACGGGAGGCGGCCGCAGACCGGGGCCCGCCGCTTCGGCACCGGCGTTCGTCCAAAGGGATGCGTGCCGCTCCGTTGGCATCGGCTCTGTCCAAGGTTCCGTGCGTCGCCGGGGCTCAAAACCGGACCGACAGGCTGAACGCGCCGAACTCGTCACCTCCGTCCTGACCTTCGAACTCCCGCGTGCGCAGGACATGAGTATAGCTGAGGCGGATATCGCCCCAGGAGAAGGCGATACCGAACTGCAGGTCGCCGACCAGAGGTTCCTTGTCGACGCTGCGGCTGTCCCGGAAGGTGTTGCCGTCGAGGAAGATGTTGCGGGCGACCGCGCGTCCTTCGACGCCGGCGAACAGATACCAGCCGAAGCCGTCCCGAGGGACGAAGAAGCCGGACCCCGGCAGGCTCGGCTGGATGCGCGGCGGGCCGTAATCGAGGGGCAGGCGCCTGCCGAAGCGCAGCGTCAGCCCGGCATTGGCGTAGGTGAACACGTTGCCGATCGCGCCGCCGGCATGGGGCGTCACGTCGAACGCGAACCCGGCGACCGACTCCGAGACGTAGCCGCGCCAGCTCCGCTGATAGGTCAGGACGATCCCGGGCTCGTTCTTCAGCTGGGTGTCCCAGCCGCGGGGTTCGTCGGAGCCCGTGATCTCGTGAACGAGTTTCTGGGTGTGCTCGGCGAGCGAGGCCGGACCTACGATTCCGAGCGTCAGTTCGAGCTGGTCGAGCCGCCGCCCCGTCTCGGCGATCAGTCCGATCGACCCGTACAGCCAGCCGGCATAGGGCCGATCGTCATCCGGTGGATCTTCCAGCGTGATGTCGGTCGGCGTGTACATGTTCTGGCCGAGGGCGTAGCCCGTCCGCACGCTGCCGCCATCCGGGAACAGCGGGAACCAGCGGGCGGCGCGCAACGCCCAGCGGGGCGTCGTGTCCGGGCGGGACAGCCACGCGGCCCGTACCCCGTTGGTGTAGTGACGGTCCTCGTCGTAGAACAGGTCGTTCTCGAAGACGAGGCTCAGCGTGCCTCGCTCCGGCTCGGCCGCCGCGCCGGCGTCCGGCGACGCGACGTGCGCCGCGGCGCTCGCGATCAGGACGGCCGCCCATCGGATTGCACCGGCCATTGCTTTTCTCTCATGCCATTCTCTCATGCCATCGTGCCGATGGCGCTGCGGAAGCGGACAAGCACATAGCCGAACAGCACCGATCCGATCGCGGCCAGGGCGAGGAATTGCGGCCAGACGATCGCCAGTCCGGCGCCGCGATGGAGGATGGCTTGCGCCAGCATCACGAAATGGGTGGTGGGCGCACCGAGCATCACGAACTGCACGAATTCCGGCATGCTTTCGCGGGGCGTCGAGCCGCCGGACAGCATCTGCAGCGGGATTATCACCAGAATCAGCAACAGTCCGAACTGCGGCATCGAACGGGCGATCGTGCCCATGAAGATGCCCATCGAGGTGGTGGCGAACAGGTGCACCGCCGCGCCGGCCAGGAACAGCGCCACCGAGCCCTCGATCGGCACCGCCAGCAGCCCTTGCACGACGAAGGCGAGGGAGAAGGCGCAGGCCGCGAGCACCACGAGACCCATCGCCAGTACCTTGGCGGTCATGATCTCGAAGGGGGTGATCGGCATGACCAGAAGATGCTCGATCGTGCCGTGCTCGCGCTCGCGGATCAGCGCGGCCCCGGTCAGAATGATCGACAGCATCGTGACCTGGTTGATCACCTGGACAATGGCGCCGAACCAGCTCTTGTTCAGCTCCGGGTTGAAGCGTGCCCGCAACGCAAGCTCGATCGGCGGCGCCGGATCGGCCTGGTAGCGCTCGGCAAAAGCCCGCACCTCGCGGGCGATGATGCTCTGGATGTAGCCGTTGCCGACGAAGGCCTGACTCATGCGGGTGGCGTCGACGTTGAGCTGGATCGCCGGGGTCCGGCCCGCCAGCAGGTCGCGCTGGAACTCCGGCGGGATGTCCAGGGCGAAGGTGTCGAGCCCGGCGTCCATGCGGGCATCCATCTCCGCCTGTGTGATCATGTTCGGCGGCATGAAATAGGGCGGGTAGAAGCCATCGGCGATGCGCATCGACAGCGGCGAACGGTCCTCGTCGACGATGGCGATCGGCGCCTTGTTGAGCGTCTCCGGCATGGCCGTCGCGGCCGTGTAGACCGCGACGGTGAAGGAATAGGCGATCAGCACCAGCATGATCGGGTCGCGGGAGAGGCTGCGCAGCTCCTTGATGCCGAGATGCAGGATGTTGGTGACGGCGCGCATGGCTCAGGTCTCCTGCTTCCTCAGCAGCGCGACCGAGAGTCCGAGCAGCACCGGCACGGCGACGAGGAGCGGAATGAACGAGGCCTGCAGATCGGCGAAGGTCAGTGCCTTGGAGAAGGTGCCGCGGGCGATGGTCAGATAGTGGGTGGTCGGAAAGATCTGCCCGATCAGTGCGCCTAGGCCCTCCAGGGAGGAGACCGGGTCGATCAGGCCGGAGAACTGGACGGCCGGGAGAATCGTGAGTACCGCGGTGCCGAACAGAGCGGCAATCTGGCTGCGCATGAAGGTCGAGATCAGCAGCCCGATGGCGGTGGCGGCGGACACGTAGATCAGCGACGCCGCCGCCAGCGTGAGGAAGCTGCCGGTCAGCGGCACGCCGAACAGGGTGACCGCGAGCAGCGTCAGCAGCAGGAAATTGAGCATCGCCAGCGCGATGTAGGGGAGCTGCTTGCCGAGAAGGAACTCCAGCCGGGTGACCGGGGTGACATAGAAGTTGACGATGGAGCCGAGCTCCTTCTCGCGCACCACACTGAGCGCGGTGAGCATCGCCGGAATCAGCATCAGGAGCAGCGGGATCACCGCCGGCACCATCGACACCAGGCTTTCGAGGTCGGGATTGTAGCGATACCGGGTCTCGATGGTGAAAAGACCGGTGGCGTCGGCGCCGGCGGGGGCGCGGGACGCCCGCTGGGCCAGCCAGTGCTCGTGCATCCCCTGCACGTAGCCGCGTACAGTTTCCGCCCGCATCGGCATGGCGCCGTCGATCCAGGCGCCGATCTGCACCGGCCGGCCGCGTGCCACGTCGCGCCCGAACCCCGGCGGGATCTCGATCGCCAGGCTGAGCCGGCCCGCGCGCATGCGCCGGTCCAGGTCGGCATAGCTGGTGATCGGCTCCTTCTCGATGAAATAGCGGGACCCCGCGAGGTTGAGCACGTAGTCGCGGCTGGTGGCGGTCTGGTCGCGGTCCAGCACGGCGAAGCGCAGATCGTTGACGTCCATGTTGACGCCGTAGCCCATCACCAGCATCAGGATCAGACTGCCCGCCAGCGCCAGGGTCGCCCGGATCGGGTCGCGCCGCAGCTCCAAGGCTTCCCGTCGGGTGTAGCTGTAGAGCCGGCGCGGGTCGAAGCGGCGGTGGCCGGGTGCTGCGGGTGCC
>CAZVAR010000017.1:0-38352 GCA_964625225.1 uncultured Alphaproteobacteria bacterium | reverse complement strand
GATAAGCTCAGTATAGCCGGACACCGGATCCGCGAAGCTGTGGCGGCTGTCCGGGGCGGTGGCGCAGGCCGGCTGTTCGGGGAAGCGTGGCGTGCGGCCGGACGATGACCAGGGCGCGAAAATCGTGGGCCGGGCATGTGACGGGCCGCGGCATGAGCGTCACCTCCACGTGGTACCACCTTGAGCTGGCGTAAGAGATTGCCGGCCGTTTCGGACGGGAAAGGGGACGCTCTTGCGCCCTCGTGAAAGATTATGTTTCGCCGGTGCGCCGCTTCCGGTAGCTTCTGGAGCAGAGTCCCGAACGTTCTCGGGAAGCGCAGGTCAAGGGCCGCGAGAGCCCGTAAGCCGCTAACGAATAATCTCGTTGCTTGGGAGAGCAAACGCCATGCTGAAGGACTTCAGGAAATTTGCGTTCGCAGCCGGGCTTGCCGGTGCGGTGGTGCTGACGGCCGGATCGGCATCGGCCGAACGCCTCGTGTTCATGACCGGGCCGGCGGGAGGTTCGTGGTATCCGCTCGGCGCCGCCATGAAGAACATCATCGAGCAGGACGTGCCGGGTGTCACGGTCGACATCCGTCCCGGCGCGGGTTTGATCAATCTTCGCGGCGTTTCCGAAGGCAAGGCCGATCTCGGCATGGGCAACGTCATCTCGACGGTCGACGCCATCAACGGCAATCCGCCCTTCGATAAGAAGCTCCCGGGCATCTGCAATCTGGTCTCCTTGTATCAGCAGTACGCCCAGCTCGCCACGGTCGACGAGTCGATCAAGACCTGGGCTGACCTGAAGGGCAAGAAGTTCGCGACCCTGCCGCGCGGCAACACCACCGAAGTCGCCGCGCAGCAGCTTCTCAAGGCGGTCGGCCTGACCTACGACGATCTCGCCCTCGTGAATTTCGCCTCGATCTCGGATCAGGTGAACATGGCCAAGGACGGGCAGGTCGACGCCATCTTCAACATCACCGCCGTTCCGGCCGGCGCGTATCTCGATCTCGCCAATTCGCGCCGGACATGGCACGTGCCGATCACCGACGAACAGTTCGCGAAGGCCAAGGAGATGAATGCCGGCTGGAGCCGGACCCCGATCCGTGCCGGCGCGTATCCGAACCAGGACGAGCCGGTACCGATCGCGAGCTTCCCGATGCACGTCATCGTCAATTGCGAGGCGATGTCCGAGGACCTCGGCTACAAGCTCGCAGCGGCTTTGGCGAAGCGGGTGCAGGAGCTCGGCTCGGTCAACCGCAGCCTCAGCGACTTCACCGTGAAGGAAATGGCGCTCGACGTCGGCGTGCCGTTCCACCCCGGCGCCGCGAAATACTACAAGGAAGCCGGCGCCCTGTGACGCCCGACGATTGAGGAAGGCGCCGGGCGCCGTCACGCGCCCGGCGCCACGTCCATCGTTTCGCAACGGTAAAGCAGTGCCGTCTCGTCGATCGGCCCGGGATTCTCGAGATTCTCGGGCATGGCGGCGGTCCGGCCCGGAACGGGAGCCGGAGTGAAATGAGAGCGGATTGGCAGCGCCCGGCCGTGTTCATACCGACGGTCATCGCCCTAGCGATGACGGCGTTTCACCTCTGGGTCGTGTTCACCGGTGCACCGGAAGTCTTCCACTTCCGCGGCACCCACCTGGCGTTCGGCCTTGTCTTGATCTTCCTCTGGTATCCGACGGTCAGGAACGCCGCCGGCACCAAGCGGCTGCTCGGCGTCACTGTCGACGCGGTCCTCCTTCTGCTGTCGGTCGCAGCGATCGGATATCTGTTCGTTGAACATGATTACGTCCTCGACCGGTTCGCCTACATCGACGAGCCGCGGGTGATCGACTATGTGCTCGGCGTCGGTCTCATCGTGGCGGTGCTCGAGGGGACGCGTCGCCTGGTCGGCACCGCCCTGCCGATCACGTCGATCCTGTTCCTGCTCTATGCGTGGTTCATCGTCGGCGTACGCCCCGGCGAACTGCTCGATCAGATGTACCTCACGACCGAGGGCCTGTTCGGCATACCGCTCGCGGTCTCGGCCACCTACATGGTCCTGTTCATCCTGTTCGGCTCGCTGGTCGAGCGTACCGGAACGGGCAGGCTCTTCATGGACTTCGCCCTGGCGCTGACCGGTTCGGCGGCCGGTGGGCCGGCGAAGGTCGCGGTGATGACCAGCGCCTTGTTCGGCACGGTGTCGGGCAGCTCCACCGCCAACGTGATGACCACCGGTGCGTTCACGATCCCGCTGATGAAGCGGCTCGGCTACCGGCCGCCGTTCGCGGGAGCGGTCGAGGCGGTCGCCTCCACCGGCGGCCAGATCATGCCGCCGATCATGGGCGCGGCGGCCTTCGTCATGGCGGAGTTCCTGGCGGTCAGCTATCTCACCGTCATCACGATCGCGCTCCTGCCGGCGTTGCTCTATTTCCTCGCGGTCTTCATGGCCGTGCATTTCGAGGCCAAGCGGCTCGGTCTCAAGGGACTGCCCAAGCCGGACCTGCCGCGCATGAAGGAGGTCCTGCGCGAGCGCGGCCACCAGTTCCTGCCGCTGCTCATTATCGTCGGCGTGCTCGTGGCCGGCTTCAGCGCGCCCTATGCCGCCACCTGCGGCCTGCTATCGGTCGTTCCGATCGCCCTGATGCGCCGCTCGACCCGGAAGGACATCAGTTTCCCGGTCGTGCTCGATGGCGTCGTCGACGGCATCCGCAATTCGCTCCAGGTCGTGGCCGCGACCGCCTGCGCCGGTATCGTCATCGGCGTCATCTCGCTGACCGGTGTCGGCGTGGAATTCTCGGCCTTCGTGATCGGCCTGGCGCAGAACAGCCTGGTCCTGGCACTGATCCTAACGGCGGCCGCCGGCATCGTGCTCGGAATGGGCCTGCCGACGACGCCGGCCTACATCGTCCAGGTCGCGCTCCTCGTTCCGGCCCTGGTCAAACTCGGCGTCAAGATCGAGGCAGCGCACATGTTCGTGCTCTACTATGCCTGCCTGTCGGCGATCACGCCGCCGGTTGCGATTACCCTTTATGCGGCCAACAGCCTCTCCGGAGCGGGGCTCTGGAACGGCGGCATCGCCGCCGTCAAGCTCGCTGCGACCGGCTACATCATTCCGTTCATGTTCGTCTACGGCCCGTCGCTGCTGATGATCGGGGAGTGGACGGACGTGGCCATGTCCACGGCCTCGGCACTCGTCGGCGTGTGCCTGCTCGCGGCAGGGCTGCACGGTTACCTGCTGCGGACGGCGGTCTGGTGGGAGCGCTGGGTCCTGGTCGGCGCCGCGGTCGTGTTGATCGATCCAGGGGTGGTGACCGACGCGATCGGGCTCAGCCTGCTGCTGCTCGTCGCCGCGGCGCAGACCTGGGTGCCGAAGCGCGCCCGGCAGCCGGTCGTGACCGGAGACTGAGACGGGACCGTCGGGCGGGGACGCACAATCGCCATCGGGGTTCGGCCGGGCCGTCGAACAGGACTGCCCGCGCCGCCAAACATGCTCATGGCGGATGCGGCGGGCGGCGAGAACGTTGCGGGCGAGAAGAGGATCGTCGGAGACCGCGACCGCCTTGTCGGTAGGGACGTTGCGGGGGTGTTTCGGGGCACGTCTACACGGCGGCGACGGGAGCGTGCTAGCGTTCGGGCAGCCGTTGGCTGGTCATCTGTGGACCGGGGGATCCGAGTGAGCACGATGTGTCCGGGGATCGCGAAGCACGGGCGGGTGCCGGAAGCGTTTGCCGGCCGTGCGGCATTGCGGGCCACCGCGGAGGAGAGTCCGACCGATCGTGCAGCGGCGATCCGGCCTGCGTTCGGGAGCGGCACGCCGGAGAGCGTCGCCGTCAGAGCGAGCTGCGTCCAGCGGACGTGGTGTCGGTCGTGACCGGGACCACGATCCCGACCGAAGGCAGCATCCCCGGCCCTTGAGTGGAGTGGTTCCCCCATGGTCACGGGGCGCGGCCTCAAACTGGCGGCGATCGGGCTCGGCACCCTGATCACGCCGCTGGACACGGCGGTCAACATCGCGTTCCCGGCGATCACGGGGAGCTTCGGGCTGCCGATCCCGGCCATCCAGTGGGTGGTGATCTGCTACGTGCTGACCTATTCCAGCCTGATGCTGGCCTGCGGGCGGATCGGCGATCTTGTCGGCCATGTGCGGGTCTTCCGGCTGGGGCTGGCGGTCAGCGTGGCGGGGTACCTGCTGTGCGGCACCGCACCGGACTACGCCTTGCTGCTGCTGGCACGCGTGATTCAGGGGGTCGGGGCGGCGCTGGTGATCAGCTGCGGCCCGGCCATGGTCACCGGGCTCTATCCGGAGGAGCAACGGGCGCGGATGCTGGGCGTCTACGCCCTGATCTTCGCGGTGGGCGCGGCGCTCGGGCCGTCGCTGGGCGGGCTTCTGGTCCAGCTGTGGGACTGGCCCGCGGTCTTCTGGTTCCGGGCGCCGCTCGCGGCGGCCTCGCTCCTGCTACTGCGGGGGATGCCGGCACCGCCGCGGCAGCGGGGGGCGGGCGGCTTCGACCTGGCGGGGGCGCTCCTGCTGGCGCTCAGTCTGGTCGGACTCCTGCTGGGATTGAGCCGGCTGCGGTACCTCGAGGAAGATTTGGGCGCACTGCCGCTAATCGCGACAGGAGCGGCACTGGCGGTCGGGTTCGTCTGGCGCCAGCGGCGGGCGGCCTCGCCGATCATCGACCTTGCGGCCTTCCGCCTGCCGGGATTCACGGCGATCAACCTCGGCAACGTGCTGGTGAACCTCGCCAGTTTCGCGGTGCTGCTGCTGGTGCCCTACTATCTGGTCCGTTACACCGGCCTGCCGGTCTGGGTATGCGGGGCGCTGCTGGCGTCGTCGCCGATCGGGACGGCGGTCGCCTCGCCCCTGGGCGGATCGCTGCTGGGGCGCGTGCGACCGGTGGTCGCCGCGGCGCCTGCGGCGGGTTTGGTGGCGTTGGCGCTCGCCGCGATCGGGCTATGGGGACCAGAGCCGAATCTGGTCCTGATCGTCGGGAGTCTGTTCCTGCAGGGATTCGGACAAGGGCTGTTCCAGGTCGCCTCGATGGAGATGGTGACCGGCGCCATGCCGCGACGCGACCGTGGAGTCGCCGGCAGCCTCAGCATGCTGACGCGAACGCTCGGGGTGGTGTCGGGAGCGACCCTGCTCAGTCTGATGTTCGACACGCTGCCGGTCGGGCCGACGGAGACGCGTTTCCTGCCGGCCTTCGGCTGGACCTTCTGGACCGCCGCGTTGCTGCCGACAGGGGTTACGATCTTGCTGTTGCTGCCGGGGCAGGCGCGGTGGGCCTCGGCAGCGGCACGGCGGCGGCGCTCGGAGAGCGGATAGCGATAGGCGTCGGGTTGTGGCGGCGCCTATGCCGGGGCGTTCCCCGACGCTGCGGCCCCGCTGTGTGGTCCGAACGGAACGGGCTCCGCCGGCGGCGGCCGGCCCCGGGCCGGAGCGCGTCACCGGTCCGGTAACGAAAGGCCGAGTTCACGTCGTCGACGATGTCATCAAGGCGGAGGAGGGCGATAGCGGCGTCGCGTGATCGTCTTCCCGAGTTTCGCGGAACACCGACGCGACCTTACGGGCAAGTTCCACGGATTGATAGGGTTTGCTCAGAATCGGGAAAGGCAGTATCTCACGGTTCTGCAGCACCGCGGCCTCGGAGAATCCGGAGGTCAGTAGCACCTTCAGGCCCGGTCGCAATTCCCGTACCTTCCGGGCCAGTTCAACCCCACTGATGCCGGGCATGACCACATCCGTGAACAGCAGGTCGAGTTCGACGCCGGTCTCCACGATCTTCAGTGCCTCGGCCGGGCCTTCCGCCTCCAACGTCCGGCACCCCAACCGGGTAAGCTGCTTCACGACGGTTTGTCGCACCTCCTGGTTGTCTTCGACTACGAGGACTGTCCTGCCGAGGATACCGTCACCGCTCCATGCCTCGCTCGGCTGACCTCTTCGCCGACGATCCTCTGCGGCGCGCGGTAGATAGAGATGTACCGTGGTTCCGTGGTCCAGTTCGCTGTGGATCTTTACGTGTCCCCCGGACTGCTTGATAAAGCCATAGATCATGCTCAGGCCGAGCCCGCTGCCTTTTCCCATCTTCTTCGTTGTGAAGAATGGCTCGAATACCTGCGGCAAGATCTCCGGGGGGATGCCGGTCCCGGTATCGGCAACGGACAGGGCTACATATTCGCCCGGCGCGATATCGGTGCCATCATCGGCGTAGCCGGCATCCAATCTCTTGTTCGTGGTCGCGATCGTTAGCCTGCCGCCCTCCGGCATCGCGTCCCTGGCATTGATCGCCAGGTTGAGAAGCGCGGATTCCACTTGGGACGGATCCACTTCCACGAGCCAAAGGCTATCACACAGCTTCAGTTCGATTTCGATCCACTCACCAAGCGTACGCCGCAGCAGTGTCGTAGTGTCGTTGACTAGCGTATTGAGATCGATCACCTCCGGCTGCAACTGCTGCCGGCGTGCGAAGGCCAAGAGGCGCCGAGTCAGGTCCGCGCCGTGAAGACTCGCCTTCAGCGCCGCATCGACCAGACTCTGATTGTCGGGTTGGTCCTCGAGCGCAGGATGCAGCAGGTCGAGATTCCCGATGATAACCGCCAAAAGATTGTTGAAATCATGGGCGAGCCCGCCCGTCAGCTGGCCGATGGCCTCCAGTTTCTGGGCATGGTTTATCTGACGCTCCATACTCTTCCGCTGCGTTATGTCCCGCACCGTGACCTGGACCGCCGCCCGGCCTTCGTATTCGACGACCGACAACGAGAAATCGACGTCGACGCTCGATCCATCGAAACGGAGGAACTTCGACTCGACCGCCGGATCGTGGGCGCCATCGGTGGCGAGCCGTGCGAACCGCTCGCGAGCGAGTTCACGATGATCGGGGTCCACGAAATCCAGCACATGGCGACCGATCAGGTCACCGGGAGCATGTGCACCGAGAATGCGCGCCGCGGAGGTATTCGCGAAGACGAACCGCCCGTCGCTCATGAGAAATATGCCGTCCGGAGAATGCTCAACCAGGCGCCGATAGCGCTCGTTGCTCTCACGTGCGGCAATCTCCGCAAGCTTTCTGTCGGTTATATCCTGGACAACCCCGAACAGTTCCACTACGCGCCCCGCCGCATCGAGCTTGCAGATCGCGTCGATCCAGCAGTAGCGCTGCTCGCCCGTCGGCCGATTAATCCGGAACTCCGCTTGGCAGCCCTTCTTGTCGGCGATAGCCCGGCCTATGCTGGCTTTGAGTTGGCTCCGGTCTTCCGGATCGACCATCTCCATGACGATGTCGACCCGCGGTATGGAGCTATCGCGGTCCAGGCCGAAGATCCGATAGATTTCGTCCGACCACGTCACCTGTCCCGTGGCCAAGTTCCAGTGCCAGTCGCCGATATGCGCGATCGCCTGCGCTCTGGATAGCTGCTCCTGCCGCTCACGCAGAGCCTCGGTGCGCTCGCTGACCCGGCGCTCGAGCTCGCCCGTGTAGGTTTCGAGCTGTGCCTTCGCTGCAGCGAGTTCGGCCTGGCTGTGCTGAAGCCTGCGATTCGTCCGGACGATGTCCTCGAAGGTCGACAGGAGCAGGTCGAGGATCTGCTCCTTATCGGACGTGATCGTGACCGCCCGGCCCAGGAACATGACCTCGGCACCGAACTGGAACTTGGTGCTGGCACGCAGCCGCCGGTTCTCCAGCACGGCCTTGACCCGCGAAACCAGTTGGTCGGGCTCATAGGGCTTCGTAATGAAATTGTCCGCGCCGCATTCCAATCCGCGGACGATGTCCATGGGATCGTTGAGCGCCGACAGGAGGATAACCGGAGTATCCTGCCCTGCCGGTTCTCCCTTGATGCTTCGGCAGAGATCGTAGCCGGACGGGCCCGGCATCAGGATGTCCGAGATCACAAGGTCGTAGTCAGACGCCCGGAAGGCCTGCAACGCCGCATCCGCATTGCTCGCGCTCACGACCTCGAATCCGGCCGCCTCCAAAATGATGCGCAGCTGAGCTGCCTGGGTAGGGCTGTCTTCGACGATCAATATGCGACCCATAGGGCGTGCCTCAACGTTCGGTCAGTCGGATCAGGGCGGGCGCAATCTCCTGTAGCGGCAAGACCCGATCGACCACGCCAGCCGTTATCGCCGCGCGGGGCATGCCGAATACGACGGAACTGGCCTCGTCCTGGGCGATGATCCTGCCGCCGGCGGCACGAAGGGTTCGAAGCCCGTCGATCCCATCGGTCCCCATCCCGGTGAGTATGACCCCGGCTGCGGCAGAACCGAACCCTTTTGCAACCGAGTCGAACAGAAAGGTGGCAGAGGGCCGGAACCCACCGATCGGCGGTTCGTTCGACAACAGGATCGTACGGGAAGACGCTACTCCGAGATGGCGATCGTCGGGCGCCACATAGACGGTTTGCGCGGCGATGGGCTCTCCGTGGACAGCGATCTTGACGGAAAGGGCGGTCGCGTTGGCCATCCAGGCCACGAAGTCTCTCACGAAACCCGCCGACATGTGCTGGGCAACGAGGATCGGGGCCGGAAAGGTCGCGGGGAGCTCCGAGAGGATCGCTTGGAGCGCTCCCGGCCCCCCGGTCGAAGCGGCGATGGCGACGAGTCTGACGGCGCAGCGCCGTCCGGTGCCGGGTTGCGGGATCGACCGCGGCGTGCGTGCGGGCCACTGGCGCACGACCTTTACCTGCGACATCGCCTTGATTGTGGATGCGAACCGGCACTGCGCCGCGGCGGCGTTTTGTCCGGATGCCCTCGAGGGCGGCGTTACGAGCGCCAGCGCACCGGCGCGTAGCGCCTGCATCGACAGGTTCGCCTCTTCTCCATCGGCCTCCGTCGCGACCAGGACAATCGGTGTCGGCGCCTGGATCATGATTTCCTTGGCGGCTTCATAGCCGTCCAGTTTCGGCATCCGCGTCGCCATCACGACGATGTCCGGATTTAGCCGCCTGGTCAGCCGCAGGGCCTCGGCGCCCGTCGAGGCGACACCGACGATCTCGATCTCGGGATCGGCTCGAAGAGCCGCGAGTATGAGATCCCGAACCTCGGGCCGGCTCTCGGCGAGGACAACGCGGATCACGCGCACGTCACAAAAGCTGCGAGATGGCGTCGAGGAGCGCGCGTTGGTCGAATGCGCTCTTGCCGAGATAGGCATTCACTCCGATGTGGAGGCCTCGGGCCCTGTCGTCGTCGCTCTCCCGGGCGGTTACGAGGATGATCGGAAGTTCCTTGAACCGCTTCGACTCCCGAATCCGCTCGGCGAGGGAGAACCCGTCCATCCGCGGCATTTCGACGTCCGCCACGACGAGGTCTACGCCACTCTCCTGCAGAAGCTGCCAAGCCTCCGCCCCGTCGACGGCGGTGACGACCTCATAGCCGGCTGCCTCCAGGATGCTCTTCTCCATCGTTCTGGTGGTGACCGAGTCATCGACCACGAGGATGCGTTTCTGCTGTGGCCGCTCCTCGACCGTCGCCGGTCCCGAGGCCGTGCGGCCCGGAGCCTGCCCGTAAATCGCCTCGACCAGATCCGCGCAGTTCAGGATCAGTGCCGCCGTATTGTTCGGAAGAACTGCGCCTGCAGAGAAGTACTTCAGCCGCTGAAGCCGTGGCCCAAGATTTTTAACCACGAGCTCCCGCTCCTCCAAGACTTCATCAACAAGCAATGCGGCCTCCCGCGATCCGGCAAACACGATAACGCAGGGCATCGTCTCCCGCTCGGGTGCCGGATCCTGGGGCGAAAGGAGAAGAAGGTCTGAAAGGTCGGCCGCGGGCGTCGGCGCCTGCCCCCGCACCAAGCTGGGGCGTCCTTGCACCGGTTGGAGGTCGGCGGAACCTATCCGGACGAGCTGCCGAACATTTGCACAGTCGATCGCGAACGTCTGACCGCCGGATTTCACAAGGAGCGCCCGAATGGTTGCGAGCGTAAGCGGAAGCGACAGGACGAAGCGCGTGCCGCGTCCCGGCTCGAAGGTGACGTCGATCGTTCCCCGCATCGCCTCGATCTGGGTCTTTACGACATCGAGGCCGACCCCCCGGCCCGATACGTCGGTCACCGCGGTGGCCGTCGAAAAGCCAGGGGTGAAGATGTATTGAAGAAGATCCTGATCGCTATCCGCGGGAAAGTTGTCCTTCCGGGCATGATCGCGAATCGAAGACAAATCCAATCCGCCGCCGTCGTCGGAGATACTCACCTCGACGTTGGTACCACGAAGTGCCGCTTCGATCTCGACCCGGCCGACCTCCGGCTTTCCGGAACCCTTCCGGATATCCATAGCCTCGATACCATGATCGACGGCATTGTGAACCAAGTGCCGAAGCGGGTCGCGCAGGAGATCGATGATCGCACGGTCGACTTCGACGCCACCGCCCTTGATGGAAAGTATTGCGGCCTTCCCGCTTCGGGCGCAGAGATCGCGAACCAGCCGTTCGAGCCCATTGCAGGCCTCTGCAAAGGGAAGCATTCGCGCCCGGTGTACCTCTGCTTCGAGATCGGCAGTCGACCGTCTGAGGGTCTGGCAGTCCTCCTTGAGATCGCTCAGAATGCCCTCCAGGTGACGCTCGATCTGCTTCAGGTCGCCGCGGCAGCGTGCCAATGCGGTCATGGCGGCCCCGGAGCGGAGCGCTTCGTTGCCCGCGTCGCGTAGCGGCCCGGCCGAACTCCGGCGACCCCCGGCGTTGAACTTCCTCAGCATTGCGGCAAGGTGGGACCATTCCGTCCCCAGCCGGCGAACCGCGCCCTGCAGATGCTCAAGATTCTCGAGCCGTGTTTCGAAGCGATTGCGCGCCAGTAGCAGGCCGGAGCTTTCCGCAAGAAGTCTGTCAAGCTTGTCGGTCGTGAGCCGCACGAAGTTGTCGGACTGTCGAGCGTCCGGTGCCGTCTCGGCGGAAGCCGGCGGCGTGTCCGCCGCGGTCACCGCGTGACTGTTCTCTTGCGGGCGGCGCTCGGTCGTCGGTGTTACATTGGACACCGCCGAGGCGGCTTCCATCAGCCGCGGTATGAAGGCTGTCAACGGTCCGCGCGAGGCATCGCCTCCTTGATCAAGCAGCATGCCCGTCGCGCGGATCGCGTCCGTCGTCGCGAGAAGAAGCTCGAGCAGATCCGCGTCGAGGCCCACACGCCCCTGGTGCAGCGCGGTAAAAACCTCCTCGAGTTGATGGCACGCGGCCTCGATAACACCGATATCCATGGAACGCGCAGCCCCCTTGAGGCTGTGCGCCGTTCGGAACAGGGCATTCGTCAGCTCGACCTTCTGTTCTGGCCCCGGGCCCTTTTCCAGGGCCAGAAGGTCACGTTCCAGCGCATGCGCATGATCCTGTAACTCCCCTAGGAAAGTCACCATCAAGCGCTGGATCAGGCTGTCCCTGTCCATTCTCTATCGATCGTATCCGACGAGAAGCTCCTTGAGCCTTGCCCCCAACGCATTCAGACTCTGAGCTGCTTCCTCGGATTGTCTTGTCGCGGCCAGGTTCTGGCTGCTGGCCTGATTGATCTGAATCATCGCCTGGTGGATCTGCGCCATTCCAGTCGACTGTTGTCCGGCCGACGCAGCGATCTGTCCGGCTGTCTGCGCGGCCTCGGCGATAGCATCCGCTAGCATTCTGATGGTGTCCCCAGCCTCCCGTGCTGTCCGGATCGCCTGATTGGCGCTTCTCGTTCCGTCCTCGGTTGTGATCACCGCCTTGTTCGTCGCGTGCTGTATATCCCCCAGGATCTGACGAATCTGCGACGTGGCCCGCTTCGATTGATCGGCGAGCGCCTTGATCTCACCGGCGACAACGGAGAACCCCTTGCCGTACTCGCCTGCGCGTGATGCCTCGATCGCGGCATTGAGGGCGAGCATGTTCGTCTGTTCGGCGATGTCGTTCACCGTAGCGATGATTTCGCCGATCGCCTGGGCCTGTTCGGCCAAGTTCAGGATTTTTTCGGCAATCAGTTCAGTTTGCTCCCGCGCCTCGTCCATGATCGAAATCGTATCGTCGACGGCCCTACGGCCAGCCTCGCTAGCTTCTGTCGCGTAACGTGCAGAAGCGGCGACGGCCTTGGCTCTCTCCGCAGCTTGGTTTGCCGTTTGTAGGACCTCGTCGACAGTTGTGATCGTTTCTGCAACCGCGCTGCTTTGTTGCTGCATGCCGGCAACCTGTTCCGTCGTAGCGGCGAGGATTTCGGCGCTCGCCGACGACAGGTTGTTGACGGTTTCGGCAATCATAGCAAGAACATTCTCCAGACGCTCGCGCCCGGCGCGTTCCGTCTCGATAATCTCCCGTAAACGTTCGGTCATCGTGTTGAAGGATCGGCCGAGCATGCCGAGCTCGTCGCTGCCCGTTGCGGGAGCCGCGATGCTCAGATCGCCCCGGCTGATCTGTTCGGCGGTTCCGGCCAGGGCACGCACCCGGCGGGAGATTCCGTGCGCGATCGCGAGAACAACCAGCAGGAACGCGCTCGTCACTCCGGCGAAGGTCCATTGCAGCACGCGAGCCCGACCGATCTCCTCGTCGACGATCTCTTCCCGTATGGCGAGAGTGGTGTCGACCAGACTGGAGAATTCTTCCATGACGTTGTCGAGCCGGCGAAGTTCGGCTTGTGCCGCCTCCGGCGACGACGCTGCTATGAGCCGTGCGACAACGGGCTTGATCTGATTTTCGAGCAGCCGTTGCTGTTCCTGCAGGTTGGCGAGGATCCGGCGATTCACTACGGGCGGAACACCCGCCTCGTCGTCACCTGCGATCAACAGTCGCAGGCGTTCTTCCGCTCCGGCCAAAACACGCTGCAGCCTGTCGGCAATACGAACCCGCTCGTCGCCTTGGCTGTCGGAAATGCGCCTTGCAAGATAAAGAACTTCGTACGATATGCGGCCCTGACCGACTATAACCGACTTGTGAAAATGATTACTTAAGGAATCTATGGTCCGCAATTCTATTGTCAGTATCGAAACACAGCCTAATACTAGAATAGCGACAATGGTGTAAAGCCGTGTCTTCACAGAGGAAAAGGGATTATATTGAAATTTCATCTGCAATTCCCTGGTGTGCGGCGCTATCGTCCAAGCAGTAAGCTGCGGCTATGAGGGTAGAGCCATCCAGTATTTGCAGCGCCTCGCTTGTCGTTCCTCGGATGTGGCGCTGACCGGTCCCAAACGCGGTGTCGATTGTCGTGATCTCATCGAGCCGCACGTTTCCGACGCCCTGGATATGGTCGGCCAAGAGGCCGAATTCGGGCTTCGTCGTCCCGACGACGATGATCCAGGCCGGGCTCGCCGGTGCGGCCGGTTTCAGTCCGAGCAAACCGTGCAGGTCGAAAAGCGGGAGGAGTTCGCCGCGCAGTGGCGTTATTCCTGCCACCCACTCCAGGGCCCTCGGCATGGGAGTCAGAGCACCCCGCCGCCGCACCTCGCTGACATACTTGGTTTCGAGGCCGTAGCGTTCGCCCGCGAGCGAGAACGTCACGACTTCGATCATAGGACCGGGATCGCTGGTTGCGGCCGGTTTGGCGGCCAGCACGCGCGCTCGTGCCTCGAGGATTCGCTTGGCATTGTCCGGCGACGACTCCGCGCCTGCTGCGGATGCAGTCATTGCCTGCGCCAGGCGATGACGAACTGCCGCCCAGTCGATCGGCGGTCGTGTTCGTTGCCCCCTCATGAGGCGGCTTCCAGATCACCGATCTGGGTCCGGATGATCTCGATCAGGTCACCGGCTCGCTCGCGTTCGGAAAGCGGGACGATCTCATCGGCAGGCCGACTAGAAAGTAGAGCGTGCGCGTTCCGGAATGCCCGGCGCGCTCGCTGAATCTCCCCGCGGGCACGACAAATCGAGCCGGCGGTCAGGTGTGCGACGGCAAGGCTTCGGTCGAGATACAGCACGCGATTCAGCGCCGCCAGGGCCTCTTCCTGCCGCCCGAGACTGATCAGCATGATGGCATGAAGATAATGAATCTCGGGGTGCAGCGAGTATCGAAGTGCGGCGGCCGCGGCCGCTTTTTCGGCAGCCGCTATGCCGGCCAGATTTGCCAGCGCCTTGAGTCGCAGAATGCAGAGAGGGGGATCGGGGTTGCAGGATTCGGTCAGTTGAAGAACCCGCGCGTACTCTCCTGCCGCAAGCGCGTCCTGTGCTGCTTGTATCGGCGTGATCGTCGGTTCGGCTCGGGGCTCGTCACTGGGATCGCTCCGGCGACGCGCGGCCTCCGAGGGCAAGTTCCGTATGGTCGGACCCGTCGATGCGACCGGTGCTTCGACCACTTCGCGGACGCTGGGCCCGAGGTCGGGTCGCCCCGCCATGGGCGCGGAGGACACGGAGCGGGGTCGGACCGCACCGTGCCTTGGCACGTATCCGCAACCGTTCCGGGTGCCGAGCCGGCGCCGGTACAGAACACCGGCGGGCGTAATGACGGCTTCGAAGGGCGCATACGTCCACAGCGGCGGATCCGAGGGTCCGGTCACCAGCCAGCCGCCGCTGCGCAGGGCTTCGAACAGGCGCTGTGCAATGGTTCTGACGACCCGCCGCTCGAGATAGATCAGGACGTTCCGGCAGAGGATCAGGTCCATGCCGGGCGTCCCGTCCAAGGCCCCCGGATAGGGATCCTCGGCGAGATTGAGCAATCGGAACTCGACACGGCGCCTTATGCGCCCGATGAGACGAAACTTGTCTCCGTCCTGCCGAAAGTAACGCGGCCACCAGTCGGGTTGGCTGCCTCGTAGCGACCAGGCTTGGTAAACTGCATGGCGGGCCTTCGCCAGGGCGGCAGTGGAAATATCCGTGGCGAGAATCCTCGCTTGTCCCGCCAGACCCTCTTCCTCCAGAAGAATGGCCAGCGAGTACGCTTCTTCACCCGAGGCGCAACCTGCGCTCCAGAAGCGAAGGCAGTCACCGCCGGGCCGGTCCTGCAGCATCCCCGGGAGTACATGCTCTCGGATGTAGTCGAAGCCTGCGCGATCACGAAAAAAATATGTTTCACCGACTGTAATGTCCGCGACCAGATCATTCAAAGCATGTCTGTGAGTGTCGAGATATTTCGTGAGACCGGACGTATCGCCGATGTTCCGACGGGCCATGAAACGCCGGACAGCAGAATCGAATATATGATGACGCCCTGATGGGAACACCAGGCCCGTTCGCCTCGTGATATATTCCATGATCGCATTATACGACGGCAAATACGACACACTATTTACCCAACAACTTCATCAAGTTGAAGTGAATCGATAATTTCTTCTTCAGTTTTCGATAAAAATTTTCTGACGTCGTATATTACAGTCAAACCGGATTTCAGGGTGGCCACACCGTATACATGCTTCGGAAGCGGGATTATACCGCCGCTGTCGCTGATATCGTCCGGGTCTATCTGATGTACCGCCAGGGCGCGGTCGACACGAATGGCAAGTTGCCGCCCGCCCGCAGTGATAATAATGATATGATCGCTGGGACTGTTCCCCTGCTCCGGTAGGCCGAATCGCACACGGACGTCGATGACAGGGATAACAAGTCCGCGCACATTGATTGCACCCTCCAAGAGAGCAGGCGCACCTGGAATTCGCGCGATCGCGACCGACCGGATCACCTCTTTAACGTCGGAAAGAGGTATGCCGTAACGTTGGCCATGAATTTCAAACAGGAGTAAGTTCAACGGCTTCTGGGTCATTGCACCGAACGGACTTACTCACTGGGTATCATCGGACGAGATTAACAGATCTCCGAACAGCGGAGAAGAGGCGGGGGATTCTGCGCTTTGATTTAGAGCGGTTTCGGGACGCGGGAATGGGGGCCGGATGGTCGAGAGGAGCGTGGTCCCGAGCAGATGCCGGAAGCCGTTCGGAAGGCCTCGCGTGTGTTGCCGCTCCGCATTGCCGTCACATGACGGTACCGTGCGGCGATCTGCGCTTCCGCGCACCCGGCAGCCATACTGGTCGGCCCGAAGTCGCCCGTCCGGGCCGCCGGCGTGAAAGAGATCGGGTACAGCGAGGCGGCAGGGCCGACGATCCAGCCCGCCCCGCCGGCGAAATCAGGGGATTTTCAGCTCACTCGCCGCTTCTCGACCACCTCTGTTTCGATGATGTCGGCCGGTTCAAACATCCAACGCCCGATCGCGCCACCGACGGTGGCTCCGATCAACGGCGCCGCCCAGAACAGCCAGAGTTGTCCGATGAACTCACCGCCCGCGAACAGGGCGGGACCGGTACTGCGCGCCGGATTGACCGAGGTATTGGTGACCGGGATCGAGATCAGGTGAATCAAGGTCAGGGCGAACCCGATCGGAATGCCGGCGAAGCCGACGGCAGCGCCTTTCGACGTGGTGCCGACGATGATGAAGACGAAGAAGAAGGTGAGAAGTACTTCGGTCACGAAGCAGGCGGCGAGACCGTATTTGCCGGGACTGAGCTCGCCGTAGCCGTTCGCGGCAAAGCCGTCGGGCACCCAGCCGGCCTTGCCGGACGCAATCATCCACAGCATCGCCGCCGCTGCAACCGCGCCGACGACCTGGGCGACGATATAGGGCAGGACATGGTGGGTCGCGCAACGACCGGCCGACCACAGGCCGACCGTGACAGCCGGGTTGAAGTGCCCTCCCGAGATATGCCCGACCGCATAGGCCATGGTGAGGACGGTCAGTCCGAATGCGAGCGACACGCCCACAAAGCCGATGCCGAGCCCCGGAAAGGCGGCAGCCAACACCGCGGCGCCGCAGCCCCCGAAGGTCAGCCAAAAGGTTCCGAAGAACTCGGCCGTTACCCGTCGAGTGGTGTCCCCGTTCATAGGAATCCCCGCGCCAAGAAGAGACCGCGAAAACAGTACGCGTGATTTCTTTCAATGAATAGCGCCCGGTCGAACGGCCCGGTTGTATATCGCGGTTGGTGGCCGCGTCTCCGGCCTGAGCAATGCGTGCCGGGCGCGCCGCCGACGTGAATGCACCCCGTTCAAGGTTCCCGGGACCCGGGGGCCGGCGCAGTCCCGGGGCGCGCTCCCGGGAGTACAGCGAGCGGGGCGTCCTCTTGCATCGCGCGCCGGCTGATGTAGGCAATATGATCGACCGGTTCCGAACGGCTTGAGGATCCATGGCGGCGTTGTGCCGAGACTGTTCGCTGTTGAGCGAGGCGCCGGTGAACGACCGCTGCGCGGCCTGCGGGTCGCCGCGCCTGGTCGTCCATTCCGAGCTCGATGCGCTCGCCATTGCCCACGTCGACTGCGACGCCTTCTATGCGGCGATCGAAAAGCGGGATGCGCCGGCGTTGGCCGATAAGCCGGTCATTGTCGGGCATGCCGGCGGGCGCGGGGTCGTGACGACCGCCTGCTATGTCGCGAGGCGCTACGGCCCGCGCTCGGCGATGCCGATGTTCCGGGCGCTCCAGCTCTGCCCCGAGGCGGTGGTGATTCCGCCGAACATGCCCAAGTACCGGCAGGTCAGCCGACAGGTGCAGGAAATCCTGCGCAGCGTAACGCCGCTCGTCGAACCGGTCTCCCTCGACGAGGCCTATCTCGACCTGCGGGACGGGGTACGGCTCGACCCACGCCCCCCGGCGGTGGTGCTCGCGGACGCCGCGCGCAGGATCGAGCGGGAGCTGGCGATCACCGTCTCGATCGGGCTCAGCTACAACATGTTCCTTGCCAAGATCGCGTCCGACCTGAAGAAGCCGCGCGGTTACTCGGTCATCGGCCGGGCAGAGGCCAGAAGTTTCCTCGCCGCCCTGCCGGTCCGTCGAATCTCCGGGGTCGGCACGGTCACGGCGCGGCGCATGGCGGAAGCGGGAATTGAGACCGTGGCGCAACTGCAGGCCCTGTCCGAGGGGGAGCTCGTCGCCCGCTACGGCCGGTTCGGTCGTCGCCTCGCCGCCCTGGTTCGCGGCGAGGACGATCGCCGGGTTACCCCCGATCGGCCGGCGAAGAGCATCTCGACCGAGACGACCTTCGCGCACGACCTGACGGCGCCGGGTGCGTTGCAGGCCGCGCTCCGCCCGTTGTGCGAGCGGGTCGGTCAGCGGCTGCAGCGCGCCGATGCCGCCGGATCCACGATTGTCCTCAAGCTCAAGACCTCCGATTTCCGGATACACACCTGCAGCCGGCGCCTCCGGTATCCGACGCAGCGCGCCGAGATCATCTTCGAGCATGCGGCGGCACTGCTCGCGCGCGAGGCCGACGGGCGCCGCTTCCGCCTCATCGGCATCGGCGTTGCAGATCTCTGTCCCGCCTCGCATGCCGATCCGCCGGATCTCTTCGCCTCGACCGTGCTGTGACCGCACGCCCCCGGCACCGAGGCCGGGTCCTGCCGGTTGCCGCCGACGATGCCGGTCGTCGTCGGCCCGCAGCATGTGCGCGAGCCGCAGGGGCGAAATCGACGCGGTGCAGGACCGCCAGAAAGGAACCGACTTTTCCCGGATCGGCGGCATACTGATCCGGACGGCACTTGCGGCATCTCGACCGGGCAATGTCCGGGACGCCCAGGACTAGGAGAAGACGATCGTGACGCCTCGCATCGGATATTTGTTGCCTACCCGCGAGCGGATCATGGAGGGCCGCCCCGAGGCCGCCCCTCTGCTGGCGCTTGCGGCACGTGCCGAGACTCTCGGATACGATTCGGTATGGGTCGGAGATTCGGTGCTCGCCCGGCCGCGGCACGAACCGCTGACGATGCTGGCGGCGGTGGCTGCGCGCACGGAGCGGATCGATCTCGGGACCGCGGTACTGCTGCCCGCCTTGCGCAATCCCGTGCTGCTGGCGCACCAGATCGCCACACTCGACCAGATCAGCGAGGGACGGCTCATCCTCGGCGTCGGCATCGCGACCGATGTCCCAAACATCCGGGCGGAGTTCACCGCGGCGGGCGTTCCGTTCGAGAAGCGCGTCGGACGGATGCTCGAAGGACTGCGCCTCTGCCGCGCGCTCTGGGAAGGGAAGCCGGTCGACTGGGATGGGCGCTGGCAGGTGCGCGGCGGCGTGATCGGGCCGACGCCGTACCGACCGGGAGGCCCTCCGATCTGGATCGGCGGCTCGGTGCCCGCCGCCCGCGAGCGTGCCGGAAAGTATTTCGACGGCTGGTTCCCGAACGCACCGAGCGCGGCGCAGTTCGCGGAGCAATGGGCCGAAGTGCAGGCCGCCGCGCGCGGGGCAGGGCGCGATCCGAGCGGCATGGTCGGAGCGATGTATCTGACGCTGGCCATCGATGATGATGCCGGACGCGCCGATCGGCGCATCGATGCCTATCTCGAACGCTATTACGGACAGCGGGCGGACGTGATGCGGAAGCGGCAGGTCTGTTATGCCGGCCCGGCCGACGGCGCTGCGCGCTGGCTCCGCGACTATGCCGATGCCGGTGCGAGTCACCTCGTCCTGCGCTTCGCCGGCGATCATGAGCGCCATCTCGAAACGGTGGCCGACCTGCGGCGAGAGCTCGGCTGGGCCCGCACCTCGCCGTCGCCCTGAGCCTGACGCGCCCGGTAAGGGGAGGGCGCCGTGCGCGTGCTGGTGACGGGCGCCACCGGATTGATCGGGGCGGCACTCGTTGCGCGCCTCGTCGAGGCCGGGCATCACGTCATCGGCGTCGCCCGGGACGTCACGCGGGCGGCGAGGCGCCTTCCGACCGCCCGCTGGGCGTCTTTCGACATTGCCGCTGCAACGAGGCCGGACGATTGGCTTCCCCAGCTCGCGGGCATCGACGCGGTGGTCAACTGCGCCGGCGCGCTGCAGGAGGGTCCGCGCGACTCGGTCCGCGGGGTGCATGTCGAAGGCATAGCCGGCTTGTTCGCTGCCTGTGAACGCGTCGGCGTGCGTCGGGTGATCCATATTTCGGCCTTGGGCGTGGATCGCGAGGCGCCGACCGCTTTCTCGCGATCGAAGATCGAAGGCGATCGCGCCTTGATGGCGCGCGACCTGGATTGGGTCATTCTGCGGCCGTCCGTGGTCGTCGGCCGCGCGGCCTATGGCGGCAGCGCGTTGTTCCGGGGGCTTGCCGCCCTGCCCGTGCTTCCGGTGATGCCGGAGACCGGCCCGCTGCAGATCGTCCAGCTCGACGACGTCGTCGCGACAATCTTGATCTTCCTGGCGCCGGGGGCTCCGTCTCGGGTCGAGATCGAGTTGGCCGGTCCCGAGCGGCTGTCGTTCGTCGGTGTCGTCCGCCAGTACCGCCGCTGGCTGGGCTTGAGCGCCGCCCGCATCCTGCCGCTCCCCGGCCCCGTCGCGGCCGCGCTCTATCGGCTGGGCGACTTCGCCGGCCTGCTCGGCTGGCGCCCGCCGATGCGCTCCACGGCTCGCCGCGAGATCGCCCGCGGCGCCACCGGCGATCCGAGCGCTTGGATTCGGCTCACCGGCATCCGACCGCGTCCGCTCGCGGCCGCGCTCGCCGCCGAGCCCGCTTCGGTGCAGGAGCGCTGGTTCGCGTACCTCTATTTCCTTAAGCCGCTGGTCCTCATCGTCTTGTCGCTGTACTGGGTCGCTACCGGGCTGGTCTCGCTGGGCCCGGGATACGGCACCGGCATCCAGTTGATGCGGGAGGGCGGCGCGGGCGCGCTGAGCGGTGCGGCCGTGAGCGCGGGTGCCATCGCCGACATCCTGATCGGGGCGGGCATCGCGGTCCGGTGCACGGCACGTCGTGCACTCTATGCGGCCCTCGCCGTCTCCGTCTTCTATGCCCTCGGCGGCACCGCGATCCTGCCGCGCCTTTGGATCGATCCGCTCGGCTCGTTGATGAAGGTCGGACCGATCCTGGTGCTGCACCTCGTGGCGCTTTCGATCCTCGAGGACCGGTAATGGTCTACTTCGCGCTGAAATATCTCCATCTGATCGGCGCAACGGTCCTCCTCGGCACCGGTGCGGGCATCGCCTTCTTCATGCTGATGGCACACCGGACCGGCGACGCCGCGATCGTCGCCGCCGTGGCCCGTATGGTCGTCATCGCCGACGTCCTGTTCACCGCGACGGCCGTCGTGGCCCAGCCCGTCTCCGGCGTGGCGCTCGCCTGGCATGTCGGCTATGCCCTCGGCGAGGGATGGATCGTGCTCTCGATCCTGCTCTACCTCTTCACCGGCGCATTCTGGTTGCCGGTGGTCTGGATGCAGATGCGCATGCGCGATCTCGCCCGATCCGCGGTGGCGAGCAGGACGCCCCTGCCGCGCGCCTATCATCGCCTGTTCTGGACCTGGTTCGCCTTCGGCTTTCCGGCGTTCGCCGCGGTGCTCGGCATCTTCTGGCTGATGATGACGCGGCCGGTGATCGACCTGTCCCTCTGACACGCCGCCCGGGCATCCGCCGACATCGCTGACGTGATGCGGTCGCTGCAAGGCCATGGCGGCGGCGCCCGCCGCGACGCGCACCGCCGGCGGTTCCATCCGAGCGTCGCCCCCCGCAGGTCACGACCGCTGCCGTCGGACGCGGAGGCCGTCGGTCCGGCACCGCCTCCGGCGGCACATGGCCCGGCATTCGCCGACATCGGACCGACCTTGGAACGGTGCCTCGGGTCGAGCGGTTGTCGTCGAAGTATCGGCAAGGAGCACGAAACCATGGCTTCGAGACATGAATGGCTTTCCCCGCAGAGTGCGGCGGCATTCGTCGGGGGCGCATCGGCGGCGATGATCGCCGGCCGGGTCCTGCCGCCATTGTTTGCCCAGGCTGTGGGCTCGGCGCGGGCGGCGATGGGTCGGGATCCGTTCGAGGCGTTGATCGCGGACCACCGGAAGTTCGTCGCATTGTTGAGCGACATGGAGCGAAGCGACGATCGCGGCAGATCCGTATTCCGGCGGGGACAGCTTCTGTTCCGCCTCAAGCGCCGCCTGGCGGCGCACGCACTGGCCGAGGAGGATGTGCTCTACCCGGTGCTTCACGACGAGGCAAAGGCTGCGCACGACGCAAAGCACCTCTATGGCGATCACGCGGACATAAAGATTCATCTGCACGCACTCGAGCAGATGCCGAAAGACGATCCCGAGTGGGTGCAACGGGCGGGAACACTCAAACGGCTGATCGCAGATCATGCCCGTCAGGAGGAGGAGGTCGAGTTCCCGAAACTGCGCCGGGTCCTCGACGAGCATGGCTTGATGCGCCTGTCGAGAAACATGCAACGCGAGAAGGCACTGATCCTCTGAGCGGCGAGCGGCGCCGGTAGGGCGAACCCGTTCATAGGCGGGACCGGGGTCGCAACGAGATGGGCCGTCCGTCGGAAAACGCGGGACGCGAGGCGAGGCATCGGCTACGAACAGACGAGCGCCATCAACGGAACGAGAGCCGATGGCATGGCAATCCATGACGATGAGCGATCCGCCAGCTTCGCATCGCCTCCATGCTTCATGCACGAACTGGGCGCGTCCTACGCCGGCCTTGCGACGGACTGGCAGCAGCAGACCGATGTCAGCCGATGGCGAAGAGCCGAGCGCCAGCGCCTGATTGCCGCCCGGCTGGCGATCGGCGCCGTCGCACGCAGAGCATACGCGGCGGCGATCGCCGAATCCCTCGACGCGATCGTCGGTGAGGTAGCCGGGAAAACGATCGGCGTTTACTGGCCGATCCGCGGTGAACCTGATCTGCGCGCCTGGATGGAACGGGTACGCGCGCGTGGCGGCGTATGCGCCATCCCGGTGGTGGTCGAGAGGAGGGCTCCTCTGGTCTACCGGGCCTGGCGCCGTGGCGAGGCGCTGGAGCGCGGACCATGGAACATTCCGGCTCCGGCCAAGGGGGCGGCAGTCGTCCCGGATTTCGTGATAGCACCGGTCGTCGGCTTCGACCGGTGCTGCTACCGGCTGGGCAACGGTACCGGCCTCTTCGATCGCACGCTCGCCGCCTTCGCGACCCGACCGCGGGCGATCGGGGTCGGCTACGCCACACTCGAGGTCCCGACCATTTATCCGCAGCCCCACGACATCCCGATGGACCTGATCGTGACCGAAAAGGAGGTTGTCGTGCCGTCTCCGGCGGCGCCGGGCGCCAGAGATGACTGAAGCCAGAGACGACTGAAGAATGCGCCCGACACCGGGTCAAGAGCTGTCGGCGGTAAAGTCGGCCCGGGGCGAGCGCGGCCGACGGGCCCGGTCCGCTCGATCGGGCGGAGGCCCTTCACCCCGACAACGTTGGACGCGCTGTGACGCTGTCCGACACGGGATGCCGCCGGCTTGTTCCTGATTGCGGTCACAATATTATGAGTTTCAAGTCGACATTGTGAGTTTCAAGTCGACTCGGCAGGAGACGGCCAATGACGATCACGCTCAACCACACCATCGTTCCGGCCCGTGACAAGGTGGCGGCAGCCCGCTTTTTCGCGGAGATTTTCGGTTTGCGCTTCGACGGCCCGGGCGAACATTTTGCGCCGGTGCGCGTGAACGATACGCTGACGCTCGACTTCGACGACCGCGCAGGGGCGTTCGAGAGCCATCACTACGCATTCCACGTCGACGACGCCGAATTCGACGCGGTGCTGCAGCGGGTCCAGGCCGCCGGGCTCCCGTTCGGTAGTACCCCCTGGAGCCTCGAGGACCGGCGGCTCAACGATTGGAACGGCGGCCGGGGCTTCTACTTCAAGGACCCCGACGGCCACGTTCTCGAACTGATGACCGTGCCGCAGTGACCTCGCCCCGGCGGCCGGAGCCGGATGACCCCGGCGCGGACGTGGGACCGATACCCGCTCGAAGAAGGGACGGAGACCGCTCCGAAGCGACAGCGGGTTGCCCGAGGCCGTCCTTCCGAATTTTGCGCGAACCGGCCGGACCGATCCGACATCGCCTTCCTGCACGCCCCCGAACATCGCTCGGACCGTGTGCCGCCAGGATCGGAGCCGTCGCGTGCTGCGGGCGCCGTCCCCGGGAATCTTGGCACGGCGATGTCCTGACTGTAGAAATCGAAGGGCAGGGCGCGAGAGCCCACCTGCCGTCCCGAGAGATCGAATCCGGCAGGGCCGGACCCTTTCCGGCGGCGCTTCGTGCGAACCGCCAGCCACCGGGCACGGTCGCCAACGCTGAAATCCGCGGGAGTTAGAGAGAATGGCAGTCGTCGAGACCGAACGTCGCGGGCAGATACTCGTCGTACGAATGAACCGGCCGGAGCGGCTCAATGCGCTCAACCATGAAATGCGCAGCCGGCTGGCAGAAACCTGGACCGAATTCCGGGAAGACAATGAACTCGAGGTCGCGATTTTCACCGGCACCGGCCGGGCCTTCTGCGCCGGCGAGGACATGAAGGAATCGCTCCAGGACGGCACGCCCGGCGGGCGGCGACCGGCGATCGAGGACCCGTTCATGTCCGGTGCGCTCGAAAAGCCGGTGATTGCGGCCGTCAACGGCTATGCCATGGGCGGCGGCTTCATGCTGGTCGAACGCACCGATCTGCGCGTCGCGGCACGCGAGGCGGTGTTCGAGGTCTCGGAGGCGAAGCGCTGGCTGCTCGGCGGCTACAATCACGGACACATCGCCAATCTGCCGTTTCCGATCGCCATGGAAATGGCGCTCGGCTTCCGCTTCACCGCACAGCGCTTCTATGAGATCGGCTTCGTGAACCGGCTGGTCGAGGCCGAGGAGCTGATGCCGAGCGCGATGGCAATGGCCGAGCACCTGCTGACGCTGCCGCCGGCATCACGGGTCAACACCGTCCATATGATGCGCCAGATGCGTCCCGAACCGGCGCCGGAGATGAAGCGCCTGGCCGCGGCGCTCCACGAGCATGGCGCCAAGAGCGATCTGATGGAATCCCGTGCGGCCTTCGCCGAGAAGCGCCCGCCCAGGTTCAAGGGGTGGGACGATCCGCAGGACCGATATCGGCTGCCGACGCTGGACAGCTTGAAGGATTGAGGAGGGTAGGGGTGGCTGATCGGAAAAGTGCGTCTGCCGTCGGCGATGGCCCGCTCCACGGGCTCAGGGTCCTCGACCTCACCGAGCACATGGCCGGACCCTTCTGTACCATGATCCTGGCGGACATGGGCGCGGAGGTCATCAAGCTGGAGCGCCCCGGAAAAGGGGATTCCTCGCGCGCAATGGGCGACGGCAGCGAGCGGAACCCCTATTTCCGCTACATCAACCGCAACAAGAAGGGCATCACCCTCGACTACAAGCAGCCCGAAGGACGGGCGCTGTTTCTCAAACTGGTCGAGGGTGTCGACGTTCTCGTGGAGAACTACCGGCCCACAGTGATGCCGCGCGCGGGGCTGGGATACGAGGCGTTGCGGGAAGTCAACCCTCGGCTGATCTATGCGCAGCTCTCCGGCCTCGGCTACGACGGCCCGTATGCCGGGCGCGGCGGTTTCGATCTCATCGCCCAGGGAATGGGCGGCATCATGCACGTGACCGGCGAGCCGGATGGGCCGCCCACGTCGGTCGGCCTTCCGATCTGCGATCTCGGCACCGGGATGTGGGCGGTTCAGGGTATTCTCGCCGCCCTCTACGAACGCGAGCGAACCGGCGCGGGGCGCCTCATCGAGTGCTCGCTTCTGGAGACCGCGATCGGCTACAGCTCCTGGACCAGTGCGGGGTGGCTGGTCGATCGCAAGGAGCCGACCCGCCAGGGCTCACGCCACCGCCAGAACGCGCCCTACCAGCGCTTCGCCACCAAGGACGGTTACGTCATGATCGGCGCCGCAGGACAGTCGATCTGGGAGCGCTGCGCAAACGCGCTCGGCCATCCGGAATGGGTGGACGATCCGCGCTTCATCAATGGTCGCGAGCGGATGCGGAACCGCCCAGCACTCGAGGCCGAGATGGAGGCGGTGCTGGCGACCGGCACCACGGAGCATTGGGTGAGCGTGCTCGAGGCGGCGGGTGTTCCCTGCGGTCCGGTATACAATTACGAGCAGATGTTCAGCGATCCGCAGGTCCGGCACCGGGAACTCGTACAATACGCGACGGATCCAGAATTGGGCGACGTCCCGCACATCCGAACCCCGATCCGGATCGGCGATGGCGTGCGGGTCCGCACCGTTGCCCCGAAGCTCGGGCAGCACAACACCGAGATATACGGTAGTCTCGGGCTGACGGCCGAGGAGATCGAAGCGCTGCGGGCGAAGCGGGTGCTGTAATCGACCGGAGCACGGATCCCGCGCCGGCCCGGCCCGTGGCGCCGAAGCGACAGGCCTTGCCCCTTCGCCGGATGCGCGGTCCGTTGCTCCCGGCCGGCCGTGCGTGCGCGTAATGCTGCACGCGGCCCGGACGCCCTAAAGCCTTCGACGGTAGAGGGCGATCAGGCGCTCCCAATGCCGCTCCGCGGCCGGCTTGTCGTAGCACCAGCGCTGCGGGAAGGCGAAGCCGTGATGGACGCCCGGGTAGATCTCGATCTCGCCGGTGGCGCCCGACTGCTCGAACAGCCGGCGCAGTTCCTCGACCATGGGCAGGGGCGCGAGATCGTCATGCTCGGCGCAGGCGATGTAGAGCTCGCCCTTGACCTTGCCCAAGGAGAGATGCGGGCTTTCCTCCGCATCGCTCACGATCCAGGTGCCGTAGAAGGAGGCGGCCGCCGCGATCCGCTCGGGATAGCGCGCCGCAGCGGCCAGGGCATAGGGGCCGCTCATACAGTACCCATGGCAGCCGACCGGCCCTTTCCGGACTTCCTGCTGCCGGTCGACGAAGGCGAGCATCGCGGCGACATCGTCCATCACCGGCGGGATGGTCATTTTGGTGCGCACCGCGCGCATGCGTGCCCGCTCGGCGCTGCCCTCTTCGAGCACGTCCGGCCCGAAGATCGTGTCGCGCCCGGCCCGATAGTAGAGATTGGGCAGAAGCACATAATAGCCGACCGTTGCGAGCCGGCGCACCATGTCCCTGAGCTCCTCCCGCACGCCCGGCGCGTCCATCAGGAAGAGCACGGCCGGGAACGGCCCGCCGCGCTCCGGTCGGCAGATGAAGGTCTCCATCGCGCCGGCTCCGGTCGCGATGTCCAGCGTCTCCTCGATCATCGGCTTGCCTCCCCGGTATGACGGCCTGTGGCACGTGCCCGCTTCCCGACGGTCACGAGACCGGATCCCTGGGATCGTCGATCCGGACCTCGATGGCGGCGCTGGCGATGGTCGCGAAATCGCCGGCGGCGACCTGGGGAACGTCCAGCCCACCCTTGACCGCGCGGACCGAGACGCGCCCGGCGGGCAGCGCCGCCTTGACGCGTTCGATATCGACCAGCTCCGGCCGCTGCACGCCGACGGTCACGTCCACCCGCAGCGAATTTTTGTCCAGGCCGAGCGAGCGGACGAAGCTCAAAGAGCTGTGGTGGAGAGCGTCTTCCACGGCGCGGATCGCCGCCTTGGTGTAGTCGCCGCCGTGCAAATCGTTGCCGGCGCCCAGCTCCAGGATCACGCGCTTAGCGGGCATGGACCGTCTCCCCTTCCGGCAGATCCAGATAGACCACGGCCGCGGCATGAGCGAGCAGCGTCACGTCGGTGCCGGAATCGTTCGGTATTTCGAGTCCGCCCTCGACGACAGTCACCGAGCCGGTCCCGTGCGGCAGGACCGCAAGGACCGCCTCCTTCGACACCTGCTCCGGCCGCGGCACGCCGATCGTGACCTCGACGCGCATCGCGTCGGCGGGCTGGCCGACCGCATCGGCAATGCTCAGGGAATTGTGCCAGAGCGCGTCGCGCAGGGCGCGCACCGCCGCCTTGGTGCCGTCACCGCCGCGGATGTCGGTCCCCATGCCGATCTGCAGCACCATGGGTTTCCAGGCCATTGCTCCTCCTCCGGATCGGGGCGCCCGCTGCGGCGTCCGGGGTCATGATAGCGTTCCCGCCGCATCTTGGCGTGCCTCAGTGTTGCCTTGCCGTGCCACGATAGGTCTCCGGCGCAAGCCGGGCGAACAGCAGTCCGATCGCGACGAGGAGGGCGGCCGCCAGCACGAGCCCTTCTTCCGGGCCGGACAGGTCGACCACGAGACCGAGGGCGATAGGGCCGACGACATAGCCGAAGTCACCGATCATCCGGAAAGTGCTCATCGTCGTGGCATTCATTCCGGCCGGAGCCGAATCCGCCGCATAAGCCGCCGGCGCGGCGCCGCCGGTCGAGATCGCCACGCCCCAGACGACGCAGGCCGCCAGGAACCAAGCGAAAGTCGGCGCGATGCAGAACAGGAGCATCGACAGGCCAGACAGGATGGTGGCAGGCACGATCACCGCCTTGCGGCCAAACCGATCGGCGAGCATGCCGGACGGATAGGCCGCCAACAGTCCGGCCAGGCTGCCGAGCGCCAGGCTGAATCCGATCTCGGCGACGGACAGCCCGAGCCGGAGACTGCCGAGAACCGGAACGATGTTGAACAGGGCACCGGTCCGGACGACAGCGTTCATGAACGACACAAGGCAGACGAGGACGTATCCGATCTGACGCGTGAGGACGCGGATCTGTGCGGCGAAGGAGGGGCGCGGGCCCGGAGCACCGCGCCCACGCGAGTGCGGGAGGTTCCGGGTCTCGTTGACCGCGAACCAGGCGACGACTCCCGAAACGGTCCCGGCGATTCCGTATGCGGCGAAGGGGGCCGCCAGGCCGAAATACTCCGCCAGCAGCCCGCCCGGGAACGGGCCGATCCCGACGGAGAAGAGGAACACGCCCTGATAGATCGCGATCGTTCGGCCACGACGTTCGGGAGTCGTAATGTCGGCGAGCACGATCTGCCCGGTCGTAAGGATCAGGCCGGCCCCGGCGCCGGCGACGAAGCGCGCGATCACGAACTCCGGAAAGCTGGCCGAGGCTGCGCACCAGAGATTGCCGAGTGCCGAGACGAGCCCGCCGATGGCAAGAGTCGGTCTACGGCCGAGATGGTCGGAGAGACGGCCGGACGGTGCGGCGACGGCGAAACGCGCGAGCCCGTAGATGGCGATCGTCAAGCCTACTGCGGAGGCCGACACGCCGAACGATTGCGCGTACAACGGCAGGGTCGGGACGATCCCTCCGAATCCGAGCTGGTTGATGCCGACGAGCACGCACATCCACAGAAGAACGCGGCGCTCGGTTCGCGCCTCTGGCTTGCCAGGGTCGCTTCGCGCGAGGTCAAGGCCGACATTGCGCAAGAGGTGTTCCGATCACTGCTAGAGGGGGCGAAGCGGCCCAGTTCCGCCGCGCTCGTGCGCGCGTGCCAAGCTTGCCCAGGACGCCGGCCGCGTCAATCCGCTTACCCCGGAGCGCTGGACATCCAGCGCGCGACGCCGGTCACGGCTGACGGCGACGGCAGCGACGGGAGAGAGCGGCGCTTGGAAGCCGTCGATCGGGGCCGGATCTATCCGGACAATCGTTTCGCGTCCGCTGACACCCCTGGCCGGCATTGGCTCGGCCGATCCGGCGCTTGTACGCTCCGCGCCGACCCTGCCGATCCGCCGGGACAGCAGCGTGGCCACGAGCGCTCAGGGGAGGGCCGGGGATCACGCATTCAGAGCTTTCCGCTGGCCCGGAACTCGTCGAACGTGGCAAGGAAGGTCGTCCACAGCTTGAAGGTATCCTCGATGTGGCTCTGCGTCACCCCGGCATCGAAGTTCGCGTCCATCTTTACGGTGAGATCGCCGTCCGGGCGACGGAAAGCCGCGAGGAAGCGCCGATTATCGTTCCACTTCCCCACATCGACGTTGTCCTTGCCGTTCGTGTTCCACCTCGAAACGAACTGCACCGAGGTGCAGCGATCGTCCTTGCCGCATGTGTAGAAGTATACGACGAAGTTGAGGCCGTTGGCGGCGCTGGCGATGTAGGACGTTCCGCTCTCGGACTTACCCAATTGTGCACGATAGCCCAGATCCGAGATGATCCGCTGCACCTCGCTGGGACGTACGCCGTCGTAGATTGTTTGCGCCATTGCCGGTCCGATCGTAACCAGAGCGGTCAGAAGGGTACCTATGTAGATCATCGGCACGGTCCCTGGTCCGGTTGCTCGACCCGCAATCCTAACCCGAATCAATTGCAACATCTTCTGGGCGAAGATCATACTTTAGCAGGGAACGATATTAACCGTTGGGATCCACTCCGACCGTCCGCACTGCGACCGCAGGATGCAGCCGGCTCGCGGGAGGGATGTTCGATTGCGTTGGGGGTAGCCGTAAAGCAGGAAGGGATCCGGCGTTGGGTAATCGGGCTGCCGCGCGCGGCCGGCTAGGATGGTGAAGCCATGAACGTCGTTTTCCCCTTTTGGAGATCGGGTGCCGATGGTGTAACGCCGTCGCAACGGGGAGTTTTCTGGTGACGCTCGTTCCATTGGAGCCCGTGCGGCTTCGATCCGCCGGGCCGCCGATCCTGCCGATCGGAAGCGATCCCTTCATCGGCGGTTCCTGCATTGGTATCGCGGTGTGCTCGCCGGTTCCGCGTCTGGCCGGCCGGTCCCGGCCCGGTCGGAGCCCTGTCCGGCGATTCTGCCCCCGGGACAAGGTCCCGGGCGAACGGCAGCCGCCAGAGCGAGCGAAGGCGGCCGGAGTTCGGCGCGTCCGTCGGCCTTTCGGCTCCGCCGCGTGCCGCCGGGCGCGCCCCGGAGAAGGTTCGGCATCACGATGCCGCGGCGGCCGCATCAGAACCGAATGGGAATGCCGTTGTTTCTATACCGCTCCGTTGCCCCGCCGGCCGCCGGAATGATCCCGATCCACGACGATAATCCGACCACTATCCGTCCGGTGGTCACGATCGCCCTGATCGTTGCGAACGGCTTGGTCTTTATCCTGCAGATCGGCCTCCCGCCGTTGATGCAGGAGCGGGTCTTCTATGCACTCGGCGTTGTCCCCGCGGTGCTGTTCGGAAAAGCTTCGCTGCCCCCCGACGTGGCGCTTGTCCCGGCTGAGCTTTCGATTCTGACGTCGATGTTTCTACACGGCGGCTGGATGCATCTGCTCGGGAACATGCTGTATCTCTGGATATTCGGGAACAATGTCGAGGACGCGATGGGCCATTTGCGGTTCATCGTGTTCTATCTGCTCTGCGGCACGGCCGCGGCGCTCGTCCAGGCCTTCCAGGACCCGTCCTCGACCATTCCGATGATCGGGGCGAGCGGGGCCATCGGGGGCGTGCTCGGGGCCTATCTGTTGCTGCACCCGCGCGCGAACGTCCTGGTTCTGATCCCAGTCTTTTTCTTCCTGCACCTGATGCGCGTCCCGGCCGTATTCGTACTGGGTCTCTGGTTCGTGCTGCAGTTCGTGCAGTCGGCGATGACGCCGCCCGGTGTCGGCGGGGGCGTTGCATACTGGGCGCATATCGGTGGTTTCGTAGCCGGGATGATACTGGTCCTGATCTTTCGTCAGCGAGGAGTGCCGCTGTTCGATCGCGGCAGACCTCGCCAGCGGCCGCAGCCTTGGCGGACCGGTCCTTGGGGTCCGCGGCGCTGAAGGCACCCCGCCGCGCGACGCTTGGCTTGCACTGCTGCGATTGAGCCAGAACACCCCGCACAGGAGAGCTTGCGCCTTGGAACCGATCCGCCCCGACAGCCCGTTTCCGACGGCCCGGGAGGATGCGCGGGTGGCCGAAGCGGCACCGCCCAGCCCCCAGACCGCATCCGACAGTTATCGCCTGGCCTTTGCGGACATGGATTTCCTTCTGCGGGACGAGCTGCGCCCGGTGCGGCTCCATCTCGAACTGCTCAAGCCCGAGCTTGCGCTCGAGGAGGCAGGGATCGTCTCCACGGTCGTTGTCTTCGGCAGCACACGGACGCCCGAACCTGCCCTGGCACGGGAAGCGCTGGCGAGGGCCGAGGAAGCGCTCGCGCGCGACCCCGACAATGTTGCCGCGCGCGCCGATGTCGTACGGGCGCAGCGTCTGGTCGCGCGGAGTCGCTACTACGAGGAAGCGCGTCGCTTCGCGCGGCTGGCTTCCGAGGCCGGGCGGCAGATCGGACCCGGAAAGCTTGTGGTCGTCACCGGCGGTGGGCCGGGGATCATGGAGGCCGCCAACCGTGGCGCGGACGATGTCGGCGCCGAAAGTGTTGGCCTCAACATCGTCGTGCCCTTCGAGCAGGTTCCGAACCGCTACATCACCCCGAAGCTGACCTTTCAGTTTCACTATTTCGCCATCAGGAAAATGCACTTTCTGCTGCGGGCGCGGGCGCTGGTGTGCTTTCCCGGCGGATACGGCACGATGGACGAGCTGTTCGAGACGCTGACGCTGATTCAGACCGGAAAGATCAAGCCGTTCCCCGTGCTGCTGTTCGGACGGGACTGGTGGAGCCGAATCATTAATTTCGAGGCAATGGTCGAGGAGGAAGTCATCTCGCCGGACGACCTGCAGATCTTCCGCTTCGTCGAGACGGCCGAGGAGGCCTGGGCGGTGATCGAGCAGTGGGACCCGCCATCCGGGTGGTGAGCCCGCCGGCCGCGGTCAACCTGGGTCGAGCGCGCGCTTCACCGCTGCGACGAGACCTTGCTCGGTGAACGGCTTGGGCAGCCAGCCGGCAGGAGCGGCGATCTCACCCCGTGCCACGGTCCGCGGGTCGGAATGTGCGGTCACGTACAGGGACGGAATACCGAACTGCCTGCGGATCCTGATTGCCGCATCGATGCCGTCGCCGTCTCCTCGCAGGCGAATGTCCATCAGCACCAGATCCGGCCGGGTCTCGTCGGCGAGATCGACCGCCTCGGCCGGATCACCGGTGCTCCCGACGATTCGATAGCCTGCGTCGTTCAGTACGGTCTCGATCTGGACAGCGACCATCCATTCGTCTTCGACGATCAGAATGCGATACGGCCGTTCGGCCGCACCCTTCGGTTCGCTGTCTTCCTGCAGTCCTGCATTGTCGCGACCTCGCTCGACCGGCGAGTACGACCGTTCCGGAATCCGACTGTGGATGGGGGACGCAGGCAACATTTTGCCGGAAGGGTGTTTCACGCCTTCGGCACCTTCCCGGTATCGGTACAATCGACGATCCAGCAGGTCGAATCCACGTCGCCTATCCCCCTAGCCGGTTCAGCGGGTGCGCGCACTACGCGCAGACCGGCCGCCCGTCGGCTTCCTTGGCCCGGCGGACCCAACTCGCCCCCCTGACCGACCGGCCGAAAGCCGGCGCCATTTTCCGCCAATTTAATGTGACTTGGACCGGCCTGGCCACCGGGGAATGCGCGTCCGACAGTAATGAAGAGCGCCGTGCCCGCGATCCGGGCAAACGGCGCGATCGAGGCGCCGACGGCAGTCTCGGCAGCAAGGCTGTTGGCCCGAGAGCGCAGCAGCACCCCGATAGCCGGGCTGTCGGATCGGCTCGGGCGCGCCGAGTCGCGGCGTCACCTGTCACGACCGCATCCTCCGGTGTGCCCGCCGTCGGCCGGCTGCTGTCGAAAAGACGGTCCGTGCCCCGGCTCGACGGGAAGGGCTTCGATATCCCGCATCGACCGACCCCACTCTGGGCCAGCTGGGGCCGGTGCGATGCAATCCGATCGGAACGGACCGGGACTGGTCCCGGCTGTCCTACTCGGTCACCATCTTCCAGTAGGTGTCCTTGTTGATGATCTTGCCGTCCCGGAACTCGTAGAGGTCACAGCCGCGATAGTTCAGCACCTCGCCGTCGTCACTCCTGCCGGTCACGGTCCAGACCGTGACTGCCCGGTTGCCGCAGACGAAGCGATCGATGTGCTCCCAGTTCATGCCCTGGACGACCTCGAAGCGGTCGGCCAGGACCTTGCGGATCGCCTCCTTTCCATGGACGCGGCGCCCGCACGGCTCCGGACCGCGGGCCATGAGAAACGTCGCATCATCGGCGAAGAACGACATGATGCGGTCAATGTCGCGGCTGTTGAACGCGTCGTTGATTCGTTGCAGCAGGGCATCGTCGACTTGGGTGTCGGGGGACATCCTGGCGCTCCCTCCATTGATCGAGGCGCTCAGAATGGCGCCCGGCCGGCGCGTCGGCAAGCGCACTCCCAACCCCTGCTCAGGGTGCCGTCACGACGGCCCCGGACGCTTTGAGAATCTCGGCGCAGCCGGCCGGGAGCGCCGGGGGCGGGCGAGGCGTCGGTGGCCGTCGCTGCGGTGGGTCCAGCCAGGACTGCAGTTCCGCGCCGCAGCCGTCGCCGGGTGGCGGCACCTCTTGGTCGCGGCAAGCGATGCTGCCGTCGTTCGGGCAGTGCAGGCGGAGATGGAGATGTCCGGTATGCCCGAACCACGGCCGCACCTTGCGTAGCCAGGACCGGTCCGACCAGTCGTGATTGCAGAGGGCGAGCTTGATGCCGGGAGCGACGAAGATGCGCGCAACCCGCCGGTCGTCGGCTGCCAGCCGGATCAGCGTCTCCTGGGCTTCGCTCCAGACGGCCGGGTCGATGCGGCGGGTCACGGGATCGATCATCGACCTCTCCGTGAGGTCCTCCCGTGCCGCTCGCGGCAACCGGGGCAGGTCGAGCCGAAGCCAGATGTCGGCATCGAGGCCGATCTGGTGGCTGGCATGACCGAACGGCATCGGCCCGCCGCGGGGCTGCGACAGGTCCCCGACCACGGCGATGCCCAGCCCGGCCCCCGCCACCCGCTGTCCCAGTCGTTCCAGCACGTCGATGAGATCGGGGTGCCCGTAGAAGCGGCCGCGGCTCAACCGGATCACCTGATACCCGGTTCCCTCCGGCGGCAACGCCACGGCACCGCTCAGACAGCCATTCGCATAGGATCCGATGGCCGCCGCGGGAGCGGGGGTAGGGGTGTTGACCGCCGCCCAAGCGTGCGCATCCGCACCGGCAGGTTCCGCAACGCCGATCCGGATCCCGCCCAGCAGCAGGCAGGCAGTAAGCATCGATGGCCGGCGCCACACGGTCTGCTCCGGCTTGAGGCGACCGTTTTACGACTTCCTTTCGGCCGTTTAAGCCATTTTCGCATTTTGGCAATCCCGATCCGGTAATCACACTCCGATCCTCTGCGCACGGCCTCGTTGGAATTTGGCGGAGGAAAGCGATGGCAGGATGGGCGGTAAACCTGGCCGGTCGGCTGGGCGGCGACCGGCGCGGCGGAGTGATGATGATCTTCGCGCTCGTTCTGGTCCCTCTCACGGCTGCCATCGGGCTGGCAGTGGACGGGCTTACCGCCATGCTGGTCCGCGCCGAGATGAGCCGCGCGCTCGATGCCGCCGCCCTTGCCGGCGCCCGTGCCATCGACGCACCGGAGCGGGATTCGGACATCCGGAAATTCTTCGCCGCCAATTTTCCGCAGGGCCGGCTCGGTGCAAACGTGGCACCGCTCGATATCGCGGTCGATCCCGACAGCGGAACGGTGCGGGTTTCCGCGACGGCGACCCTTCCGACGCGCATGATGCGCCTGATCGATCACGACAGCATCACGGTCGCAGCGAGCGCCGCGGCCGAGAGCGGGGCCACACGGCGCGGCCTCGAGCTTGCGCTCGTGCTCGACGTCACCGGATCGATGAACGAGATCGACCACAGCGATCCGCGCCGGGATACCAAGCTGAACGGGCTGAAGCGCTCGGCGCGGGCGCTCCTCGATGTGCTCTATCGCGATCAGGAGACGCAGCCGAACCTGTGGGTATCGGTCGTGCCTTTCGCCGGCCGGGTCAATGTCAAGGCGCCGTCCGGACCGGCGGACCGCGGCTGGATGGATGGGCCGGTGCCGTCCTCGTGGCGCGGCTGCCTCGACCTGCGGTACGGCCCCAATGCCGGAACCGATGCACCGCCGAGCATCGAGAGATTCCCCGATTTCCGGCCCAATGTGGCCGCTCATCGCGCCGCATCGGCCTGTCCGGACAGCCCGGTCCTGCCGCTGACCGCAGGACGGAGCGTGGTCCAGGGCTGGATCGATCGCCTCGTTGCGCAGGGGAATACCCGGACCGATGTCGGGCTCGCCTGGGGATGGCGGGCGATCTCTCCGCGCTGGCGCGGCGTCTGGGCCGAGGCTCCCGCCGAACTTCCTTTGGACTATGGTCTGCCCGAGATGGACAAGGCGGTGGTTCTCATGACCGACGGGATGAACACGCCCGAGGTCACGAACGACCCGGACTCGAAGGCCGCGACCGAGACGCGGCTGGCGAGCCAGTGCGAGGCCATGAAGGCGGAGGGCATTGCGATCTATACCGTGCTCTTCCAGACGCCGGCCTCGCTGGTGCCGCTCTATGCGGCGTGCGCGAGTTCGGAGGAGCATTTCCTGGTCGCGGCCTCGAATGAGGATCTGGAGCGGGCGTTCAGCCGAATCGGCAGCCAGCTCCGGGATCGGTATGTTCGGCTGATCTACTAGGGCTCCCGCGCCTTCCCGGAGACCCGATTGCGCCGTCCCGACCCGCCGCGCAGAATGGCCGGGCCGCGACGCCGGGGTGCCCATGATCGACCTTGCTGAAATCGAAGATTCGCTGATCGACGACCGGACCAGAGGAATCCCGGGGGGCATCGCACCGTTCCCCTTGCGCGAGATCGGGCGCAAGGGCTGGAACCTCCTGCGCGAAGACCTCCCGCTGCCGGTGGCCGTGCTCAAGGAATCCGCCCTGGCCGGCAACGGACGCTGGATGACGGAGTTTCTCCGCCGTTCCGGCGCGTGCATCGCACCGCACGGCAAGACGACCATGAGTCCGCAGCTCTTCCGCAGGCAGCTCGGCGACGGTGCCTGGGCGATCACGGTGGCGACCGTACATCAGCTTCAGGTCTGCCGCCGCTACGGCTTCGGGCGGATCGTCATGGCCAACCAACTCGTCGGGCGCCAGGCGGTGCGCTACGTGCTCGACGAGCTGCGCCGCGATCCGGAATTCGACTTCTATGCGCTGGTCGATTCGGTCGAACTGGTCGACCGGCTAGCGGCCGCGGCCCGAGAGCGGCCCGCAGGCAGGCCGCTGAACCTTCTGCTCGAGGGCGGTACCGTCGGCGGCCGTACCGGCTGCCGCGATCTGCCGGGTGCGCTGGCTGTCGCGCGGGCCGTCGCGGGCGCGGCGCCGTATCTTGCCCTGCGCGGCGTCGAGGGCTTCGAGGGGCTGATTGCCGGCGCCGACGACTCCGAGCAGGACGGGAGAGTTCGTGATTACCTCGGCTTTCTCGGGGCCGTCGCCCGGGCGTGCGACCGCGATGGCCTGTTCGCACCGGGGCCGGTGATCCTGTCAGCCGGAGGATCCGCCTTCTACGATCTCGTGGTCGAGGTGCTCGGTCGGGTCGAGCTGAGTCGTGAGACGATGCTCCTGACCCGCAGCGGGTGCTATCTCAGCCACGATTCGACGATGTACCGGCGCTTCTTCGCCCGGCTGCGCGAGCGGTCCCCGGGGGCGATCCCGGCAGGCGAGGGACTGCGACCGGCGCTGCAGCTTTGGGCCTACGTCCAGTCGTTGCCGGAGCCCGGAAAGGCGATCCTGACGCTCGGAAAGCGGGATGCCGGACACGATGCCGACCTGCCCGTCCCGGAGCTTTGGTTCCGGCCGGGCCGACATGCCCATCCGCAGGCGATGCCGGCAGGCTGCCGGCTGACCGAGATGAATGACCAGCACGCCCATATGGTGATCCCGGCGGAAGCCCCGTTCGCGGTGGGCGACATGGTCGGCTTCGGCATCTCCCACCCCTGCACGACGTTCGACAAATGGCCGGTCATCTGCATTGTCGACGATGCCTATGATGTCGTCGCCGCGGTGCGGACGTTCTTCTGACCCCGGCGTGCGCAGACCAATGGCCGCGGCGTGCGAGGTTTGACTCGGCGACTATGCCCGAACCAATATCGCGGCCCGGCGGTCGAGTAGGATTCGTCGGAACCGGTGCCGCCCCGCGCCGGTTTCACCCGTGACCGGATCGGGCCGGAACATGCGCCTCCTTGCGTCCTTTCTGTTTCTTGTCGCCCTCAGCGGCTGCGCGGTCGTCGACACGACCGTCGGAGTCGTCGGCACGGCGGTCGAGACGACGGCCGACGTGACGGGGTCCGTGGTCGGGGGCACGGTCGACGTCGTCACCAGCCCGATGCGGGAAGACTGACACCACCGCACGGCGACCGGCCCGACGCGCGCCGGACGAGGCTCGCGGCTCAGGTGCGTCGGGCGCGCTTGATGACGGCGCTGCAGACGAAGAGCGACCGGCCGCCGGTACTGATTTCGCCGCGGGCGAACACCAGCGATCCGGTTCGGCGTACGATCTCGGCGCGTCCCTCGAGCAGATCGCCGAGCCGGCCGGCATCGACGAAGTCTCCGGTGAGCGAGACCGTGATCGCGCGTTCCTCCGGCGTATCACGCACCGCAACGGCACACACGGTCACGTCGGCCATGGTCATCAGCAGCCCGCCATGAACGATGCCTGAGGCATTGCAGTGGCGTGGCTCGACCCGCAGCAGCAGCCGGAACGGCCCGGTATCGGAGACGTAGAACGGACCGGCGCCGGTCTCGAACGGGTCGCGCGGATCGATGATGCGGTAGCCGCACGGTATGGCGGCGGCGGTGTCTTCGGACATGGTGCGCTGCTCTGCTCCCGAGCTGATGCTTGCAAGGCGGCTGCATCCTATCGGGCCGATCGCGGTGCAGCGAGGCCGGCCAGCCATCGTTGGCGCTACCCAGGCGTTGTGCTAGATCGATGGCGGCTTTGCGCCATATCAATCCTGTCCGGCGCGGGCCGGAGCGAGTCGAGGGGGA